>PLPI01000099.1 GCA_003159495.1 candidate division FCPU426 bacterium | reverse complement strand
GACGCAGAGGACTTAAAATCCTCCGGAGCTCACCCTTCGTGCCGGTTCAAGTCCGGCTCCCGGCACCAATGATTTGGGCCGGGCCCAAATCAGAGCAGTTGAGCAGATGGTAAGATTGAGCAGTTTGAACATGGCTCAACTGCGGTCGACTGTTCAATCTGATCAACCTGTTCAAATACTTTTGACAGAAAATATAGCGAGATAATAGATTATATTAGTCGCGGGGTGGAGCAGTCTGGTAGCTCGTCGGGCTCATAACCCGAAGGTCGTTGGTTCAAATCCAACCCCCGCAACCACAAATACAAAAGGCAGCCTAACGGCTGCCTTTTGTATTTGTGGAGAGAGGTGAGAGTCCCCCCTTACTTCTTGTCCCTCTTAATTATTATAACCGTCTCCCCGTCTTTTGCCAGGTTTAACTGTTCCCTTGCGGTTTTTTCAACGTAGTCTTTGTCTGCGTAGAGGTCCTGCGCCTTGCGGGTGATTTCGTCGTTTTTTTCCTTTAACTGCGCTATCTCCGCCTTTAACGCGTCACGGCGCGCCCTCATCGAAAAATAATTATAACCGTTCTTTAAAAGCGCGGCAACTCCCGCGGCTATTATGAGGATGTAGAGGATTTTTTTGAGGTTTATTCCCTTTCCTATCGCGGTCCTTCGGGCGTTCCAGGAGGCCATTATTTGACCTCCCACGGCCTGAACAGGTCCGACCAGCTTTTTTCCTCCCAGACTGATTTCAGGTCCGGGTAGATATTATGCTTTTCGAATAGGATTATCGCGGCGTTAAGCTGCATGAATATGATGAATATTATCGAAAAAAACGGCAGAAGAAATATCGGGAAGAGCGAGACATAAACGAATACGCCGGAAGCGTGCGGCCCGGCAAACCCCATTATGAGCGGGTAAAAAAGCACGAGAAGGAACCCTGTAAATATCAATATCGCAGCCGAAGAAAAGGGCGCCGACAGGAACATTATCACGGATTTTTTATATGAGGTGAATATCCTTTTCTTTTCGTCCATGACCATTATCGGGAAGAGGTATATCTGCATGAGGATGAAGCAGAAAATAATCCATATGGCCAGCCCGCCGATTATGACAAGAACTTTGCTGCCCATGTGCGACCTGTAAAAATTCATGCCGACAAAAGCAACGGCCCCGACCAGTGCGTTAATAGCCAGCACAACAAGCCCGCGCAGGGAAAATGTTTTCAGCCCGGTGAAAATCTCCGGCAGCATGCCCCTGTGCTCCGTACCGCGGATTACTTTTTGCCAGTAGTACATCACTGCAGGGGTGAGCAGGTGCCATAAAACAACCCACAGCACGGCCGAGGTTATTATTATTTCGAGATATTTGCCGCTTTTCCAGAGTATCAGCACCACGGCAAGATAAATGATAAAAAGGACTACGTTATTCAGGATGGATTTTAGGAGATAGTCGTACATTACCCAGAAGGCCCTCGCGAGGGTTCTTGCGAACATTTAAAAAAGTTTTTCCAGGTCGGGAATTACTTTCTTGAGCTCAAGCCTTCCGCGGCCCAGGTTTCCGTCAAGATTCAGGGCCAGCGTGACAAAATAACTGGTTCCCACCACCATCATTATCATGGTGGCCTTTTCGGTTGATATGAGGACTTCGTTGGTTTTCCCCAGGCCGAAACTGGCCGAAGCTTTCCTTGCGCTGGAAATTATAGTGGAGTATTCCGCACCCGCGGCTGTTATGTCAAAATCAGACTGTTTTGAAAATTTATCTATTGATATCCCGTCTTCGCCGATAACCGCGGCGCCTATCGCGCCGTCGACACTCTCTACAACTTTTTGAAGCAGGCTCTTAAAGTCCATTTATTCCTTACCCTCCGCGTTACGCAAGAACGCCTTTGATATTATCTATGACACTTTTCAGTATCAGCCTCATCTTGCCGACATTTATCTGCGAATTGCCTATCAAAAACAGAACCCCGTCCATGACTTCCGTGAACAAAAGCTGCCCCGCCTCCGACGAAATCACGACCTGGTGCAGTTTTCCCTGGTTCATACTCTTTACCGAAGCCTCTGTTTTCTCGACTATAGAGGCTATAATCTTTCCTATTTCCGAAGAATTTATCGACTTCGGCAGGACGCTGGCAACTATCGTCCCGTCACGCAGAAGAAAAAAGCTCCCGACTACTCCTTCGACATCCGCAAGGTTGGTAAGAATGCGCTCGACCTGTTTGGCCTTTGCCGGCTCCACCTGAACCGACGGTTGCGGCGCCGGAGCAGCTTCCTCCGCGGCAGGCTGTGTTTCTATAATTTCTTTTTTCTGAGCCTCAGGCTCCTTCTTTGCCTGCATCTGCGGTTTCTCGTCAACAGTGTCGTCTTCAACTGCTTTTTTCATCGCGTCAAGTATGTCTTCGGTGGTTATCTTATCGGCTTCTATTTTCTTCTGCGGCACAGCTGTTTTTTGCTTGAGCTTCGCCATCTGCTTGTCCTGAAGCCCGTATAACTCGCGGAGCCTCTCGTCAACTATCATATTATTCGGGTCCTTGTCGTGCAAATTCTTATATATTTCAATGGCCCGGTCAAATTCCTCTTTTTCCGTATGCGCCACGGCTTCTTCCATCAGCCTGGATATATCTGATTTTGAATCCGCTTTCGGCTCCGCCGGTTTTTCTTCCTTCTTTTTCTCCGGTTCCGGAGCGGGTTTTGCCTTAACTTCGGCCGCAGGCTGCGCTTTTGGCTCCTGCTTTTTTTCTTCAGCGGCGGTCTCCTGTTTTGCGGAGAGCGCCTCTGTCAGTTTTTCCTGCGTATCGGTGTCCTCGGGATTCAGAGAAAGCACCTTCTGAAACTGCTCGACGGCCTGGGGGTACATTTTCCTTTTCAGATAAACATTGCCGAGCATCGAATGCACCATAATATTGTCAACATCGGCCGCTTCGACTTTTTTCAGCTCCGATTCAGCCTCGTCAAGCATATCTTTCTGGTCATATATCCTGCCAAGAACAACCCTTGCCGACATATAGGTCGGATGCTTTTCAAGCCCCTTTGCGCATACATCAATTGCTTCCTGGAGCATGCCAGCCTTCCTGTAAGCGTCCGCAAGCGGAACGAATATAAGAGAGTCGGGATTCTGCGTGAGCTTTTTTTTCAGTTCATCAACTTCAGCCATGGCATCATACGCCATTCAAAAACGCCTCCTTATACCGCCTCTCTATAGCAAACCATTAATTGCTTTTCTTATAATAGAAAAAGGTACATTTTCAACCAATTTAACATGCCCTATTTCCTTTGTCAATATAAATATTATTTTGCCGTTTTTAACCTTCTTGTCACTTGACAATCTTTTTATAATATTGCCTGTTCTTAAGTTCTTTAAAGGTTTAATCAAATTAAAGTCATTAAACACCTTAATTTGCTCATTTAGCGTATTTACTCCGCAGATACCCATCTCATATGCTATCCTTGCGGCGGCGGCCATGCCCATTATCACGCATTCGCCGTGTTTATAGTCCCTGTACCCGCCTTCAGCCTCTATGGCGTGGCCTATTGTGTGCCCGTAATTAAGTATCGCCCGCAGGCCCAGGGTCTCTTTCTCGTCTTTCGAGACTATTTCAGCCTTATCCCTAACGGATTTCGACACAAGGTACTGCATTGTTTCAGGGTCAAGCGACAGTATTTTCTCCCTGGCGGAGCTTATAAAATCAAAAAGCTCCCTGTCCATTATTATTCCGTGTTTTATCACTTCCGCAAGGCCGTTTGTAAATTCCCTTTTATCCAGCGTTTTGAGCATGGATGTGTCAATTATCACCAGCTTCGGCTGGTGAAACGCCCCTACCATGTTTTTCCCGGCGGCAATATCCACGCCGGTCTTTCCGCCGACGGATGAATCGGTCATGGCCAGAAGTGTCGTGGGAATCTGCACTACGGGTATCCCGCGCATGTATGTGGCCGCGGCAAATCCCGCCATGTCGCCTATAACCCCGCCGCCGAAAGCGGCGATGCACGAACCGCGGTCCAGCCCGGCGGAGGCGGCGCAGGAATATATTTTTTTCATGGTGTCAAGATTCTTGAATTTTTCGCCGTCGGGAATAAGGCAGACAGAGGTTTTGAATTGCCCCTCAAGCGATTTTTTCAGCGCGGCGCCGTGAAAGGAATATACCTTTTTGTTGCTGACTATCATGACAGAGCCGCCGCTTACAATCTTTTTTATCAACCCTCCCGCCTTTTCCAGCAGGCCCGGGCCGGTCAGGATATCATATGAGTTGTTTTTCAATTCAAGCGTAAATTTCGTCACGCTTCTTCCCCCGCTTTTTTAATAATAAGGGCCGCAATTTCAACCGCGCTGCTTTTATCCGTATCCACTGTATAATCCGCTGATTTTTTATAAACCGGAAGCCTTGAACGGAAAAGTTTCTTTACCCCTGCCTGGTTGTTCATGTCAAAAAGGGGCCTGTCGTCCCTGTCTTTTATGCGCCTTACTATTGTTTCAAATGACGCGCGCAAAAATACCACAAAACCCGCCTTTTTAAGGTGTTTTATATTGCCCGGCCTTTTTATAACACCGCCCCCCGTGGCTATCACGCTGTTTTTTTTCATTGCCGCCTCGATGACAGCCTCCGATTCCATATCCCTGAAGGCCTCTTCGCCGCGCACCGCGAATATTTTCTTTACCGGCATCCCGGCTTTTTTTACAATCATCCGGTCCATATCAAGGTATTTCATTCCTGTTTTTTTTGAAATAAGCCTGCCGATCGTGGTCTTGCCGCAGCCCGATTCNNCCTGCCGATCGTGGTCTTGCCGCTACCCATAAATCCGATGAGTATTATGTTTTTCATTTCAGTATTTTTTCACATATTTCATGTAAGCGGAATGGTTTTCCACAAACTCGCGCATGGTATCGCCGCCGAATTTTACCAGGCAGGCGTTGGCTATCTCGAATGCCACCGCGGCCTGGGCCACAATAGACGCCGCCGGAACCGCGCATATATCGGAGCGTTCATAAACCGTCGCTGTTTTCTTCC
>PLPI01000050.1 GCA_003159495.1 candidate division FCPU426 bacterium | reverse complement strand
AAAGGGTTGCAATAATCCTTGACTGCTGGTCCGGCTTGCCTTCCTTTACCGCCCTTGCAAGTTCGCGTATTAGAAAACCGCCGCCTGTCCGGATAAGATTTGACGCTACATCCCTTGCGCTTGTTAAATAAGCAAGGTCCAGGGGTGTGTGGTTATAAAAATCCTTTTTACCGGCTTTGGCCCCGTTTTTAAGAAGCAGTTTTATACAGGCTGCGTTATCATTGAAAGCGGCCCAGCCAAGCACGGTCCGCC
This sequence comes from candidate division FCPU426 bacterium, assembly GCA_003159495.1. Lineage (GTDB taxonomy): Bacteria > Oederibacteriota > PGYV01 > PGYV01 > Palsa-1178 > Bog-1181. The sequence continues at coordinate 3,261 of PLPI01000050.1, read as the reverse complement.
GGCTTGAATCGTAGGAAGCAATGCTGCTTTCATCATCTATCATGCCCTGTATGGTTGCGTAATTCCCGGTAGCGGCCGCGAATGTCATAGGATTTATCATTTCGTCCACATCCTGATCATATGACCTTATCTTTACATAACTGTCGTTTTCTATCATTTCCTTAAAACACGCGGAATAAACCCCGGCCGCACCGTATCTAAGCAGCATTTTTATAGATTCTTTCTTAAGGCTGCCGGCACGTTTTTCAAGGGCAATTATCAACACGGCCGTAAAGGCACGCCTCTGTTTTATTAAAGAAGTTTTTTCCGCGGCAAGTTTAATGGCTTCCGGGCTGTCTATGGTTACAGCAAGCTGAAGTATGTTGTAAAACATATCCGGGTTTAGTCGCTTGCCAAGGAGCCGGATTAATTTGTTTTCAAGAATTTTCTTAATGTCATCATTTCCGGGCCAGCGTGAGTATTCAAAAAGATTTTTCATACAACTATCATCTAAACATTCATGAAATTGCCTGCTCTTTTCCAAAAATATTTTAAATCCCGCGACATCTTTACTGTTTATGTACTTATCTACCTGTGAAAAAAATCCCGGTTCTTCATCCTGCAATACCGCCAATTGCATATATCACCTCGGTTTAGATATAATTGTCCTGCAGGATATATAAGCAATTGCCATGCCAAAAGGCGGGTTGTTATAAGTAAAGGGATTTATGGGTTGGTTTTACCGCAAAGTGTCATAAAATGACAAGAGCATGGCAAAAATTAATTGAAAAGGTTCTTTACCGGCTTGAATTCTTTGCCTTATGAGCTGCAAGTTCTTCGGAATACTTTATTTCAGCAGACATGGTATCGATTATAAGCTTAATATATTTAACGAGCTGGGAGCCTTCCCTGTAATCCGCTTCAGCAATGAAATCAACCCTGCCGGCCTTTAAAAGCTCTTTACAGGTTCTGTATCCCCGTGTGTCTTTGGGTTTGTAAACCGCGATTGCCCTGCCGCCGTTCTTCTTTATAACGGCCATCGAAGGCACATCTGTCATTCCGTCGCCGATGTAAAGCATGTTCTTAAACGGCACCGGCCGCTTGTTCTCGTCCATATGCTCGTTTATTGATTCTGACGGGTCTTCCTTGCCCTTGTTTATCCTGAATATGTACTGCGTCTTCATTGTGGAGTTTACCACGACCTTGGGAAATACAGCTTTGCCGTATTCATCGTAATAATACTCACAGGCAAAGATATTATTGAAATTTTTCGCGATGGAAGTACCTACCAGTATCTCTTTTAAACCGCCGGATATGATATAGTGCTTTAACGCGCTTAATCTGCCGTTTGTCTTGGCTGAATACCTGTTTATAGCCTTAAAAAATGCAGGTACACCCTTAAAATAGCGTATTTTGCCAGCCTGGCTGCGGAACCGCGCTGCTGTGACGGGAATATCCTTCTCAGCGGCTTTTTTAAGGGTTAACCGCATATAGGTCATCACACTCTCCGCGCCTGTCTTTTTAACCTCATCGTTGACCTCTTTCCAGAAGGAATTAGGTTTAACACCGATTTCAGGCAGGATTGTATATTCCTGCATGGAGCCGGGGGTTAAAGTGCCGTCAAAGTCGTAGATAAGGGCGATAGTGGATTTCATAGAGTACCTCAATTATTTAAAATATAATGTATTGCTAAGAATTATCATTTAATAAAAATGCATTTACACTATCAGAAATAGCATAAAAATTTGATTTATGCATTTTTGCAGCTTGCGCTATGTCAATACGAATGGTTGTAAAGCCATCAACAAGATTCGCTTTTGTATTTTTAATATTATTTGTGTCAGTAAAAACAACGAGCAAACTTCTAAATGTGTCGTGTTTTTTTAAATCTATTGGTCTAATATCGTTTTTAAGTTTACCTAACACATAATGAAAGCTATCCCAAAGCTGCGTTTTTTCTCCCCTAATTCCTTTATCAGACATAATTTGTTTCTTTGCATCCTCCGGGTTTTCAAAGTACATTTTTGAATATTTTATCAACATTTTATTACGCTCTATTTGTCCTTTATCCAAATGGATGCCTGAAGAAGTATATTCTTTAGATTTTGACCACTTACATTCAACAAAAAATATTTTTGTATCTGTACCAATTATTGCATCACACTCACCTAAGCATTTTTCATTTCTACCAAAACTCGGACGATAAAAAATTTTCATTTTTGGTATTTGTCTATCATGGCTTTTACTTTTCTTTACTCCAGCTTTTACTAGAATCATTTTTAACACATCTTCGTTCAGCAATGCCCAAATTGTTAAAGCATCTTCACCATAACCAATAATTTCCGCCATAAAACCTCCTTAAAGTCTTTTGACCTAAATTTTAAATCTACACATTATAGCCGTTTTTAAATCCTGCTTTATATATTCTAGTATCTCTTTATACGTTTTTCCTGATATTATTTTTCCATCAGCTTCTATAATTTTGGGTGCGTCAACAGCTTGCAATTCTTGATATCTAAATTTATCGCCAAAACTTTTAAATTTTTCATAATTATTTTTAAAAAATGCGCCTTTATTTTTTAGTGATTTGGCTATTTTCTTTGTGCTTTTGCCAATTCCACAGATAAATCTCCTGTACTTTCCGTTTTCTAGCTGAACGCCCAGACGTATATTTTTATTTAAAATTACTGCTATATCAACCCAACCTTGTTTTGCATTGCCTGATATTCCCCAATCTATTTGCACAAAGGGTTTATCCTGAAAATCATACAATCCATCTACAATGCCTGATGTGCCACAAGGTAAAGAAGGATACTGTTTTTTTAAACTTTTATAAAACTCACATCCCATTATACCGTATTTATATTNNTCTGTATCATATGAAAGAAAATCGTATTTGCCTGAATTTTTCTTTGTAAGTATTAATGAAAGCCTAATTAAATCACCAAGCATATGAATATATTCTGATATAAAAGTTTTGTGGCTTTTTGAAAATTTCCTTTTGTTTAATTTCTTTATGTTTTTAAATATCTGTTCATATGTAATAAGTCTCCAATCTTTAATTTTTGGGGTTTTAAAAAGGGTTGCAAGAACAAAATCATAATTGATTTTGGTATTATCCTTACATAGTGAAACTATTTTTTTACTGTATTTTTCTAACTGCTGTGGTTTGGCAAGATCTTTTGTTTTATTTTCGATTACCAGCACAGGCAATTTCCAGTTTTTTTCTGTTTCTCCTATCTTTCGCTTTTTTGGTTTTTCTGGCACTAGTATTAGATCCAT
>PLPI01000010.1 GCA_003159495.1 candidate division FCPU426 bacterium | reverse complement strand
AGCATCTTCATCCTTCCGTCTTCATCCATGCTTACATTCTGGTTCAGCACTTCCTTGAGCATTTCAACCCTGAAACTGAACTTTTCGCCAAGGTCAAGGGGTTCAATGTGTTTATATACCGTCTGTGCTTCGGTCACAACCTTTACAAGCGCATTTTTACGCGCCCTGTCCTCTGCCTTCCATGGTATTTCTTTATTTATTCTGTTCTTGTTATATGCCTGCATATCTATCTCTTTTGCTATCCCATCCCACACGTCTTTACGCCTGTTTTTCAGTATTTTCAGGACTTCAAACGTGGCTCTCCTTATCAGCCGTATCGCTGTTGGTACGGCTATATCGGCCACTATATGTGTGGCGTCTATCCTCTGCATTTCATCCTTTTTTATCAGTCCTTCTTCTATCAGGTGGTTTAGTATTGTGTTAAACACCAGTTTCTCCTGTCCGTTATCAATCAATCTTTGTCTGAAATCGTTCAATGACGAATGGTCAAACGGCCTTTCGTCTATCTCAAGGCCAAGGGCATGTTTGATGCGGATGTCATACATGCAGGCCTCTTCCATTTCCCTATCTGAGAGGTCCTGGTACATCTGGAGTATCATGGCGCATGCAAGGCGTGACGGCGATATTGCCGGCCTGCCGTTATCCTTGCAGTACATATCCTCAAAGTGTTCGTCTTTTATCAGCGGCGTTACAAGCTCACGGAACTTCCTATAGAAGCTGTCCTGTGGAACAAGCCGTTCGCAGATGTAGTTCGTGTCAAGGAACGAGCTTTGTTTAGTACTTTTTCGTATCACAAAAGCCTCCTTTTTTAATTTTAAATGACATCAAATTTAAAAGTTATATTACTCTTTGTCCATTATTTTTTTATATTTCAAAAATACTTTATATGCTTCTTTATCTCCGTCTGCTAATCGTTCATAATATTCACCATTTTTTACCCAATCAGAAAAAGATATTATAGGGCTTAAATTTCCTTTCCCATCAACGTTTCTCGTTCCTACAACCCATGTTCTAGAAATTTTATTACAAACAATTTTAAATAATTCTGCCGGGTGCCATATAGGAAAATGTCTACCCTTGCCAAAAATATCTTCGGCTATGTAATACCACATGCAGTTGTTTAATGTTGTTATAGCATAAACAACATATTCTTTATCCGGTGTAATTAAAAAAATTTCATTTCTCCCAAAACCAGCTTTTTCATCAACGTTAGTTTTTAACAATTTTTTTCCACTATTTGCAACACATTTTACCCTCATTGATTTTCTCCTTATAATTTCGGCGGTGGATTTATAAATTTGTAATCTGTTTTTTCACCTGTTTGTGTATTTTCATTATAATGTATTTCTGTTCCATTCCTATCGTTATATGCATTTTTCACCCATCCGTCTTCCGGTTTATATTTAGGGTCACTCATTTCTTTAATTATTGTTGTATATTTGCCTTGCCCCTTTCCACTTTGTGCGTCTTTTAATGCTGCTTTTTCTTGTTCATTTGCGGGTTCTCTTCTAATTTTATTTCCTTTGCTATCTTTTTCTTCATTATTATCTGGCTTCTGTGGATTTGGCGGCGTTGCCGAATTTGATCCGGAGAAAAAATTACTAATAGATTGCTTTATTTTATCTTTGTTATTATCATACCAATTCTGAAGTCCTTTAGAAGCAGCTTCAAGCATAACACCCATTGTAACAATTTCAACAATGCCTATTTCAATAACAACTTCTTTACCATCTGGATCTATCATCCTTACTGGATTTTGATGTCCGTGATACCGTCGAAAAACCCCCTCAAAAAAGGGGTTTATTTTGGCGGTGTGAAATAATGGTACACCGCTTCCGTCCCGGAATGTCCGGGTTTTTGATTTCGCTCCTTCAACCTTTACTTTAACCGCTTCGCTCACTTCGTTTTCTCCATTTTTTACTTGCTTGCTTTTTCTGTTCCTTATTTTTCAACCACTTTTTGTTCCTTTTTTCTGTTCAATTTGCTTTTGACCCGTTTCTTCAAGCATCACTTTAGGTCACCCATGCCAGACGTTTCTTCTTCGGTTTTATTTTTTCCACAATCAGTTTCATCCAGTGCTTTATATTTATCGCACATGCTGTGAAAAATATCTGCAATCCAAACTTCTGCATACCGCGATATCTTGTTCTTGTCAGATTGTGATAACGCTTCATCTCTGATATCTTGCCTTCGATTGGCTGCCGTAACTTCATATCGTCTTTAAACTGTTTTGTCCTGTTATAAGCTTCTGTTTCCAAAAGCATATTGTGCCAACTTGTTATAGTGACAATCCTTCGTTCCTCTTCACTATTTGTACATTTGTCATGAAGATCGCAAAACTCGCATTCTTCCTGCGGGAAATGGTACGAGATTTTATTCCATTTTCTGTCCAGTGTGGTCCTGGAAGTCGTGATCCCGTTGGGGCAGGTTAATGTCTGTTTTTTTTCATTATATTTGAATTTATTTTTAGCAAAAATCCCCTTGGCATTTCCTGTCTTTTCGCACAGTGGAGCCACTACCTGTGTTCCATATTCCTTAAGTGCCTTGCGTTTCTCGCCAATTGTATAGGCCGCATCACCGATTAACTTCGGCGGGCGTATACCGTATGCTCTTTGTTCCTTTACCATTTCAACTGTCTGTGCTCCATCGTTCATGCTTCCCGGCATAGGCTTGATGTTTGTAATAAAACGACTTTCAACTGTCTCGGTCAGATTTGCTTTATAACCCACAAAATGTTTTGTTTTTGATTTTGCACCATACCTGGCATCCGGGTCTATTGGCGAAATCATATAATGACTTGGCCTTTCCCCGCGCTCCATTTCAGCCGGCCTGCCGCGTTTGCCTTGTTTGATATTCTCGTGTAAAGCCCGTCTGAGGATATTCACCCGGTATATCAGAGCATCGCTCATTTCCAGGCCCTCAACAAATTTCAATACCTTTTTAGCCTCTAATACTATCTGAACCAACTTTTTCCTGCGCTTTTCCATGTCAAACCTGCCGGGCATATCCTGGTTTATCTTTTTCCGGCGGTAGTCTGAAATCCTAATATTTTCACAAATGCGCTTGTAAATATCTGGGTTGCTGACTTTTAGGACCTTGAAAATCCCATAAACACACTTTTTGAGCATCACAATCATGCTTGGTATTGCCAGATCGGCTATGATATGGGTAGCGTCTATCCTCTGAATCTCATCCCGTTTGATAAGTTTCTTTTCAACGAGATGCGATACTATGCGCTCAAAGACTTCTTTTTCTTTGCCGTTTTCAAGCAATCGTTTCCTAAAAACACCAAGGGTCGAATGATCAAACGGCCGCTCATCTATCTCCAAGCCAAGAGCATGCTTTATCCTGATATCATACATGCACGCTTCTTCCATTTCTCTGTCTGAGAAACCACGATAGAACTGCAGCACGCAGGCGCAACCAAGCATAACCGGCGGTATGGCTGGCCTACCGTTTTCCATACAATACATAGAATCGAACTTCATTTCCTCGATAACAGGAGTGACGTGTTCCCTGAACTTCCTGTAGAAATCATCTTGTGGAACCAGCCTGTTGCAGATGTAGTCAGCATCCATGAACGAACTTTGCTTGTTATCTCTTTTTATCATGTAAGCCTCCTGTTTTCAATTTTATTTCCATACATCTGCGAACATTTTAACAATTAATTTTGCTTTATGCTGTTTCTTTTTAAAGATTCAAATTAAAATTTAGAATCTGCCAAACACTGGAATGCTTAATTAAATTAATTGTAATTTGAATTGACCCATTTTCATAAGTAATTTTACATTTATATTCTGCAGTCATAATAATCCCTTTTAAAGTGAAATATTGAACAGATTCACCCGCCGATCCTTCATATTTAATAAATTTGCCATATTTTTTTTGAAACATTTTCATAGCTTCACTGCCGGTTTTAGTATTTAACGTCTCTTTCATTTCAGGACTTGCATTCTTTGCCATTTCTAAAAAATCAAAGTTCGACATTATCAACGGAACAATTTTATCCACATAGGTTTTACTTTCTTTGTCGTTATTTTTACCATCAATACGCATCAAAACATATAGGCCACCAAGAATAATCACTATACTAATTACTATTAAAATGACTTTTTTCATTAATTATCTCCTTTAAATACTAAATTTTATTCAGGTGCACACGGGTTCCATGGTTGTATACTGTTTGGACTTAACCAATCATAAATAGGTGTTGATACTGTCCCTGAAATCCCGGGATCACTAATTGTAAATCCTCCATTTGCATCAAACTTAGGTAAATCAAAATGAATGTCCATTAATTTGGGTTCCGCTTGAGAAAGAGGATTGTATTCATAAGATGCAGGCAATAAGGCTTTCCATCCTTGATGTAATATTTCTTGAAGGCTTTTTCCAAAACTGGCGTTAAACGATACTCCTTTATCGCCAGCCTCATAACCAATACTAAAACCTTTGCCAATATCTAAAGAAACTTTGTGTGAATCAAGTCCATCGGGATCCAAATATACAACTGGGTTATCGAACGAAAATGAATATAGAGCTAAATTTTTTGAGTTAAATACACTTTCGTTATCTTTTTTCATGACATTTTTTAAATCCATAGGTTCTGGCACCCCGGGTTTTTCGACACTATCGATTTAAGCGTAGTCCGGGGAACAGCCTTATTCTTCTTCTGAACCGCCAGCCCATTGGTCACCTCGGGGGATTATTTACTATCCAAATTGCGTTTTAACTGCTCATAACATTAAGTACAACGTTACGCCAAATGCCGCTTTTCGTGTTACTAATAACCCATAATTTATATTATGGGTTATTATCAACTTTAATTTAATTAATTTGATTGCTTCCTGCTAAAACGGCTATTATTCGAGTGCTTTTAGTTGTGGTATCTAAAGAATTGTCATTTTTAATTTTCACAACGCTGTCCACTAGGTTTTTTGCTTCTGTTTCTTTTGTAACCAATGCAGAGTAATTAGCCCAATCTTGTTCGGTGGTCGTTGTTAAAGCATTATTATGTTTGTCAGTTAAATAATTTATGTATGATTGCAAAGAGTTTATTCTGGCTTCGTCATAATTTAATTGGACGGTTAAACAAATTGTCGTCAATGCTATTGAATCAAGACGTGATACAATATTATTAATATTTTTTTCCGGATCTGTTTCTTTCTTGTCTTTTGCAATTAATAAAAACGAGAATGAAATTAGTAATAGAAAAGCTATAACGATTCTTTTCATAAACGCCCCCTTAATTCAATTTTTATTATTGCCCATTAAGTCTAAAATATTGTTTTGAAATACTGTCTATCATGTCGTCGTTGCATTTTTTTAATGCGGCGTCATAATCATAGGCATAAGCCGCTTCGGGGCAAGGGTCTCTATAGGAGCGTGTGAAAATAATTGTATCATTTGTTTGTGTGAGCAATATATCTTCTCCGGTGAGATGTATAAGACCAACGCTTTTTTCAGTATTTGTAATATTTTTCCCAATGCTGTTTAAGTATAATAAAGTTGCATTGTAAAGTTTGTCATAAGTATAAATAGCTTTAGGAAATTCATATCTATAATTCAATACCGGAGCAGTAGCACAGTTAGTTAATAAAAAAACTGAAAATAGTAAAACTAAAACAGTAATTATTTTTTTCATTTTTCACCTCTTCAATTCAAAATTGTATTTATTTCTTGCTCCGTTGCTTTGTATGTTTCTATCCCTTGTTTTTCATTATACGGCAGAGCGGAGAAGAAATCAAGTCCGGTTTTCTGTTCTACTTCTTTGACTGTTACCTCATGTGACGGAATGTCGAAGGTTTCGTCCTGGTTCCTGTACTGAAATGCCAGGGCGCACAGCTGGTCATTGTCCTGAAATATTACTATCTTATAAAATCCCCAGGGAACCCAGACTTGATCCGGGCCAAGCGTTTTTTCCGGCTCGTACTGCCCTGTAGAGGCGTTCTTTTCAAATATCGGACCCACAATGACCCAGATTGAGCCGTATTTGACCGCTAAGGCCCTTACTTTGGCCTCGAGCTTCTCCCATGGGTGCCTGTTGAGTTCTGGCCATTGTGGACACATATTGGATAAGTAAAAGCATTCCCTCATGGTTGTTGGGTCCCGGCTCTCGTCCGCGGCCGGGCACATGTGCCCTTTGTCATACCCGCTCCGGCGATAATCCCGGTTCTCTGCCCGTTCTCCTGGGGCGATATCCGGATCGGGTTGAAACTTGTAATATTTCCGCTTCTCCGTGGCCGCCCGGAGATATGCCCTTGTCAGATGATACTCAACCCAGAGTGGGACCTTCTTTGATTCATCGCTACAAAGTACATAGCCCTCACGGTAGAGCGTTTTACAGGTAGGGCATGTGCCGGGGATGCCGTACTGGAGCCCTCGGTCGTTAGACCGAGAAACCGCTGAATTGCTTATAGGCAACGTCCCCGTAGCAGACGGATTTTGCGCAGCTAAATCCGCTCCATTCTGCGTAGTGGGATTGGAGTGTTCGTTGGGGGAAGTGGCAGAGAAAGAGAAAAGCCAGAGAAGGGTAATGGTTAAGGCAACGATACATTTTTTCATTTTATAGTGCTTCTATTTTGTCTATTTCAGTTTTTAATTTTTTAATACCCTCTTCAATTTCTTGCAGTGTCATAAAGCCCCTCCAAGTTTAATAAAGTTTATTAGCCAACTTGTTCCAGTTCAAAATTCCAATTCTCGTGCTGAAGAGGCATTCTATTTAATCCCTCTTTATAAAATCGCCATTTTGGCATGAATTTATCCATAAAAGCCTTAAATTTGTCATTATGACGGCGTTCTAGAAGGTGAACCATTTCATGTACTACAATATATTCAATATATTCCCTTTCTTTTTTTGCTAAATCAAGGTTTAACCAGATACGACCTGCGGTTCTATTACAAGTACCCCATTTGGTTCTCATTTTTTTAATCCCAAATGCCTGAACTTTTACACTTATTTCCTTTTCATAATGTTTAATCATGCCCGGAATGAGTTTTTTTAATTCATTACGATACCATTCTTCCACTATTTCTTTTCTTTTGCTCTTGGGCGTATTTTCTCTAATGTAAAGTTCTATCGCCTCGTGTTTTATTGCTACATTTGGTGCAGCCTTATGTTCAAATACTTTAAGCAGGTAGCGCTTTCCTAAAAAGTAATGACTTTCCCTGTTTATATATTCCCTGGGCGCTTCCCTTACTTGATTATGAAACTTTATTTGCTGCTTTTTAATCCAATGTAATTTAGAAATTGCAAACAATCTGATAGTATCTGTGTTCATATGCAAAGGTGCGGAGATTCGAACCCCACCGGATGGCGGGTAAACACTTAAATGTACATGTTTAATCTTTTTTTGTAATACCTTGATATTAACATTGCCTAATATTATTTGATTCATTAATAATCATCCTGCTGTTTTATAATTTGAAAGATTCTTTCAACTTCGGACTTGTCATTTAATACTTTATAAATCGCCTGTTTAATCAAATTTTCACTTGGAATGTTTCCACGCCAATCAGCGCACACACTTGATTGCACGGCTTCATCAACCGAACATGCCAATTTTTCATTTTTACCGAGATTGTTGTACAATGCCCTTTGTGCGTTTGTCTTAATTACTTCAGGCAGACCAGCCTGTCTTAAATTTGTTACTTTACCAGCAAGGCCGGCAATTTTCTTCAGATATTCTTCATAATTTACTGCATTTGCTTTTCTTTCCTTCACTATTTCACTTAACAGCTTGGACATCTCGTCAAAGTATGCAGGGTCTATCAAATGATCTTTAATGATTTTTACCCTTACATTGTTTTCTATTGTTTCGGCTATGGCTTCTTTATTATCTTTTATCCCTTCGGGAAGCGCCTTAATAAACTCGTCTGTACCTACTTTCAACATGATTTCAAGCAACGACATATTACCAAACGGATCAATCCTTCTACTTCCTTCCGCCT
>PLPI01000137.1 GCA_003159495.1 candidate division FCPU426 bacterium | reverse complement strand
ATTACAACCTCGGCGTTGCATACCTGAGAATGAAAAATTTCAAGGCGTCGCTTGATTCGTTTGAAACGGCGATATCCATAGAACCGTGGGATATGGCCGCATACGTCAACGCGGCCATATTATCCGAACAGCTCGGGTTCAAGGACAAGGCTGTCAAATACTGGAAAAAGTACGACCACCTTCTGCCGGTGAACAAAAGAAAAGCTGAAATGGCAAAGCACCTGAAAAAACTCGGCGCCCTGCCCGACGCTACGCCCGATGCTTCGCCGGATGACGGCGATGGAGCCGCGGCCGTCACAAAAACATCCGTAAAGACGGGAAAATAAAAGTTGTGATAAAAAGAATCATTCCGGCGTTGATTTTCCTGCTGGCTGCGCCTTTATTATACGCCGGTAACTATGAAGTCCTTACAGGACTTGGCGACGACCTGATGTCAAAAGGAAGCTACAGTGAGGCCGTTAAATACCTTACGCAGGCTGTGGATTACGCCCCCGGAGAAAAACTCATGTCGCTTTATATCGATATGGGGATTTGCTGGAGAAAACTGAATAATTATAACAGGGCAATATTTTATTATAAGAAAGCATCCGCGCTTTCCCCCGGAATGGGCGATATTTATTATGACATAGGGCTGGCTTACTATTATAAAGGGGATTTGAAACGGGCCATTGCGGAATATCACACCGCGCAGAAGTTATCCCCTAAAAGCGCTGAATTTTACGGCTCGGAGGCAATGGCATGGCGGGACATGGGAAACCTTGACCGGGCAACGGCGGTTATACAAAAAGCCATAGAAACAGATCCGAATTACCCCGGCGGCTATGTTATATACGCCAACTGCCTGGCGGATGTAGGGAAAATTAAAACCGCAATCGACATGTACAAACACGCGATAACATTAAGGCCGGATTATACATCGGCTTTTTACAATCTGGGTTTTCTTTATGATGAAATCAGGGATTATCCCAGGGCCATTGATGCCTACAGGCAGGCGCTGAAATTAAACGGTTCGGATCCCGACACACATTACAACCTGGGGCTTTCATTGATGCACAGCGGCGACATGCAGGGGGCTTCGGACGAATTCAAAGCGTCAATTAATCTTGATCCCGGGAAAAAAGACGCCTATTTTAACCTTGTCCTGGCATTGAAACAGGCCGGAATGGATGAAGAGGGCGCGAAATGGGAAAAGATAAGCGTAAATAAATTCGGGGAGCGCAGGTAAATATGATGTGGACAAAATGTTTGAAAGGGCTTATATTTAAGGTCGTAAGATAAAACAGCGGGCCTTATGGCCGGTTAACTCGGAGTAAAAATGGAAAACATTTACATTTTGACGGCATCGCTTGTGCTGGGTCTTATCCTGACCCCGCTTGCAATAAAGGCGGCCTTTAAATTTGGCGTGCTTGACCGTCCGGTGACGCACCTGAAAAAACACGAGCATCCCATGCCTTATCTGGGCGGCGCGGCGATATTTATATCTTTTATCATACCCGTGGTCACGGCAAAGCTTATATTGAACCAGACGCCCCACGGCGTTATCGGTATAATAGCCGGAGCCGCCATTATAACCATACTGGGGCTAATTGATGACATAAGGCCCATGGGGCCTGCCGTGAAACTTCTTGTCGAACTGCTCGCCGCAGGAATAATGATAAAAGCCGGCATACATATAAAATTCATCGCCAATCCGTTCGTGAATAACGCGCTTACCATATTATGGATAGTGGGCATCACAAACTCAATGAACCTGCTTGATATTATGGACGGCCTTGCCGGAGGAGTGGCCGCGGTCGCCAGCCTGGCCTTCTTTTTTGTGGCGATGTTCGCGGGGAGGATCAATGACATGATTCCGGCCATTGCCCTTTTCGGGGCCGTTGCGGGATTCCTTTTTTACAACAGGCCGCCGGCAAAAATTTATATGGGCGATGCCGGTTCGCTTTTCCTGGGATTTATGCTCTCCGCGCTTGCCCTTAATGAAAGTTATTCAAAAGTAAATTTAATTGCGGTTTTAAGCCCGGTGCTTATACTGGGCGTGCCCATTTTTGACACCATGCTTGTATCGCTTATCAGGATAAAAAAGGGCATGCTGCCGATATACGGCTCAAACGACCACTCGTCCCAGAGGCTGGTCATGATGGGGCTTTCAAAACCCCAGGCCGTTCTGACTCTTGTAACGTCCACCGCGGCGCTTTCCGCGATTGCGATACTGAGTACTTTTTTATCCTCAGGAGAGGCGATTCTTTTATACCTGGGTACCGCGGCCGCGGCTGTAGTTGCCGCATTTTTTATCGGCACCGTTGATATGACGGATTACCACAAAGTGCACAGGAAAAAGGGAAAATAATTATCATGATTACAATCCGGAGCAAATAGTGAAAACTATCATCATAGGGGCCGGACTCGCCGGATTGTCGGCGGGGCACAGGCTCAAAAAAGATTACCTGATACTCGAAAAAGAAAAGGCGCCGGGAGGGCTCTGCCGCACATCCATAGTCAACGGTTTTAATTTTGATTACACGGGCCATTTCCTCCATTTGAGAAAGGCCGCCACAGAGAAATTTATCATGTCAAATACGGCCGTGAAGCTTGAAAAAATTTCAAGAAAAGCGTTTATCCACACCGAAGGCGTTTATACAGGCTACCCGTATCAGGTCAATAATTACGGCCTGCCGCCTGAAAAAGTGGCGGAAAATATTACCGGATTTTTGCGCGCAAAATTCGCCGGCGAACCTTCCACTGAAAATTTTAAGGCGTGGGTTTCAACCGCTCTGGGCGGGGGAATAGCGAAAAACTTTATGTTCCCGTACAACTCTAAACTTCTGAAATACCCGCTGGATAAGATCACCACAAAATGGCTGGGACGTTTTGTCCCGAACCCGACGATACAGGAAATAATGCGCGGGATACTTCCCAGGGGAAAACAGGACATGGGTTATAACGCGAGTTTCTATTATCCGGAGTCGGGCGGGATAGAAAGCGTGATAAAAGGCATATACGCAAAGATAAAGGGCAACGTAAGGCTGGAAGCTTCCGTAAAAAAAATTGACGCAAAGAACAGGACCCTTTATTACGACGGCGGCTCGGAACGCTACGGAAAGCTCATAAGCACGATTCCGCTGCCGGCGCTGATAAAAGCCACGGGCAACGGGGAGCTTATCGCGCTGGGGAAAAAGCTAAAGGCGACATCGGTCTATTCGCTCAACCTGGGTTTCAAGTCAAAAGGGAAAATAGACAGGCACTGGGTCTATGTTCCTGATGACAAGCACCCGTTTTACCGCATAGGATTCCCGTCGGAGGTGGTAAAATCAAACGCTCCGGAGGGATACAGTTCTGTTTTTACCGAGGTGTCGTTCAACAAAAAGATACCCGCCGGAATCGATAACGCCATTATCAAAGGGCTCATTGATATGGGGTTTATCTCGACAAGAAAAGAGATCAAGGCATGGCTGCCGCTTATATTAAAGGACGCTTATGTGATTTATGACAGGGAAAGGGAAGAGGTAATCCCCAGCATAATGAGCATTTTAAACGGCATGGGGATATATACCGCGGGCAGGTGGGGAAACTGGGAATACTCCTCCATGGAAGACGCGATCCTTGAAGGCTTCGAAGCCGCGGAACTGGCCGGGTAAAACCACAGGATATCAAATAATTTAAAACGGTGAAAAATGGAAAAAAAAAATATCGCCATCGTAATTACGCGGCTCGACCTCGGCGGGGCACAGCAGGTCGCGCTTTATCTGGCTGAAAATCTCGACAGAAAAAAATATAACGTCCACCTTATATGCGGAAAGGGCGGGTATCTTGACGAAGCGGCGAAGAAGATAAAGGATTTGAACCTGTTTTTCCTCGACGAACTCATACACCCTATTAATATTGTGTTTGATATCGCCGCTTACGTAAGGCTAATTTCCTATTTTGAAAAAAATAAAATTGACATCGTCCATACCCACTCATCGAAAGCCGGACTGCTCGGCAGGCTTGCCGCGGCAACCGCGGGAAACAAGCCCCTGATTGCCCACACAATTCACGGCTTCCCTTTCCACAAATACCAGAATCCGGCGATGCACATGGCCTATATACTGCTTGAACGTTTTGCCGCTCTTTTTACGGACAAACTGGTGGCAGTCGGCGCGGATACGGCGCAATACGGCCTTAAGAACGGCGTTGGAATCCATGAAAAATACGCCATTATAAGGGCGGCCGTCGACCTGGAAAAATTCAGGTCCGCGGGGTTTAACGGAAAAACGGCGGCGCGGTTCCTTAAAAGCAGGGGGCTCAAAAGCGGCGTATTTACAGTCGCTATGATCGGCAACCTGAAAAAACAGAAAAATCCCATGGCGTTTGTGAAGATAGCAAAAAGCGCCCTGGCAAAAGAACCGGATATGCAGTTTATTTTCGCGGGCGACGGGCCGCTGAGGGAAGATGTGGAAGTGGCGGTAATCAAAAATAAATTGCAGGGTAAAGTCATATTTATAGGCTGGTGCAACGAACCGGAGACGCTTCTCGCGGCTTCGGACGCTTATCTTTTAACATCTCTATGGGAAGGGCTTCCATGCACACTGGTCCAGGCCGCATCGGCGGGACTGCCCGCCGTTGCCAGCTATATTGACGGGAACAAAGAGTTCGTGAATCTTACGGGCTGCGGCGTGCTGTTTGAACCCTTTGACTATTCCGGAGCGGCTGAAAAATTGATCGATATAAAGGGCAAAAAGCTTAAATTCAGGTACGACAAAAATATCCTGAAACAATTCGGGTTTAAATTAATGCTGGCGCAGTATGACGCGCTTTTTACGGGCATGGCCGCCGCCGGGCATAAAAAAATTCCTGCCTGACGTAAACAAAAAACAGTCCGGAAACGTCAAAAATATTATAAGAGGCGGAAATGGCCGAAATGGCCCTAAAATAATATTCACTTTTTTATGCGGATATGTTATATTTAATCAAACATGTATAAGGAGGGTTTGGAAGATGAAAAAATTTCTTTTATTATCAGTGGTTTTATCAATTGCTTTTGTTTCATCCATCATGGCATTTGGCGAACTTACCGCGAAGGTTGACAATCTCATCAGCACCAACCAGGCAAATCTTGAAAGGACATACTACCCCAGGGATTCAAGGCCGAATGAACTGCTGTTGACCTTCGGGCCGCCTTTCTGCACGGGGCTTGAGTATTCTTATAATGTAATGCCGGCGCTTGCGATTGATGCCGGAATCGGCAATACATATCCCGGATTGTCCGCCGGGCTCGGGGTAATATATTATATTCTTCCGACAACTTTTGCCCCGTATGTAAAGGGAGGCATTATGTATTACGGTAATTTCACCGAAAATATCGACGCCGCGACAATTGGCGCCGGTGTTGATGTGGCCCTTGACAATTCCATGGTAATACGGCTCGGGCTTGACTGGGTCAAGTCGCTTTCGAACGCCGGGGCGCCTTTCCAGACAATCGTGTATAACGGGGATATAAACTGGTTCAATATAAGCTGCGGAGTCGGCTTCAGGTTTTAATCAAATAAAATTAGGAGGATAGTTATGAAAAAGTTTCTGGTTTTGCTGGCTGTGCTGTCTGCGGCCCTGATATTTTCTTCATGCGCGACCACTTCTGTCCAGCGCGTATCAACGGACACAGTTACGGATCTTTCAGGAAGATGGAACGATACCGACGCCCAGCTTGTGGCGGAACAGATGGTAAAGGAAGCCCTCGAATTCCCGTGGCTCAACAAGTTCTTAAAGGCGCAGGGAAGGAACCCGAGGATTATTGTCGGCACAATAAGCAATAAGACCGACGAACATATTGACACTGATGTATTCAGGAAATCCATAGAGCGCGAACTGATAAAGTCCGGAACGGTGGATTTTGTCGCCTCAAAGGATGACAGGAGCGAGGTAAGGGACGAGCGCGAGGACCAGCAGGAATATTCGTCTGATGATACCGCAAAAAAATTCAAAGCCGAAGCGGCGGCGGATTATATGTTAAAAGGCGAGGTTACATCGGTTGTTGACCAGATTGAGGGTAAAAAAGCGGTATTTTATCAGGTGGACCTTAATTTGATAGATCTGCAGTCCAATCAGATTGTGTGGCCTGGTGAAAAACAGATCAAAAAAATAATAGAAAGGCCGGGAGTGGGATTCTAACAAACGATTTCAAAAAAAGGCGGGCCTTTTGGCCCGCCTTTTTTTTTGTGTTTTTTCTTGTTTTTGATTTTAAGTTGCTGTATGATGAAAAAAATATAAGGGAGGTTCAAATGAAGAAATATTTACTGCTTACGTTTGTTGTTTTATGCCTTATGATCGCGGGGTGCGCGGTTCCTTTCCGCAGGACCCTGGATAATTACATCATGACCGGGAAATATGACCTTGCCGACAAACTTATCGACAAAGAAAAGAAAGACGGTTCGGAATACAACGACAAAAGCCAGCTCATCTATCTTTTTGACAAGGGGTCGGTCACACAGATGCTCGGAGAATACAAAATTTCCAGCGATTTTTTGCAGCAGGCCGACGATATGATAGACAAACTCTACACAAAAAGCGCGGTTGACGAGACGTATTCATTTTTGTCAAACGACCTGGCCCTGAAGTATACCGGCGAGGATTTTGAACAGGTAATGGTCGACATCCTTTCCGCCCTGGATTACATGTACACGGGTAATTTTAAGGACGCGAGGATAGAGGTCAAAAAGGTCAATAATAAGATAAACCTGATATCCGACAGTTACGGCGACAAGGCGATTTACAAGGACGATGCTTTCGCAAGGTTCATATCGGGGTTCTGTTATGAGGCAAACGGCGAAATAAACGACGCCTACATAGATTACAAGCTTTCACTCAGGGAATATGAGCAATACAATAAATATTACGGCACTCCGGTTCCAGAAGAAGCAAAGGAAGCCGTCATAAGGTGCGCAAGGGCCCTGAATTTCAGGGATGATATACAGGAATTTGTGAAAAATTACGGGGACGTAAGCACGATGAGCGAGTCTGATTTGGACAAAAAATCCGAACTGCTTTTTGTAATTTATGACGGGATGCCGGCTTATAAGGTGGAAGGGGCATATCATATGCCTGTTTTTATCGGCAGGGGCTATAATCTTGAATCGGTTGACGCGTACGCTCAGGGACTAACATTCACCGCGTTTACTGCCCAGGATGTTTCTGCCATGGCAGTGAAAAATCTTCAGGTCAGGGTCGGCGTAATACTTCTTAAAAAAGCCGCGTCCGGCGTGGTAAAGGAACTGGCAAAACAGATACCAATATTAAAGTATTTTGTCCAGGAGGATAAAGCAGATACACGCTCCTGGAGGACAATACCGGCCAGGTTTGATCTTATCAGGATGGCTGTTAACCCGGGAAAGGTGAAGGTCGGCCTTGTGTTTACGCCCACGGATACCATGGTGCAAAACGAGATGGATTTTGATTACAAATTAAAGCCGGGAGAGAAAAAGGTTGTGCCGGTATTCTGTTACTGATATTTAAATTTATAAAGATAAATTCGGACAATAAAAAAGGCCGCCTTAAAGGCGGCCTTTTTTATTTGTTTGTATTGTTTAATTGCTGTCCTTTGTTGGTTCCGGAAGCGGCTTGCCCTGGATCAGAAGCAGTTTTCCCTTAAGCCTCGTATAGTACCTTGCAAAATCCTTGTCGGCCCTTTTCATTTCTATCTTCGTCTTCATGACGGCGTCCTTGTTGTCCTTTTGATATTTCAGGGCGTTGATGAGCTTGTCGAGCGATTCGGATTTATCTTTTATATATTTTTTTAAGAACCTGAATGTCACAACGTCTTCCGGCGATGTCGTGCGGTACATGTTCATCCATATGAGTATCTCGTCCATTGTGTCGCGCGCCTCGTATATCTCCTCTTTTGGTTCGTAGTAAAGGACGTCTTTTGAAGTGACTTCCTCGCCTCCCGCTTCACCTTCCTGGAGGCCGTTGTTGAGCTGCGTTACCTTGCCTGAGGCGTATGTGGAACTTACGACCTCCTGGCGCACGGCTTTAACGCCGTCATTTACAAGCGTGGACACCTCGCTCAACTGGTCCGCCACTTTCGCCTGAAACTGGTTTTCTTCGGTATTATCCGGGATGTAGGCCCACAGAGAGGAAAAAATCATTAAGAAAAAGAACGCAAGTAAAAATTTACCGGTCTTCATTGGATGCCTCCTGCTTTAATAGTTGGTTTCCTTATACCTTTTTGACGTTTATACCCCTGTTTTTGTTTACGTTGAATTGATTTAAGCATAATACAAAACAGCTCGGTAGTCAAGAAAAGAAGAAGGGCATGAAATGCAGCCATGGCCGGGCTTGCCGTGTGGGCGGGACTTTTTTAAGACCGTCGTCCGAAGTTTTTGCATGAGGCAGATACACGGGAAGAACGTTGACATTAAAGTTTTACCTGATCTTGATTGACACAGTAGTTATTGTTGGACGCCGGCCATAAAAAAGTCCCGCCCACACGGCCCAGGGTTTGCCCTGTTTTGCTTTTATTTTCCCGTAGGGCGGATTTATATGTCCGCCCGCTCGGCAACGGGCCTTGTGTTTGGCAATTTTTGTACCTTGGCAGCCTTGATACCCGCCGGCCCTCGAAAAGGCGGTATTGCCAAACACATTTAAAAATGTTATAAATATATAATTTCACAGGTTTATCAATTTAAAGGAGAAGGTATATATTATGGAAAACAAAGATACCGGTATACATCTGCCGAAAACCGATTTTCCCATGAAGGGAAACCTCGCGGTCAGGGAGGTTGAGTTCCTGAAAAAATGGGAGGAAGACAGGGTATATGAAACAATGCTTGAAAAAAGAAAATCCTGCCCGTCGTACATCCTTCATGACGGGCCGCCTTATGCCAACGGCAATATTCATATGGGACACGCCCTTAACAAGATACTCAAGGATATAATTGTAAGGTACAAATCATTCAGGGGATTTTATGCCCCTTATGTTCCGGGCTGGGACTGCCACGGGATGCCCATTGAACACAGCGTCACGGATAAGCTCGGCTCAAAAGCCGCCGCAATGACCAAGGTGGAAATACGCAAACTATGCGAAGAATACGCCATGAAATATGTCAACCTCCAGAAGGAACAGTTCAGGCGCCTCGGAATAATGGGCGAATGGGATAATCCCTACCTCACCCTTGCGAAGGATTATGAGGACAAGATGGTCGATATTTTCTGGGGGCTCTATAATAAAGGAATGATTTACAGGGGATTAAAGCCGGTTTACTGGTGCTTTAAATGCGAAACGGCCCTTGCCGAGGCCGAGGTTGAGTATCACGACCATACGACGCCATCGGTTTATGTGCGGTTTCAGGTAAAGGATGACTCAAAGGCAAAGGTGAAGCTGGGGGCGGATTCGTATATAGTAATATGGACCACGACGCCGTGGACCCTGCCGGCAAACGTCGGCATTGCCGTGCATCCTGATTTTGATTATGTGCTTGCCGATTTCGGCGGGACAAAATATGTGGTGGCCGAGTCACTGCTCGGAGAATTTTCAAAAAAGACCGGCCTTGTGCAGGGGGAAATTATAAAGAAATTCAAGGGGTCCGATATTGAATATACGACGGCGCGGCACCCGTTTCTTGACCGCGATTCGCTGGTAATCAACGCTTCATATGTGACCCTCGATACAGGCACCGGATGCGTCCACATCGCCCCGGGACACGGCCATGAGGATTATGTTTTCAGCAGGTCCTACAACCTTCCGATAATCAACCCGGTGGATAATAAGGGAAGGTTCACGGACGAGTTCGCCCTTATGAAAGGTGAAAATGTTTTTAAGGCAAACCCGAAAGTGGTGGAACTGTTAAGGGAAAAAGGGGCCCTGCTCGCCGTTGAAACGCTCACTCATTCATACCCGCACTGCTGGCGCTGCAAGACGCCGATAATTTTCAGGGCGACGAACCAGTGGTTCATTTCCATGGATAAGGATAATTTCAGGGGGCGCGCGCTTGATGAGGTAAAAAAGGTAAAATGGCTCAACGAATGGGGGCAGGACAGGATAACGAAGATGATACAGGGGCGTCCCGACTGGTGCGTCTCGCGCCAGCGTTCGTGGGGTGTCCCCATATTCGTCTTTTCATGCGCCGACTGCAATGAGACAATTGTAAATGAATATACCATAGGGAAAATACACGAAGTCATAAAAAAAGAGGGCAGCGACGGATGGTTCAGGCATACGCCGGCTGAAATATTAGGAGATTATAAGTGTCCGAAATGCGGCTCAAAAAATATAGCAAAGGAAAATGACATATTTGACGTCTGGTTCGATTCGGGCTCGTCCAGTTTTGCGGTGCTTGAGAACCGCAAAGAGCTTTCATGGCCTGCGGACCTTTATCTTGAGGGTTCCGACCAGTACCGCGGATGGTTCCAGTCGTCGCTTCTTACAGCGGTGGGTTACAGGGGCGGCGCTCCGTTTAAGGCTGTCATTTCCAACGGATGGGTCGTGGACGGGCAGGGGAAGACCATGCATAAATCCCTGGGCAACGGAGTCGACCCGCTTGATGTGATAAAAAAAAGCGGAGCCGATGTGCTCAGGCTCTGGGTGGCATCCGAGGACTTTACCACGGATCAGCCCGTATCCGATGAGATAATGTCAAGGGTATCGGACTCCTACCGCAGGGTGCGCAATACTTTCAGGTACATGCTCGGCGCGCTTGAGGATTTTAAAAAAGAGGATGCCGTGCCATATGAAAAATTGACGGCTTTTGACAGGTATGCCCTGCATAAACTGGCGGTGCTTGAGGAAGAACTTGTAAAAAGTTACGAGTCATTCGGGTTTTACAGGGTCTACAGGGATTATATACAATTTTGTTCCACATTTCTTTCATCGTTTTATTTTGATGTGTTAAAGGACAGGCTTTACACATTCAAAATAAATTCTCCGGAGCGCAGGTCGGGCCAGACCGTGATATACCGGCTGTTCCTGAAACTGACAAAGCTCATAGCTCCTGTGCTTGCCTATACCGCCGACGAGGCGTGGTCGTTCCTTCCGGAAAGCTTAAAGGGGGAAAAACACATCCAGTGGACGCTCTGGGATGACGGGGCAGAAAAAAAATTAAGCGCGCAGGAAGCCGCGGAATGGGAGGCAATCGTAAAAGTCCGCGACATGGCCCTTAAAAAGATCGAGGAAAAAAGGGCGGCCGGCGAAATTAAGCACCCCTATGAATCCGAAATTAAAATAAAATATTCGTCAAAAAAACTGGATTTGATACTGAAAAAACACGCGGCAGAACTCGAGTCTGTCTTTATTGTGTCAAAAATAGTTTATGAACCGTCTAATATGGCTGATGTCGAAATTGATTCGGGGCTTGAAGTCGCGGCCGCAAAAGCCTCCGGAATAAAATGTTCGCGCTGCTGGAGGGTTGTTGAATCCGTTGAACCCGCGGGTGAAACGGATGTGTTGTGCCCGAGATGCATGGAAAATCTGGGATAAAAAAGAAACCGGGGATATTTATGAAAAAGAAGAAGCAAAAGAAAGACGGCGCCGCTATGACAAGCTCGGATCTGAAGCTCACCCAGAAACTGGCGGCGCTTTTTGAGGCAAGGAACATAGAGGACTTTATTGACGTCAGGCGCAGGCCGTGGCGGCTTATTTACTGGAATTTTATAATAGGGATTTCACGCGGAGTGGGGTTTCTGCTCGGGGCCACGGTGCTTGGCGCGATACTTATTGCCTTCGCGAAACATGCCCTGCACAAACTTGGCGGCACACAGTGGCTCAATGAAAATATGTCGCAGATATTCCTTAATATAAGTAATTCCGTAAAAAACACACCGCCGTCAAATTAGCCGGCACGATCGGGGAAGCAATGAATATTATTAAACGCTCTTTTATGGATGTAATCTGAGATGTGGGCCTACTTTGGCACAGCGGCCGCCGTGATATTTCTGGACCAGAACGTTAAATTCCTGGTCAGATCCGGCATGAAACAGTACCAGTCCATAACCGTTATAAAGGATTTTTTTCACATAACCTACATTGAAAATTTCGGCATAGCGTTCGGGATATTCGGACAGGACGCCAATCCGGTCAAAAAGTATCTGCTTCTTTTTGTAGTGCTTACGGCAATGGTGCTCATTACCATATACTGGATGCGTTACAGCAGCCACCATATCCTGTTTGACCTGGCATGCGGGCTCATCCTTGGCGGCGCAGCGGGAAATTTCATCGACAGGTTCATCCAGGGAAGCGTCACCGATTTTCTCGAGTTCGGGATAAAAAACCACCGGTTCGCGGTATTTAACATCGCGGACTCGGCTGTGACGGTAGGGGTTACGCTTTTTATCATATATATTGTTTTTTTCAGCGAAACAAAAAAATCAGGCCTTAAGGAGAGCAATGATGCATCAGGTACTTTTTAACATAGGATCGCTTCAGATAAGGGTTTACGGGGTAATGACGGCCATAGCTTTTCTCACGGGCATTTACCTCTCCTCAATGCTGGCCAAAAAGAAGGGCATAAGCCCCGATTTTATAATGGACCTCGGGCTGGTAGCCATTGCGTGCTCCGTTATAGGCGCAAGGCTGCTTTATGTCCTGGTATGGTGGAAATATTACGCGGCCCATATTATTGAGATATTCAAGGTATGGGAAGGCGGACTTGTTTTTTACGGCGGCTTCATCGGCGCAGTCATAGGCTGTATTGTATTCATAAGGATAAGGAAAATGAAAATATCCACTGTGGGCGATATCATGATAATTTTTCTCCCGCTTGCCCATGCCATAGGAAGGATAGGCTGCTTTTACAACGGCTGCTGTTACGGGGCGGTTAACGCGAAATTCGGCGTTATTTTTCCGGCTATAGGGGACAATCTCCCGCATCTTCCGACGCAGCTTTATGAATCCATACTTGATTTCGCCAATTTTATAATCCTGATTTTGTTTTACAGGAGCAAAAAAAGGAAGGAAGGCGAAGTGATTTTCCTTTATCTGTTCAATTACGGAGTCATCAGGTTCTTTATGGAACTGTTGAGGGGAGACCCTGAGCGCGGTTTCTTTTTCGGTTTTTCAACATCCATAATTATCAGCGTTGTGATGATAATAGCGGGCCTTGCCGGGATTATTTTTCTGCGGACAAAAAAAGGGCCCGCGGCGTAAAGCCGCTTTATGGATAAAAAAAGCCTCTCCGCCGAAATAGGGTCAAAACAGCGCATTGACGTTTTCATAAGGGATCATTCCGCGCTGTCGCGGGGGCAGATACAAAAACTTGTCGATAACGCCAGGGTGTCGGTCAACGGCAAAACAATATCGTCATACAACCATCAGGTCAGGCCCGGAGACACGGTGGAATATCTGGAAGAACTGCCAAAGGACATAAAGCCGGAACACAATGACATACCGCTTGACGTATTATATGAGGATTCCGACATACTTGTAATCAACAAACAGGCCGGGCTCGTGGTACATCCCGCCCCGGGCCACAGCGACGGGACTCTTGTGAACGCCATCATAGAAACGCACATCAATCCGGACGACTTTCTTGCGAACACAAACCGCCTGGGGGTCGTGCACCGCCTCGACAAGGATACATCAGGGGTAATGGTGATAGCAAAACATGACGCCTCATGCCTGAAGCTTGTTTCCATGTTTAAGGACAGGGAACTGGAAAAATTCTATAAGGCCATTGTGCATGGATGCATCGAACAGGAAGGCAGAATAGAGACATTCATAGAGCGCGACACACACGACAGGAAGAAATTCACCGCAAAGTTAATGCATGGAAAGCAGGCGCAGACGATATTTTATCCCGAAGAGGTTTTTTATAACGCAACGCTTCTTAAGGTAAAAATACTTACCGGAAGGACCCACCAGATAAGGGTGCACATGAGCCACATAAAGCACCCCGTGGCGGGCGACGCCATGTACGGGGATCATTCACGGGACGCCGAACTGACTGCATACCTGGGTTACGACGAGAAAAGCGTCCCCGACCTTCTGCCGAGACAGATGCTGCACGCGTATTCCCTGAAATTCAACCATCCGATGACCGGAAAAATAATGGAATTTACCGCCCCTCTACCGGATGATTTTATGCGCATACTTAAAATGCTGAGGAAAAAAAGTGAGGGGTGATCAGCGGCTGCTGCGCAAATTTTACAGCCTTTATTTCTATTTCTCGCTGGCGGCGGTTCCCGTTGTTTATTTTATGAGGTGTGAGGACGCTTTTTACCTGCCGAAATTCATGATAATTTCAGGGGGGCTGGTTTATCTGCCTGCGGTAATATCGGATTTTTTCAGGAAACGCCCGGCTCCTGTGGAAATTGCGGCTATCGCTTTTCTCGGATGGGTCTTTATCACCGCCTTGAAGCCGGCGGCGTATTCAGCGTCGCCGTCAATATTGATGCGCTGCCTTGAGTGGCTGGGCGCGGCATCATACTTTTTTTACGCGGCAAGGTTCATGGAAAAAAGGGACAGGCGGAAAGTTTCATCTGCGGTTATGATATCGGCGGCTATTGTCTGCGCCGCGGCCCTGCTGCAGTCGGCTGATTTTACGGCGCGGGGATGGCTCACCGACTTTTCCGGCAGGGCATTTTCAACTCTCGGCAACCCCGATTTTCTTGGAGGGTTCATAGTTATCGCCGCACCCGTTATATTTTCACTTGCCGCCGGAGGCGACAGGGCCGCGCCGTGGGTATTTACCGTTCTGGCAATTGTCCTGGCTTTGAGCCAGACGCGCAGTTCCATGGCGGCTTTCGCATTAGGCACGGTATTGCTCGTGATATTTTTTCCCGCGCACATGAAGAAAAACATGCCCCTATTTATAGCGGGCGCGCTTGCGGCGGCCGCCCTATTTTATTTTTCCGGAAGATCAGGGGCATTTTTTGGAAGGGTGGCCTCGGCTGCTTCGGCCTCAAATCCGGACATGTCCGGCAGGATCGCAATGTGGAAAGCCGCTTTAAAGATGATACATACGGGCTTTTTAACGGGTATAGGCCCCGGCATGGTGAAAGACAGGCTGTGCATGTTCACGGGCGGGGGCGGATATTTTGAGACTGATTTTCTTCATAATGATTTTTTGCAAATATTCGCGGAATCCGGCGTAATTGCCGCTGTTTCATTTTATGTTTTCATAATACTTGTGCTGCGCAGGCTGTTTAGGGAGCATGACATTTTCTCACTGGGGGTTTTTGCCGGGATATCGGCGCTCTGCGTACAGGCATTCTTTAATTTCCCTTTCTACGTGCCGGAAACAAAGTTGTACTTTTTCAGCCTCGCCGGGCTTGCTTTTTCTGGGAGTACGGAAGCCGGGAAGCCGGGAAAAGCATCATTCTCGGCCGGGGCGCTTGTCATGGCCGCCGTATTTATTTTTTTTACAAGGCTTATAATAATGAGCTCATATTTAAATTACGGCATCAATAGCATGAATTCAGCGGCAGGCGCGGCTTCCGGGGATTTGTTGAAAAAAGCGGGCGCCGTATCGGACGACCGCAGGGTTGATTTTTATGAGGGACAGCTTGCGCTTGGACGGGGTGATTTCAAAACCGCCCTTGAAAAAACCGGGAAAACATTTGAATTCACCCCGTGTTCGAAACCGGCCGCAATAAACGCGGCAATAGCGGCTTCGCAGATGGGCAGTTACGGGGAATCGCTGAAATATCTGGATGATTTTCTTTATTATTACCCATCCGATGTCGACGCGCTTTGTGACAGGGGCAAGGTGCTTTTTATTTCAGGAAAGACGGCGGAGGCGGTAGATACTTACATGCAGGCCGTTACACTGGCGCCGTGGAACGAAACCGCGCATGATAATTTATACGCCATACTAAAGGCGGCGGGCAGAACCGCCGGGGCAAAGGCGGAAGAGGACAGATGGAAGCAAAAAAACTGAAAAATATTGTTGTGGAGATAGCACGCGGTGATATTTCCTCTGTAAAGGCGGGGGCCATTGTCAACGCGGCAAATAATGGTTTGTGGATGGGCGCCGGAGTTGCGGGCGCATTGAAGCTGCGCGGCGGAACTCAAATAGAGCGCGAGGCCGTGGCAAAAGGGCCTGTGCGGGTGGGGCAGGCGGTGGAAACCGGAGCGGGGAAGCTTGACGCAAAATATGTCATACACGCGGCTGTAATGGGACAGGATTTGAAAACCGACGCAGGGTCCATTGCCCTGGCTGCATGGAACGCGCTTGCGGCGGCGGAAAGGCTCAGGGTTGATTCGGTGGCAATGCCGGCGCTTGGCACCGGAGTGGGCGGCTTTCCGGTGAAATCATGCGCGCGGATACTTTTCGAAACGGTGAAGAAATTTGACGAAACAGCGCCCGTATATGTCAAAAGGGTTATTTTTGTACTATATACAAAAAAAGCTTTTGATGATTTCGAGGGTTGTTTCCGGATGGTTTAAAGGGCGCCGTAATAAACGGTACCGTATATTTTGCCGGTGCATTATACGGAACGGCGATTTTGTCATGTAAAACATGATGTGATTGGGGTTATGGCGGCAAAAACCAACAAAAATATTGATTTTAATAAAAACGTGTGGTATAGTAATATAAGATTAGACTAAGTCACACTGACAAGAGTTTAGATCAACCACGTTTAAGCGGGACATTTAGTCTCCCGCTTTTTTGATTTTTAAGGAGAAAGCATGACGGATTTGCATGTTATACAGGATAAAATCGAGGCTTTTATTGAGCCTGTGATAAAACAGAACGGCTATGAGCTCGTGGATCTGGAAATCGCGGGGCAGAATTATTTAAGGATAAGGGTCGGCCGCGAAGGCGGGCTCAACCTGGATGATTGCGCGGCAATAAGCAGAAAAATTGAGGAGGCGCTTGACGCCTCGGATATTATAGGAGACAAATACTTCCTTGAAGTGTCTTCGCCCGGAATAAACAGGCCCGTGAAAAAACGGGAGGATTTCGCAAGATTCGCCGGGAAACGCGTCAAAATAATTACGCGTGAAAAGATACAGGACACACACTCTTTTGCCGGCATATTAAAGGGCTTAAGCGGAGATAACGTGCAGGTCGAGGAAAACGGCGCGGTTATGGAAATACCCTTTGATATCATAAAAAAGGCGAATTTGGACGAGGAAGCATTTTAAAAAAGAACCGCTTTTTACACGCGGCCAGAGGTGATAGCAATGAGCAACGAGATTTTGGCGATCTTTCAACAGGTTGAGAGGATGAAAAACATACCGGAAGGCGAGCTTATTAAGGCCTTTGAACGCGGCATTACTTCCGCGGCAAAAAAGGTCTATGGCGGAAAGCCCGAGATAAGGGTCGATTTGAATGGCGGCGAGATGCAGTTTTACTGGAAAAAAACAGTAGTCGAGAACGTCACAAATGAATATGTGGAAATAAACGTTGAGGACGCAAAAAAGATAAAACCGGAAGCTGTTCTCGGAGACATCATGGAGGTGCTTTTTTATCCCAAGGAATTCGGGAGGATAGCGGCCCAGACCACAAAGCAGGTCATAACCCAGAAAATCAGGGAAGTTGAAAAGGAACAGATATTCCAGGAATACAAGCAAAAAGAGGGCGACATAATAACCGGAGTGGTGCACACCATAGAAAACGGCAACATAATAATCGACATGGGAATGGTCGAGGGAATCCTGCGCGAAAAGGAACAGGTTTATAAGGAAGAGTACAAGATAGGCGACAGGATAAGGGCATATGTCCTGAAAACCAGCCGCGGCAAGGAAGGCGCCAGGCTGGAGCTTTCGAGGACACACCCGAATTTTGTCAAAAAAGTATTCGCCATGGAAGTCACCGAGGTTGATCAGGGCATTGTCGAGATAAAGTATGTGGCAAGGGAACCGGGTATAAAAACAAAAGTGGTAGTCACATCCAATGACCCGCATGTGGACCCGGTGGGAGCTTGCATCGGCGTGAAAGGCTCAAGGATTCAGACTATTATCAGGGAACTGCACGGGGAAAAGGTGGATGTCGTGCTTTATTCCGACGATATAAGGAAGTATCTCGAATCAGCCATAGCGCCGATAGAAATAAAGGATATTTATATCGACGAACCCAACAAGTACACAATCATAGCCGTACCTGACGAGCAGTTTTCACAGGTTATAGGAAAAACCGGCATCAATATGAGGCTCGTGGCCAAAATCACCAAATGGAAAGTCTCGGTATTGCGCATAAGCGAGTTTACGCCGGAGCGCATAGATTCGATGAAAAAGAATTTTGACGAACAGGTTGAATTCGATCTTTTTAAGCTGAGCCCGGACATAGAGATAAAGGACCTGAAGCTGCTTAAATCCGAGGGGATAAAGAACCTGAAGAATTTTGTGGATTTTGACGACAAAACATTACAGGGGCTGCTTGGATCGGATGAAAAAAGAATAATTGAATTAAAGCATAAGGCCGGGGATTTTATCAGGCACGGAGAGGAAAACGCCTAAATGAGAATACACGAAGCTGCGAAAAAAATCGGTATAGAAAGCAAGGAACTCATAGCCGTGCTGTTAAGGCACGGTGTTGACGTAAAGAACCACATGAGCGCGATTACGGATGAAGAGTTTGCCAAAGCCGAAGCGGAATTAAAGGCCCCGGCTGCAGCCGTTCATAATGGCCACACGGCAGCGCCTGCACCGCAAAAAGCGGAAGTAAAACCGGCCGTAACAGCGCCTGCACCGCAAAAAGCGGAAGTAAAACCGGCTGTAACGGCGCCTGCACCGCAAAAGGCGGAAGTAAAACCGGCCGTAACGGCGCCTGCACCGCAAAAAGCGGAAGTAAAACCGGCTGTAACAGCGCCTGCGCCGCAAAAGGCGGAAATGAAGCCAGCCGCTGCAGCGCCCCACAAAGACGAAGTAAAAGCGGTTCCGGCCCAGCCCCAGCAGCAGGTAAAAGTTGAAGCGCCGGCTGTCCAGGTTAAAAAAGAGGCGGTTGCCGAGGCGCCGAAGGAAATACTCGAGATTACGCGCAGCGTGACCGTACAGGAACTTGCGGTCAAACTTGAAATAAAACCGACAGAACTCATTAAAAAATTATTCTCGCTTGGAATGATGGCCACCATGAACCAGTCCTTAAGCGAGGAAGAGATGCATATTATAGTCGCCGAATACGGCAAGGAAGTAAAATTTAAGGATGTTTATGGCGACGATGTTTTTGCGGCCGAAGAACCCGACAGTCCGGAGTCCCTGGTGCCCAGGGCGCCGATAGTCACGATAATGGGGCATGTCGACCACGGAAAAACATCCCTTCTTGACGCCATACGCGAATCCAACGTGGCAGGCGGGGAAAAAGGCGGCATTACACAGAAGATAGGCGCCTATAAGGTCGCGACTTCACGCGGTGATGTGGTGTTCCTTGACACGCCGGGTCATGAGGCTTTCACGGCAATGCGCGCAAGGGGCGCCAAATCCACAGATATTGTCGTCCTGATTGTTGCGGCAGACGACGGCATCATGCCGCAGACCAAAGAGGCCATTGACCACGCAAAAGCCGCCGGTGCGCCGATAATCGTGGCAATCAATAAAATAGACAAAGAAGGGGCAAACCCGGAAAAGATAAAGCAGGAACTCACAAAATATAATCTTGTGTCGGAAGAGTGGGGCGGAAAAACGCAGATTGTGCCGATATCCGCGAAGAAACGCATCGGGATAAACGAACTTCTGGAGAGCATAATCCTTGAGGCTGAGATGCTCGAACTCAAGACAAATCCGAAGTCAAAGCCTTTCGGCGTAATAATTGAGGGCAAGCTTGACAGGGGGCGCGGCCCGGTCGGGACGCTTCTTTTGCAGAAGGGCACGCTGAAAGTCGGGGATTCTTTCNNATAAAGGAAGCAAAATCGGTCATGCCCGTTGAAATAGTCGGCTTTGAGGAGGTCCCGAACGCCGGGGACAAATTCAAGGTATTTGACAATGAAAAAGAGGTAAGGCAGATAGCCCTTAAACGTTCGAGCGAGATAAGGCGCTTCGCCGAGGAAAAGAAAAGAAAAAAGATGACGCTCGAGGACCTGCATAAAAAAATAGAGGCCGGAGCGGAGAAAAAACTCAACCTTATAATCAAGGGCGACGGCATAGGCTCCATAGAGGCCATAGTTGACTCGATATCAAGGATATCCACGGAAGAAAATATAAGCGTCCAGGTAATACACAGGGACGTGGGCGACATAACTGAAACCGACGTCCTGCTTGCCGACGCGTCTGACGCCGTCATAATCGGATTTTTTGTCTCGGCGCTTCCGGCGGCCAAGGAACTGGCGGTAAAAGAGGGCGTGGAAATAAAAATTTACCACATAATTTACGAGGTTGTCGACTCCATAAAAGCGGCGATGTCCGGAATGCTCGAGCCGGTTTACGAAAAGGTAAAAATAGGCGAGGCCGAAGTCCGGCAGATATTCAAGGTTGAAAGCGAGAACATGACCATAGCAGGTTGTTACCTGAAAAGCGGAAAGGCATACCATGATTCATCCGTATCAATCATACGCGGCGGCCGCGAGATACTGGCATCCAATGTCACATCGTTAAAAAGGTTCAAGGATAACGTGAAGGAAGTAAAGGAAGGTTATGAGTGCGGCATAGTGGTGGACAATTATCCGGAGCCAAAAGAGGGCGATGTGATGGTGTTTTTTGAGGACGTCCAGAAGGTAAGGAATATTTAAAAACATTTTGCGGCGTTTTTTGTGCGCAAAAAAACGGGGTTTTTTATAAATGAATAAAATAAGGACGGCTCGCGTCGAATCCGCGATAAAAAGGGAGATAGCAACCGCCGTGTTGCTTGAGGCAAAAGATCCCCGGATTGGTTTTGTAACGGTCACGGGCGTGAGCCTTACAAAAGACTACAAAATAGCCCATGTTTTTGTATCCGTTATGGGCGATGAAAAGGCCAAAAAAAAATCGCTGGCCGGGTTAAAGGCGGCATCGGGTTTTTTCAGGCATTACATAGGGGAAAATATCAGGCTGCAGTTTACCCCGGAGATAGTTTTTGAAATCGATACGACCCTTGACGAGAGGGCCCGAATCGACAGCCTTTTAAGGCAGATTGAGGAGTCAAACAAACATGAATGATTTCAAAGCGCAGATAAGCGAACTTTCCAAACTCATTAAAACCTCGAAAAAGATACTGCTCTCCACGCATATCAATCCGGACGGCGACGGAATAGGGTCGGGGCTGGCCCTGATGAACAAGCTTATCGGCATTGGAAAAAAAGTTGACTTTATCAACCGCGACGCCCTGCCGGTAATATACAAATTTCTTCCGGGCAGTGCCATGATTCAGAGCCGCCCGAAAATAACCGGAAAATATGACCTGGCAATAGTGCTGGAATGCCCCGAGCTTGAGCGCAACGGCGGCATAATAGATTATACCCAGCAGGTAAAATTCACGGTAAACATAGACCACCACCTGGGAAATACCATGTACGGCGACGTAAATATCGTGGATCCGAAGGCCGCGGCCGTGGGCGAACAGCTTTTTATAATAATGAAGAAATTGGGCTGGACGATAGACCCCGATACGGCCACATGCATTTACACTTCGATAGTCACCGATACCGGATCATTCAGGTATTCCAATACCAAACCCGAGGACCACATTATAGCGGCCGAACTTTTGAGGGAAGGCGCGGATCCTGAAAACATTTCAAACGAGGTTTACGCAGCCACGGCCGAGGCGACAAAACTGCTCACGCTGATGCTGCTTAAACTTAAAACAGAGGGGAAGATAGGGTATTCCTTCCTTTCGCGGGAGATGTTTAAAAAAACCGGGGCCAACGAGTCCGAGACCGACAATTTTATCAATAATATACGCGCCATAAAAACGGTGGAGATTGCCATGCTGTTCAAGGAACTTACGGCGGATTCCGTAAAAGTATCATTCCGCTCTAAAAACGGCGCGGATGTGAACCTTATTGCCCGCAGGTTCAAGGGCGGCGGCCACAAACACGCCGCCGGAGCCGTAATAAACCTTCCGCTTGCCCGGGCAGTCCAGACAGTATTAAAGGAAGTACGCAAATATTACAGGCTCAAGAACGAAAAATGAAAGTCTATACCGACCTCGGCAGTGTGCCGGCGCAGAAAAAAAAGACCGCGGTAACCATCGGCGTCTTTGACGGCGTCCACATCGGCCACAGGAAACTCCTCGAATCTGCCATTAAATGCGCCCAGGCCATCGGCGGCAAAAGCGTGGTAGTCACGTTCGCCGGACATCCGGAAAAACACCTTAAAAAAGATACCGACATCAAACTCATCAAATCCACCACTGCGCGCGTGAAAAGGATAAAAAGCCACGGCATTGACATGCTGTTACTGCTTGACTTCGGCAGGGTGTCGGACATGACGGCCGGAGAATTCATAAAAGAAGTGCTTGTAAAGAAATTAAACGCCGGCTGTATAAGCGAGGGCGGTGATTTCAGGTTTGGCAGGGGGGGCGAAGGCGGCATGGCGCTTTTAAAAAAATACGGCAGACAAATGGGGTTTCATGTTCACGAGGTGCCGACCGTAAAAATAGGCGGCAGGCGCGTGAGTTCCACATATATCAGGCGGGCCCTGAAAAAGGGCGACATAAAGAAAGTCGAAAAAATGCTCGGCAGGCAGTATTCCATAACAGGCAGGGTGGAGCATGGCAGGCGCGTGGGCTTTGATTTCCCCACGGCAAATTTATCCCTTGATTACGAGGACATCCCGGCGCGCGGCGTCTGGGCGGTAAAAGTCATACATAGCAGCGGAGTTTATACCGGCGCGGCGAACATAGGTTTTGCGCCGACGTTAAAAAATGAAAAAAAGCAGCTGCTTGAGGTTTACATATTTGATTTTAAAGGCGACATTTACGGAGATGAAATAAAAGTGGTATTTCTGGAGAGGCTGCGCGGCGAGAAAAAATTCTCATCGAAAGAGGCGCTCGTGCGCAGGGTGGAGCAGGACATAAAATATATCAGAAAAAAATACGGTGCTTCAGGCACGGCGGAAAAATGAATATCCAGCGCAGCGCCGGGCGGGCTTTTGTGGCTTTTTTTAAGTACCCGTGGCAGTTTATACTTTACTCTCTGGCGGCCATGCTTCTATCGGCCGTGACGCTGGGCATCCTGGCTCCGGCGATGTGGCTGGGCATGGGCGGCATGTTTCTGCAGGCCGCGGACGGGGTAAAGCCTTCGGCCGAAGGGCTGTTTAAATACATTGACAAAACGCTTACCCTGGCCCTTATGGGATTTATAGCCGGAATATCCATAATTACAGGTTTGATACTGCTGCTAATACCGGGGCTCATCCTTGCCGCGCTGTGGTTCTACGCGCCTTATTACATGGCAGAGAGCGGAGCGGGTATTATGGAATCTCTTAAATTAAGCGCGTTCACCGTCAACAAAAACAGCCTCTTCGGGCACGTGGCGCTGGTGGTGTCGCTGGCGCTGATACTGGCCGTGGGGTTTAATACCGTAGTGCTGTCGCTTGCGGCCTACCCGTTATGCGCTGGCTTTTCAGCGTTCCTTTTCAAAAGTGTAAAAGAAGGGTAAGAATTATTAATTTTCCGGAACAATACAATCAAACCATGCGTCTAATCATTGTAATAAATAATAAAATTACGGCCTATTGGCCAAAGTAATCAGATTTTTAAAAAACAGGAGGCAGGCATGAAGAAGTTTACAGCGGTTTTATTGGCGGTTTTTGTTCTGGCGGCGTTCTCGGCAATGCTCATGGCGGATCAGGAAAAAGGCGGAGTTGATGGCAAGGGCTGCATGATGATGAAAGGCGGTTTTGCCGGGCACCAGTTCGGCGGGATGTACAGCGTTAAGGCAATACTCGGAATGGCATCGGAATTAAACCTTACTTCGGATCAGTTCGAAAAACTCAAGGCGATCGAAAAGGACTCCCCGAAAAAGGCGTTTGACAAGGATGCGGCAAAAACGGACAGGGATGCGTTAAAGGCGGAGTTTGAAAAGAATTCGCCGGATGAGAAGACAATCGATGATATGATGGATAAAATGGCAGCAAAGCGCCAGGATATGGTAAAGGCAAAAATACATGAAATGCTCGCGGTAAAAGCGGTTCTTACGAACGACCAGATTGACATAATCAAGAAAAAGATGGATAACATGAAGAAAAAGTTTGAAGACATGAGAAAAAAGTAAGCTGACAATGAAAAAATTCCTTTCCATTGGTTTTTTGACGGCGGTTGCGCTGGCGGCATTTATTGCCGCCGGCTGCGCAGAGCAGAGGAAGATAATTATAAAGCCGTCCGGCGAGGAAATATCCGACATACAGACAATAATTAATCAAATCGGGCTGAAAGACTGGCGCGGGCCGCTTTCTGACATGAAAGAGAAAATAACGGATCAGCTCGGCAGGACGCAAAACGGTTTGAAGAACGGCGATATTACGAATGTTCACGGCGCCGAAATTATAGCCAAGGTACAGGATATTGTCCAAAAAATCGACGGCATGACGGGAAGTTATGCAGGCAAGCATCCGCACAGCGCCGGCGGCGAAAATGAAGGCGGTTACGGCGAGGATAACGGATATTTAGCTGGCGGAAACAGCACCGGCGGAGATAACGGGAATGGCAACAGCGGAAGCGGAGCATACGGCGGCGGGCGCCATCATCACGTGGGCCGCGGAGGTAATCCGGTAAATTCAGATTTGAGCGACCGTACAAAAGACATTGCCGACCTGAAGGATATGGTGGACGCGTATTACACGACTTCGACAGCCCGGGCGCTGACAACCACGGCGCAGGCGGCAACAGCAGAGGCTGGGAATACAACAACAACGGCAAATACAAGATAAAATAAGGATTTATAGGTAAAATAAAAAAGCCCCGCGTAATGCGGGGCTTTTTTATTTATATACCCGGAAGAAATTATTATTTAACTTGAATGGCGGCCTGAAAGCAGTATAATCGTAAATGTAGGGCTCGTTGGAGAGTAATAAAAGTTGTAATTTACTTAATGCGGACAAAAACAAATATATGGGTTGCATGTCATCTTTTATAGCTAAAATGGGGGCTGAATATATGAAATTTTACGCTCACACAAAGGGGAATGACAAAAAAAACTGGCAGACTATAAAAGACCACCTGACGGCAGTTGCGGATATGTCCCGCGTGTTTGCGGAGAGGTTCGGCGCCGGGGAGTTGGGGTATATGGCGGGTACACTGCAGAACCTGAGGATGTTGCATAAATAATATAAAAGTTCAGGCAAATATTGACGGTAGAATATCAAAAATTGAGTGCCTGAAGATTTAAAATGGTTAAAATGCGTAACAAAACAGGGATGTTTTATGGCGCGAAGAGTCCCATATAAATTATAGGAGGTTTAACATGCCGATAATAGATGTATTGTTTAAAGTCCAGGGGAAAGAAATACCGGCTGACCATGCGTACCATCTTTATTCATCGCTTTCAAAAATAGTTCCTGACATCCACGGGGACGAATCAATAGGAATACATAATATTAATGGAACCTATGAGGGCGAAAGAAAGTTAAAGATAACGGATAAGAGTACGCTAAAATTACGGCTGAACTCGGATAGCCTCGTAAAAGTTCTTCCTATCGGAGGAAAAAAAGTAAAGATTGACGGAAGTGAAATTTATATAGGTGCGCCTTCATCACGGGCGCTGATGCCGGCTCCAAAGCTATACAGCAGGCTGGTTATAATAAAAGGATTTATGGAACCAAAACTTTTTTTGGGAGCTGTCAAAAGACAACTTGAAAAGATGGTTATAAAGGGTAAACCTTATCTTGTGGAAATTAATGGAAATAAGGGGATGGAATATGTAAGAAGGACAATAAAAGTGCATGATATGGAAATCGTGGGATTTGCCGTAAGGGTGGAAGAATTGACGGCGGAAGAGTCAATCACACTTCAGGAAAATGGCCTCAGCGGACGCAGACATTTCGGATGCGGGATATTTGTGCCGGACGGGAGATAAAGATGGCAAATATAAAACCATTGATGCAGGGATATAAAGAGTTTTATAAGGAAATCAGGACAAGGATAATATCGGCAAAAATCAGCGTTGCAAGGGCTGTCGACAGGGAAGCGATAATCATGTACTGGGATATAGGCAAAAGAATAGTTGAAAAGCAGAATAAATATAAATGGGGAGATAAGGTTGTTGAAAGGCTTTCTGTGGATTTGACAAAAGAGTTCGGTGACAAATATGGACTTTCTTCCTATAATTTATGGAGAATGAGGCAGTTCTATCTTGAATATAAAGAAAGTCCAATTCTGGCACGACTCGTGCCAGAATTGTCATGGAGCAAAAATATATTAATAATGCAAAAAGTTAAAGGTAGTAAAGAAAGGGAATACTATCTTCGGGCATGTGCTGAAAACGGCTGGACAAGAAATGTACTGCTAAATCAGATAAATGCTGGTGCCTACAGTCATTCATTAAAGGCTGGGAAACAGAATAATTACGCAAAAGTCATGCCTGCGCATCTGGCTGAGCAGGCAGATGAGTCCATGAAGAGCGTTTATAACCTCGGTTTCCTCGGCATCACAAAGCCTGTTCTTGAGAGAAAACTTGAAAAACGGCTGGTTGAGAGGGTCAAACATTTCATGCTGGAGCTTGGGGCCGGGTTTTGCTTCGTCGGGAACCAGTACAGGCTGGCTCTTGAGGGAACGGAGTATTTTATAGACCTGCTATTCTTCAACCGTAAGCTGAAAAGTCTTGTGGCGATAGAGCTGAAGACCGGAAAATTCCAGCCGGAATATGCAGGAAAAATGGATTTTTACCTGAACCTGCTGAATGATCAGGCAAAATATAAAGATGAAAATCCGGCTATAGGAATAATCTTATGCGCCGATAAGAGCAAAATTACGGTTGAGTATGCCTTGAAAAACGCGAAAAATCCGGTGGGCGTGGCTGAATACAGGCTGACGAACAGGATGCCTGACGAACTCAAACAGATAATGCCGCCGGAGAAAGAATTGAAAGAAGGGATAGAGAAGGAACGGGATGATTTTATGCTGGAAGAGGAAAAGGCTAAATATGGCGAATTCGCCATAATTAAAAGTCAGGCAGGTTTGAGCAGGCATAAAATAAGCGTTAAAGAGTGATGGTGTAAAAAGGCTGAAGCAAACCGGATTTTTTATAGGGCGCATAGGGAAAATATGCTTTTAATATGGAATGAAAGTTGTATAATAACGGCAGGGAGAAACAGGATATGGAATTTT
Organism: candidate division FCPU426 bacterium; assembly: GCA_003159495.1. Lineage (GTDB taxonomy): Bacteria > Oederibacteriota > PGYV01 > PGYV01 > Palsa-1178 > Bog-1181. The sequence goes on along the minus strand of PLPI01000137.1, from coordinate 4,262 downwards.
ACGCACATTCGGGTAAAGGGCAAACAAAAGAGCAATGGCAAAAACTCAAAGACCACCTGACTGCGGTTGCGGAGATGGCACGCGTATTTGCGGAGCGGTACGGGGCAGGGGAACTCGGGTATATGGCCGGGATACTGCATGATGTGGGGAAGTACTCGGCGGAGTTCCAGGCAAAGCTGGACGGGAAAAATCAGCGGGTGGACCACAGCACGGCAGGGGCAAAAGAGGCTATGGCAAGGTACGGCGAACTTATAGGAAAAATCCTTGCCTACCCGATAGCCGGACACCATGCCGGGCTGGCGGATTATATCGGCGCGGGCGACGATGCCTGCCTTGAAGCGCGGTTGCAAAATACAAATATTCCGGCTTATAATAATTTTGAAAGCGAATTAAAGGAACTGATAAAAAATAAACCCGGATTACCCAGACTAAAAGCAGACAAACATGAAATGGAGTTTTCCTGCTTTATGCTTATACGAATGATTTACTCCTGCCTTGTTGACGCGGATTATATGGATACTGAACGGTTTTGTGATGTTGAGAAATCGTTAAAAAGAGAAAAGGGACTCCCAATACACGAACTTGAGGAAAAACTAAATACATACCTGAAAGAGATAATTTCTGGAGCTGAAAAGACCGACCTAAATACGCAGAGAGCAAACATAATGAATGCCTGTGTGGATAAGGCCTCGTTAAAGCCCGGGTTCTTTACTTTGACAGTTCCTACAGGCGGGGGAAAGACATTTTCATCGCTTGCATTTGCATTGAAACACGCAAAGATAAACAAACTTGAACGGGTAATATATGTCATCCCATATACAAGCATCATAGAACAAAATGCCGATGTTTTCAGAAAGGCGCTTGGCACGGAAAGCGTTCTGGAGCATCACAGCAACTACGATTATAAAGAAGGCTCTGATGATGAAGATGAGTCGGATTATAGGATGAAGCTCGCGGCCGAGAATTGGGATATGCCGCTTATAGCCACAACAAACGTGCAGTTCTTCGAATCACTCTTTGCAAACCGTGGTTCAAGATGCCGCAAACTGCATAATATAGCAAACAGCGTCATAATCCTTGACGAGGCGCAAATGCTGCCGGTCCAGTACATGAAGCCGTGTATATACGCACTGGCTGAACTGATTAAAAACTATAATTGCACGGTTGTTTTCTGCACAGCCACACAGCCCGCGCTTTTCGACGACCCGCCGGAGGGTTTTAAACTGCCGGGCGGTATGGAGCCTGTGGAGATAATAGAAAAGCCAAAAGAATTATATAAAAAGCTTAAAGCAGTAAGCGTGGAGTGGTCGGGGGAAAAAGAAACGGAAGTTTTAACTGCCGAGCTCGCAAAATGCAAGCAGGTATTGTGCATAGTAAACACAAGAAAGCTCGCGCGTGAGTTATATGACGGCTTAAAGAAGACTGAAAACAGCGGTATATATCACCTGAGCGCGGGAATGTGCCCGGCGCACAGGTCGGAAAGAATAGCAAAGATAAAGGAAAAACTGAAAAACAAGGAGAAATGCCTGGTTGTTTCAACCCAGCTTATAGAAGCGGGTGTTGATATAGACTTTCCGGTGGTTTACAGGGAAATAGCGGGCATAGACTCCATAGCCCAGGCCGCAGGCAGGTGTAACAGGGAAAGAAAGATAAAAGAAGGCGGCAGGGTCTATGTCTTCAAACCCGCAGGCCATAAAGCCCCGCCGGGATTCCTGGCAAGGACAGCGGGAGTGGCAAAGGAAGTAATTAACCTGAATGAAAACAAAGATCTATTAAGTCTTAAGAATATTAAGGAATACTTTGAAATACTATACTCAAGGGAGGGAGAGGGGCTTGACGGAAAGAACATACTGAAAAGTATCAACAACAGCGGCGGAAGACTTGAATATCCCTTCAAAACAGTGTCGGAAAGTTTTAACCTGATAGATAACAAAACTTATTCGCTGGTGGTAAGGTATGACGAAAAGTGTGATGAAATACTTGAAAAAGCAAAGTTCTCGCCATATCCGGGTTCTTTTGCCCGCAAGCTTCAACGGTATACGGTGCAAGTGTATAAACAGGATTATGACAAACTGGTAAAGGCGGGGAAGGTAAAGAATTTCAGGGATATGTTTTTTGTGCTTGAAAAAGAGGCATACCTGCCGGAGACAGGGGTAAGTGTGGAAGAATTAACCGGAAAAGTGCCGGAAAATTATATTGTATAGGAGTGTATAAATATAAACACAAAACATATAAGGCGAAGGAGAATGAAATGAAAATACTTATTGATTCTGAAATAGAACAGGCAATGCTTCAAGGGATTAGGAATTATAGTAGGATATCTTTCCTTTCGGCTTGGGCTGGTACAAAATTTACAGCTTTCAGGGAATTGAATAAGCATAGCAAAAAAATTATAAAAGTTGTAGTCGGGTTAAGTTTTAATGGAACCGAACCGGACTTCATTGAACGATTTATCAAAAATCCCAAAATTAAATATATAAAAGAACACGTTGCAACTTTTCATCCAAAACTTTACTTATTTGAGAACAGCGAAAGTGAATGGGTAATATTAATTGGGAGTGCCAATTTTACGTATGGCGCTTTTTTAAAAAATACAGAAATCATGATGCTGATTTCGTCGACAGACCCAGGTGTTGGTAAAACATATAATAAAACAGTCAAGCTAATTGACTACTGGTGGAAAAAGGGAGAAGCTTTTAACAGGCTACAGTTGGATAAATACAGAAAGGATTATGAAAATAGTAAAAATAATAAACAAAAAAGCACCCTGTTTTTCCCAGGTGTTAAGGTGCCACAACCGGAAGCAAAAATTACAAACATGACATGGAAAGAATGTTTGAAAAAGATGAAAAGAAACTCAAGGAAGCATTCGTACCGCTTAGAAGCTTCGTATGATTTTATGCATCTTGTTCATTCGGCGTTAAAAGAATCTACATACGACAAACTGGAAACAAGAATGAAAAAAGCAATTGCGGGAATTATTGATTATTATTTAGATAATAAGGGGATTGAATATGTTTGTGGATACTTTGGGACTATGGGCGCTGCGGGTAAGTTTATGCATGTTTTGAATGAAAATACAAAAAAAGTATCGGAAATGATAAATAAAATTCCTATTTCAGGCAAGGTTGAAAAAAAACATTACGAACGATTTATTGAAAAATACGAAAAGATTTTTGGCCTAACTGAAAAATTACCGGGTCCTACAAGGTTTCTTACAATAATAAGGCCGGATATATTTGTTTCAGTAAATGGAAAGAATATTGACTTGTTGAGTAAAGATTTTGGATTTAAACCGAAAGATCTTAACGTTTTGAATTATTGGGAATTTGTTGTGGAAAAAATGCAAAAACTTGTATGGTTTAACAAACCGCCTAATGACAAATTTGGTAAAAAATTATTCAAATACAGGGCCGCCATGCTTGACGCTATGTATTATCAATACTAAAAATAATTGGAGGTCTAAAATGGGTTACGGCATAAAGCTTAAAGTATGGGGTGAGTATGCTTGTTTTACGTGACCGGAGATGAATGCAGAGCGTGTTACGCAGATATATATTATAAAGCAGATCATATAATGAAAAACAGGAGAAAACTATGGAATGTGAAAAAAAGTTCGACTCAGAAAGCATAGTAGCAGAACAGTTAGCAGATAAAAAAATAATATTTTTAGATTTAATGATGTGGAATAAATTTTATGATAATAAAGAAACGGAAATAATTAATATTAAGCAAGAAATTGAAAGGTTGTTAGGCGAACACAAGATTATTTGTCCTGCGTCCTTTACTGTTATTTTGGAAAGTGCTCAAAGACAGGATGAGACTAAAAGAAAGGGCATAATAGACATAATGAAAAGATATTCAAATATGGTATTTTTTGCAAGGCCGGATATTATTTTTGAAAATGAATATTCGCTAATTCTATATAATGAGTTGAGCGGGAATACTGAGCCAAATAAAAATAGTGATATGTTTGCTTACGGTATAGAGGCATTTGGCGGTCCTTTTTCTATTAAGTTGCCGAATATGGAAAATATCAGCAAACAAAATATAATTGATGCAACGGAGGAATTTTTATCAACGATAGTACAAGCCGCGCCAGAGTTTTTTTCGCAAATTATTACTGATGAAAATCTAAAAAAAGAATTGGACGAAATTGCAGAAAAAGTTTCAACAGATAAAAAGAAACTCGCTGAAATTGAGGAGGAAGAGTTTCAGGCAGTAACAAGATTTTATCTTCTGGACTGAACCCCTCCGACTGG
>PLPI01000024.1 GCA_003159495.1 candidate division FCPU426 bacterium | reverse complement strand
GTAATCTGGAAGGATATGTCCTTTGCCAGCCCCTTTGATATCAGAAAGTTCATAATATCATCCCTGACCGATATGACCTCTTTAAGCGTGGCGGTCTTGTTTTTTATAAGGTCCTCGGCATTGCCGCGCCAGACCGCCGTCCCGTGGGAAAGCCCCGCAATATACACCAGTTCGCTGAATGTTTTGGGCTTCGTCATCGCAAGCATTTCCCTGGTGAATTTTGTGCCGTATTCCGGCACGCCAAGGGTGCCTATTGCAGGTGAATAATTCTTCGGGTCGACCTTCAGCACCGAAACCCCGGAAAAAAGCTTCATTGTATCCCTGTCGTCTATGGGAATATCATTGACATTTATATTCAGGCCGTTGCATATCCGCTTCAAGCTCGTCGGCAGGTCGTGGCCAAGCGCGTCGATTTTAACAAGAGTGTCATGGATGCAGTGAAAGTCAAAATGTGTGGTTATTGTTTCCGTGTCCTGCGGCGGATTCTGAATCGGGGTAAAGTCGTAAATATCATTGTCTTTGGGGACGAGCATGAGCCCTCCCGCATGCTGGCCCGTTGTGCGCTTTACTCCCACGCAACCCCTTGTCAGCCTTTCTTTCTCGGCTTCCTTTAATTTCTTCCTGGTGCGTTCCTCATATTTCGGGATATATTCCTTTTTCACGGTCTTGTCCTGGACGGTGCCGATGGTGCCGGCCCTGAATACCTTGTCCGAACCGAAAAGGTCGATAATAAATTTATGTATCTTATCCTGGTATTCGCCGGAAAAATTGAGGTCTATATCAGGCACCTTGTCCCCCTTAAAGCCCATAAAAGTCTCAAAAGGTATGTTATACCCGTCCTTGTCCATATTTTTTCCGCATATGGGGCACGCCTTATCTTCGAGGTCTATGCCCACAAGATCCGTATGGATAAATTCACTTTGCTGGCAGTCCCTGCATATATAATGGGGCGCAAGCGGGTTAACCTCGGAAATACCGCATAAAAAAGCCACTATTGATGAACCCACCGAGCCCCTTGAACCGACGATGTAGCCGTCGCTGTTGGATTTTTCCACCATTTTTTTTGCAATCAGGTAAAGCACGGCGAACTTGTTTCCTGTTATTGCCTTGAGCTCCCTGTCAACGCGCTCCGAGACTATCTCCGGAAGGTTGACGCCGTATATTTCAGCGGCCCTGTCCCAGCTTGTCCTGGATATTTCCTCTTCGGAATTGTCAAGCGTCGGCGGGAAAAGCCTGTCAGGCACCGGCATTATCTTCGGTTCAATCATGTCGGCGACAAGCCGGGTGTTTTTTACCACCACCTCAAAGGCCTTTTCCGGGCCCAGGTATGAAAATTCATCCAGCATCCATTCCGTGGTCTTAAAGGAAAGGTCCGCTGTCGCCCCCTCGCCTATTTCGTCAAACCCCTGGGCCGACATGAGCACTTCCCTGTAAATCCTGTCCTGCGGGTCGAGAAAGTGGACATCTCCGGTGGCGACAACGGGTTTTCCAAGTTCCGCTCCCAGCGCGCATATCTTCCTGTTAATTTCATGAAGTTCTTCTTCGGAGGCAAGCTGGCCTGAGCGGACCAGGAACCTGTTGTTTTCATCGGGCTGTATTTCGAGATAGTCATAAAACGAGGCTGCCGCCCTTATCTCCTCTTCGCTTTTTTTAAGGAGTATTGCCTGATAAAGCTCGCCTATATAGCAGGCCGTGCCGAGCACCAGCCCCTCGCGGTTTTGTTCAAGCACTTCTTTTGGTATCCTGGGCTTCTTGTAAAAATAATCAAGGTGAGAAAACGAGACCAGCCTGTAAAGATTTTTTAACCCCGCCCTATTTTTCACAAGTATTATTATATGGAAAGGTTTTTCTTTTTTTGCTCCGTTATTGTCGTTCTCTTTTTTGTTCTTAGACCTGTCTATCTTTGACGCGTCCTGGACCAGATACCCTTCCATTCCAAGTATGAGCTTTATCGGATTTGGCAGGGGATTTCTTTTATCGTTCACTATGCCGTAAGCCTCGGGAAAGGAATGAACCACACCGTGGTCCGTGATGGCAACGGCCGGATGGCCCCACCGGGAGGCGCGTTTTATAAAATCCGCCACAGAAGTCAGCGCGTCCATGGCGCTCATCTGCGTGTGGGCGTGAAGTTCGACCCTTTTTTCCGGGGCGTTATCGTCGACCATGGGCGCGGGCATGGATTTCAGTTTTTTAACCTTTCCGACAATATCGGTCTCGTATGGGGAGAAGTCGGCCTCAATAAGGGCGCGCGCGTATTTTATCTTTTTTATGGACTCAAAAAGGCCGTCCTCGTAATCAAGCCAGCATGAAAGCTTTATCGTATCGGCCTCGTCGGTCAGGTAAAAAAATACTATGCGGGAATCGGATCCGTCCCTGCCTTTGCCCTTCATGTCGCGCCAGTAATCGGTCTCGTCCGAAATGAAAACCCTGCCTTCTATTATATATTTGCCCTTTGTGGTTATATCCTCAATCCGGGTTATTTCACCGGGTATCTCCTCGTCCTTTAATATTTTGGATGGGGCATCTTTTGACGAAGTAATCTGTATGCTTTTCACCACCTGCCGGATATCCTGTTCAGGCGCGGGCGCGTTGTCCCTGACAATCTCAACTTCGGCCGCCGCTCCGGCAAAAGAGGTAATTTTTTCGCGCATGGACATTATCATTTTTTTCTCGGATAACCGTGTAAAAGCCAGGTCGTTTAATGCCCTGATAATAAGGGACTTTCCCGAGGCTTCAGGAACGGCGAAATCCAGCCAGACCCGTTCGCCGTTAAAGAGCCCCTTGAATACCGTCCAGAATAATTTGACCGCCATGGCCGGATCCGTGCCTTTTTTAAATTCAAGGTCGTATTTTATTTCCCTTCCCGAGGCCGAACCCATCAATCTCGGGACTATCTCGTCAAAAACCGGGGCGACGCTCAGGTCGTCCACAAAAGCGGATATAATCATGGGGCCGGGGCCCTCTTCGGGGAACTCCACAGATTTGAATACAAGGTGGCGCGATATTTTAGCGGCGCTTTCCGGAGTAAAAAAAGCGCCGAGTATTTCCTTTGTCCCGCTGTCGTTTATGTTTAGAAAATATTTTCCCGGCATCCGCCACCGTTTTATTTTATTTTTGTAATATAATTTGTATAAAAATTATACATCATTAATGATTTTAATCAAGGTTGTAATTTTGGGGTGTCAATGCAAAATAGCTGCCAGAGGAAGTCTTTTGTAATTTGTAACAAGATTGGCTGCTTTTTATCCCCTCACCCTGACCCTCTCCCCACGGGAGAGGGAGAAAAGAAACACATTCTTATTGAACTCCTTAAAATATCTTCTTTATAGCTTTTTTCAGCTTCGCTTTAAGGGCCGGCTGCATTGAGGCGTATTTTAATATCGCAAGGATGTACTCGAACTTGTCACCTGTATCGCACCGTACGCCCTCAAACTCGTGCGCCAGCAGGCCGTGCTCGGTCATCAGCGCGCTTAACGCGTCGGTGAGCTGTATTTCGCCCTTGGCTCCGGGTTTGGTATTTCTTATATAATCAAATACCGTGGACGGGAGCACATAGCGCCCCACTATCGCCAGATTCGAAAAAGCCTTTTTCAGCGGCGGTTTTTCCGCCATATCAAGCACCCTGTAAACCCGCTCTTCCATCTTCTGCGGCTTGATGATGCCGTAAGAACTTATCTTTTCCCTGGCAACGGCCTCGACCGCCACGACCGCGTCGCATTTGGATTCGTATATCTCTATCATTTTTTTCATAACAGGGACCTTTGAAAAAATCAGGTCATCGGGAAGAAACACGGCAAAACTTTCATTTCCCACAAAATCAGCGGCCTGGAGTATTGCATGGCCCAGGCCCAGGGCCTCTTTCTGCCTCACGGAAAAAATGTTCACATTCTCCGGCACCCTTTTAAGCTGGTCAAGGGCTTCTTTGTTCTTGTTTTTATTGAGAAAGTATTCAAGGTAGAAATTCCTGTCAAAATAATCCTCAATGGAATATTTTTCCTTGCTTGTAACAAAAAGTATTGATTCAATGCCGGAGTCGATGGCTTCTTTTACTATGAAGTGTATCGCCGGGATGTCTATAATCGGCAGCATTTCCTTGGGGATTGCCTTTGTATACGGCAAAAACCTGGTGCCGAGCCCGGCCACGGGTATGACGGCTTTGCGTATCTTCATTTTTTATCCCCCTTCTCCTTCACATACAGCAGCTGGTTTAGTTTTGTCAGTATCATATCCTTAATTAGCGATCCCCGTTCCTCTTTAAGCGCTGCGTCGGCTGTTTCCAGGGCATCCTTGAACAAAATTGACCTTATCAGTTTTTTTACGGAAAGTATTGATGACGGGCTCACCGACAATTCATCTATCCCGAGCCCTATGAGCAAAAACGCGAGGTGCGGCGCCCCTGCCATTTCCCCGCACACGGAAACCTTTATGTTTGCCCTGTGTGCGCTGTCGGCAATCATTTTTATAAGTTTTAGAACCGCCGGGTTTAGCGGATCGTACAGGTATGAAACCGACTCGTTGCCGCGGTCGGCCGCCACCGTGTACTGGATAAGGTCATTGGTGCCTATCGAGAAAAAGTCCACCCTGCGGGCCAGTTCATCCGCCATTATCGCGGCCGCGGGCACCTCTATCATGCATCCGACCTTTATGTTCGGGTCAAACTTTACCTCTTTTCTTTTCAGGTCGGCCTTTACCTCTTCGAGTATTTTTTTTGCCTCGTCAAGCTCTTCCGGCACGGTTATCATCGGGAACATTATCTTGACCTTCCCGAACGCGGATGCCCTAAGTATCGCCCTGAGCTGGAGCTTGAACATATTTATATTCGCCATTGTCAGCCTGATGGCGCGCAGCCCCAAAAACGGGTTCTGCTCCGGGGCAATCTTGAAATAAGGCAGGAACTTATCCCCGCCGATATCAAGGGTCCTTAATGTCACCGGTTTCGGATTCATTTTCTGCACAACCATTTTATAGGACTCAAACTGTTCCTCTTCTGACGGAAGGTTCGACTTGTTTATATAAATAAATTCCGTCCTGAAGAGCCCGACCCCCTCGGCATTGTTTTCCTGGACCACGGCTATCTCTTCCGGGAACTCGATATTGGCCGTAAGTTCTATTTTATGCCTGTCAACCGTCAGTGTATCAAGGGATTTCAGCCTTTTCAGCATGCGCAGCTTAAGAATGAACTTTTTCCGCTCTTCCTTGTACGCCGCCAGTATCTTTGGATTTGGATTAACCACCACTATGCCTTTTTCACCGTCAAGGATGACCATATCGCCTGTTTTGGCCGTATTTGTTATATCGCGTACGCCCACGACCGCCGGAAGTTCAAGGGAACGCGCGACGATAGCGGTATGGGATGTCGCCCCGCCCATCTCGGTCACAAAACCCATCACGTTATCCTTGTTCATGTCCGCCGTATCAGCCGGAGAAAGATCCTGGGCAATTATTATATATTTATCCGCCGGGGCGTTTGCATCCTTTCCGCCCGACTCCTCAAGGTTATGTATTATCTTGTCAACAAGGGAATTTATATCGCGGGAACGTTCCTTTAAATATGAATCCGATATCCTGTTGGAAAACTCGGCATAATTCTTTAAAACCATTTGCAGCGCATATTCGGTATTAACAAGTTCTTTTCTTATTATTTCCTCGGCTTTCCCGACAAAAGTCGGGTCCGAAAGGAGCATAAGATAAGCGTTGAATATTTCCGCCTCGGCCGAACCAATATCATGGACTATCCTTTCTTTTATGGCGCAGATATCCGCTTTTGTTATCTCAACCGCGCTCTGCATCCTGGCAACCTCGGCGTCTATCTTTGCCTGGGGTATGTCAATCCTGTTAACCTGCGATACTTTCTTTGAAATAACGTATGCCGGGCCTATCACTATGCCCGGCGACGCCGCAATACCTTTATACATGTTATTCAGCCTCCCCGAATTTATCGTTTATAAGTTTCATAAGACCGGCGATAGCCTCTTTCGCGTCAGGGCCTTCCGCTTTTATCTCAATCTCGACTCCCTTACCCGCGCCGAGCGTGGTAAGCCCCATAATAGACTTCCCATCGGCCTCGATGGCGTCATTTTTCACCTTTATATCGGCCTTGAATTTTTCAGCCTCCCTTACAAATACCGCAACGGCCCTTAAATGAAAGCCGGCATTGTTTACAATCTTTACCTTTTTTTTATATTGCATTTTGTCTCTCCCGTCCGGTTATGTTATATAGGCCAGCACTATGCATGCAGCCACCATTGTCATAAAAATAAAGGAAATGGGCTTTTTTGAGCGCAGCCCCCATACCACCACCATAAACGCCCCGCAAAGCGCCAGAGTATCGAGCCATCTGAGCCCCACCAGCGTCAGTGCCTTTCCACGGAAATATACGGCGGTAAATGCCCCCAAAAAACCCATGCCAGCCACTTTCAGGCTTTTCATTATATCCTGGAACTTGACTTTCTGGATTGAGGAAAAAAGCTCCCTGTACCTGTAATATGCCTTAAATAGCAGGTATGATTTTATTATTACACGCGGCGCGTTATAAATAATAAGTGAAACCGCCACGGCCCATATCCACCCGTTGAGCGTAAATTTTGTAAGCCAGATTATACCCACGCCCATAAGCATTGAAAATGGTTTTAACCCCGACCAAAAAAGCGAGTCGCCTATGGCCGCAAGAGGCCCCATAAGCCCCATTTTGGTGGATTCTATCTCAAGTTCCTTTGCCTTCGGCGGATCATCAGGCAAATCCTCCTCAAGCCTTGCCATGACACCGAGCAAAGCCGGCGAAAAGAATATATGAGTATTAAAAAATCCTATATGCCTGCGCGCCGCCGCAAGCCTTTCTTCAGGTTTGCCGGCGTATATTTTCCTGAGCAAATTATCAATGGATAACAAAAAACCCAGGTTCTGCAGCCGCTCAAAGTTCCACGCAAGGTGGAGAAAATTCAGTTTGAACCCGCTCCAGATAAGGTCAAACGGCCCTATAGGCTTTTTCACTGTTTTTTCATCCATTTTTAACTGCTCCTCTTGTTCCATACAAAATTATATATCGTCAGCCCGCATGCTACGGCCACGGCTATTATAAAAAAGAGCGGATCCACCTGCCTGAACTTCCACAACACGAGGTAAAAAACAATAAAAAGGGCAAGATGCAGCATTTCGCCGGTCTTTGTCCTGAACGTCTCATATATAACCGCGAGGCCGATTACCGGCATGACCCAGAGGGCCTTTTCGAGCCCTTTTAATATGTCCGGAGGCAGCGAAAAATATATCTTTCCCGCTATTCCGGTGCCGAAGGCAAATATAACAAAATAAAAAACAGAATCCCTGAGTACTTTTGCGGTTACGGCGAGCCCCTGAGCGGCAAGCACCGGCCAAATGCTTCCTTTTAAGATCGCGGGCTCAAAAAAGTGAAGAATCAGCGTATTGAGTTTTCTGTTCCAGATATCCGCCTGCCCCACGAAATATCCGGAGGCCGTGCCTATAATAAGGCTGAACATCATCAGCGAATTAAAACCCTTATGTTCAAAAAGCACGCTCATATTAAGGCACAGAACAGTCGCGGTAAAAGCTATTGCCGAAGAAGACGGAGGAACATAAGCGCCGACCGGCGGCGATATCCATACAAGCTGGACAAGGCTTCCGATAAATATTCCGGTGAAAAAATCCCCGAATATCCATCCCGCTATGCCCCCGGCTATTATAGGCTGTGACAGCAGCGTCATTCCTATAAAGTAATTGTCCAGCTCCAGGACAGCGCCTGTAATGGCCGCCATGATTATTTTTGTGCTTATTAAAAACTCCAAATTTTCCCCTTTATAACTCTTATTTTCCGAATTTTTCCTCGATGCCCTTTATAATGTTCCTTTTTGTATCCGTCGGCACCATCCGCACCTCGAGCACTACGCCCATGGAATCAAGCTTTTTAAAAATCTCAATATCCTTTTCGTCCACAAAAACGGCGTCAAAAAGCTGTGTTTTATTGTTTTCAAAATGCATGCCGCCGATGTTAATCTCCGATATTTTTCCGCCAGCCTTAATAACATTGTAGATATCCGCCGGGGCCTTGACAAGTATCATCGCGGAATCGTCGTCAAATTCCCTCCCCTTTATCCTGTCCGCGGCCTCTTCCACCGTGAGTATCGAGAGGTTTATGTCGTTCGGCGTGGCCATCCTGAAAAGGAACTTCTGCATGTCGTTTTTCACTATTTCATCGTTAACCACTATGATGTGATTTATCTTCAGCGCCTGGGCCCATCCGACAACCACCTGTCCGTGTATCAGCCTGTCGTCAATTCTCGTAAGCAATATAGGCATTTTTTTATCCCCTGTTCTTAAATATGGCTTTTGCGTCAATAATGGATTTGTCGCGTCTCTCCATTATAAGCCTGCCGAGTTCATCCACCGGCCTGCCTGAATGCATGATTGCTTCTATAACCACCGGCAGGTTTACGCCCGTGATTATCCTCACTGCGTCATTTGACCCGAAAAGAGAGAGCGCGGTATTGCACGGCGTCCCGCCGAACATATCCGCGAGAATAAGAACGCCGTCGCCCTTATCGGCTTCCTCCACCTTTTTTTTAAGGCGCGCCGCAAAATCCTCCATCCTGTCGTTTTTCATCAGCCCCAGGGTGAACACATTGCTGTTTTCACCCACTATCAGGGAAACAGTGGTCTTCAGCGACTCCGCAAGGGTTGAATGCGAAATTATTATTATCCCTACCATTTTAAATTGTGCTCCTTTAAACTATTATTATTTTCATTATCATTTTCGCGAGCTGCGCGGGCGAATGCCTTATATACGGCCCGTCGGCAAAAAGCTTGTCCTGGACAAGCGTCACTCCCATTCCCGAAAGAGCCTCCCTGTCTATTTTAACCGGGTACGCTTTTTCTTTCTCGTATCTTTTCAGTACGTCATCGCTTGGAAGTTTGTTATTTGCTATAACATAATCCACGACTTTCAAGCCGGTATGCTTGAAAATAGCGGCCAGATGTTCGGAAACGGTATATCCGTCCGTTTCACCTTCCTGTGTCATTATATTGCAGATGTATATCTTGACAGATTTTGTGTTCATCAGGGCTTCTTTGATTCCGGGTACAAGCAGATTCGGGATTATGCTGGTATACAGCGACCCCGGCCCGATAATGACCGCATCGGCATTTTTAATGGCCTCAATGGCCGGGTTGTAAGGCTTTGCTTTCTGGGGGGTTATAAAAACCCTGTCGATTTTCCCGTGCGCGGCCGGTATTGACGACTCACCTTTTATTATCCTGCCGTCGGTTAATTTTGCGCTTAACTCGATGTTATCGAGTGAAACCGGAAGCACCGCCCCGTGTATAGCCAGGACCTTTGACGACTCATTCACAGCCGTAGGGAAATCACCGACAACATGGGTAAGGGCCGTTATAAAAAGATTGCCGAAATTATGGCCTTTTAATTCGTTCCCCTGTGAAAACCTGTACTGAAAAAGCCTGCCCAGAAGAGTTTCCTCGTCCGCCAGGGCCACAAGGCAGTTCCTTATATCTCCCGGCGGCAGTATCCTGTAGTCTTTCCTGAGCCTGCCCGAAGAGCCTCCGTCATCGGCGACTGTGACGACAGCCGATAAATTTCCGGTAAATTTTTTCATTCCCTTTAATACGTTCGGCATGCCGGTGCCGCCGCCTATGGCGGCTATTTTGGGGCCCCGTTTCAGTTTCTCAGCCCTGTATGCCCTGTTAAGAAATTCCCGTTCTTTCCCCGACGAAACCATTGTCAGCATCGCAAAAGTCGAACGCCTCCAGGCCAGCATAATGCCCGCGAAAGCCAGCACAATGAGCAGATAATCAATGGCCCTGAGGTGCTGGAGCTTTTTAAATATCCAGTCGATATTAAGTTTTTCTATCCTGACATTTTTTACCATTTCACCGAGAAAGCCCGACGCCCCGACAGCGAGTACTATGAGGCTGAAGACAAAAAGGAACATCCATCTTTTCATCCTTATACCGGGATATAGCCATTTATTTATCCGGAACATCGGTGTTCTCCCCGGGATTCTTTTTGTCCTTTTTCATCCATTTAATAATTGATTTATTAAGTTCCCTTGCGGGATTATACCCGCGCGCTTTCAGGCGTTGCGTCATTGCCGCCACTTCTATAATTACACTGAGGTTCCTGCCTGGTTTTACCGGGAGTATTATTTTCGGCACCTTGACACCGAGAATATCCTCGTGGACATCCTCTATGCCGAGGCGCTCGTAATCCTTGCCTTTTTCCCATTCTTCGAGGTGCATCACAAGCTCAATTTTCTGTTCATCGCGCACCGCTCCAACGCCGAAAAGGTTCCTGATGTCGATAATTCCGACTCCCCTTATTTCCATATGGTGCTGTATTATGGAGAGCCCCCTGCCTTCAAGAACATCATCCGACAGCCTGGTGACCTCTATCAGGTCATCCGCAACGAGCCTGTGGCCCCTTTTTATAAGTTCAAGGGATATCTCGCTTTTCCCTATCCCGCTTTTGCCTATTATCATTACCCCTATTCCGTAAACATCGACGAACGTTCCATGCATGGTTATTTTCGGAGCCAGCTTTTTATCAAGAAAAGTCACAATCGAGCTGATAAGTTTTGTGGTGAATATGGACGACATCATGACAGGCACATGGTGCCTGCGCGCTATCGAAAGGAAATTGTAAGGGACCGGAAGGTTCCTGGAAACAATAACACAGCAAATATTTGCCGCAAACAGGCGTTCGAGAACCCTGTTGGCCTTTTCCCTTCCGAGTTTTTTAAGATAGGTAAATTCCGTCTTGCCGAATACCTGTATGCGCTCATAAGGGAAATAATCAAAGAATCCGGCAAGCGCGAGGCCGGGCCTGTTTATGTCAGATACGATTATTTTCTTTTTCTGGAGGAATTCCCCGCCTGTCAGGATCCTTAGATGCAGCCTGGATTTGCTGTCGGCAAAAAATTCTTTAACGGTGATAAAGTTCATCAGCGGATCTCCTCAATGCTGCCGGTCTTTATTACTGGCCCGCCGGTTCACTGCTTTGTCTTTTCTTCTTCTTCTATGGTCATGACAACTGCGGCTTTGTCTTTGGCCTCGAGTATTTTGCGCCTGTAATATTTATTTTTTAAAAAATTCGACACCCTGGCCAGGGCCTTAAGCATGAGCCCGGCAGCTCCTTCGGGAGCGAGTAAAAGGAAAAATATGTTAACCGGCTCGCCGTCAAGCGCGTCAAAATCCACTCCGTCTTTTGAAACTCCAAACGCGGCCACAAGATCCTTTACGCCCTTTGTCTTGCTGTGCGGTATTGCAATGCCCTGCCCCACGCCCGTTGAACCAAGTTCTTCCCTCTCATAAAGCGAATCAAGGGTCGCCTTTTTGTCAAGGATGACATTTTTTTTAGCCAGTAATTCCACCAGTTCTTCAATTACTTCCTTTTTTGTCTTGGCGGTTATATTCAGTTCAATACTTTCTTTGTCCAGAAAATCCAGGATCCTCATAATAAGATATCACCTCGTTTTTTTAGTATTTTGAGATTGTAAGCCCGTATTTCCCGTCTTTTCTCTTTCTTAACAGGCAGACCTTGTTAAAATCCGCATTGAAAAACATCATAATCTGTTCTTTCGCGATGGATAATTCCTCCATTGCCTCTTCCGTATTCATGGGTTTTATTGCCTGAATATCCTCTTCTTCGACTATCTCGTTGTACTGCTCGCCTTTGACACTGGTAACCGTGCCTATATTCGCGAGGATGTTTATTCTTTTGTCTTTTTTCTTGTCGCCGCGCTCCGTTTTATCCTTTAATTTTTTTATCTGAGACAGGAGTTTGTCCTCTATCATGTCAATTGAAGAGTAGAGATCCTTTGTTTCCACTTTTGCGGAGAATTTATGCCCTTTGGATGTAAGATTTGCCTCGGCAAGCTGCCTGTATTTCTGCACCTCAAGAATTATGTGCAGTTCCCCGTGTTCCTTGAAATCAAAATACTCCTCAATCTTCTTAAGCTTTTTAACCGCGTACTGTTTTATTGCCTTTGTAAGGGTTACATGCCTTCCGGTTATGTTGATCTCCAAATCGAACCTCCCGAAGTTGATAAAAGCGTAAAATACGCTTTTGTATATATCATAGGCGTACAACTATACCAATAAAAATACCACATTATAAAACTTATGTCAATTAAGGAGTTTTGCCCTATTTTTTCCTCATATTAGCCGGAAGCAAACCCAGCTGTTCCCTGTATTTGGTTACCGTGCGCCTTGCCACCGGAATACCCTGCGCCTTTAAAATTTTCTCAAGTTCGGTGTCGGTTATGGGATTTTTCGGGTCCTCGGCGCCTATAATATTGAGCATTTTATCCCTGATTACGGCGTTTGCCATTTGGCCGCCGCCGTTGCTTGTTTCTATCCCGGCCATAAAGAATTTTTTCATTGGATATACGCCCGTTGGCAGCTGAATATATTTTTTTGAGACTATCCTGGAAACAGTGGATTCTGATATGCCCGTCTCCTGGGCTATTTCCCTGTAGGTAAGCGGCTTTAATCCAGCCTCCTCGTTTTTCAGAAAACCGTCCTGATATGTTATTATTTTTTTAATAACGTTCTCAATGGTCTTATTGCGTTCTTCCAGGGCCTTTAATAATTCCTTCACACGGTTTTCATAGGCCTTTATAAAATCACGCGTTTCTTTCTGTTCCCTGTACATTTTCAGGTACTTGCGGTTTATCTTGACCTCGGGGAAATTTGAAGGCACATGTATTTTATAGGAGCCGTCCTCCTCGGTGACAACAATATCAGGCACCACATACTCATTGGTCCCCTTCGCGAAATCAACCGCCGGAAAAGGCGAAAGCTGCCTTATTACATCCTCGGCATTTTTTATATCATCTTCCCTGACCTTGAATACCGCCGCGAGCCTGGCATAATTTTGTTTAGAAAGAAGCATGAATTCTTTTTCTATTATTTTGTACGCGAGAGTGTCCTTTTGCCCCACCCTTTTCAGCTGTATGAGCAGGCATTCCCTGGCGTCGGACGCTCCAACCCCGGCGGGTTCGAATGATTTGAGTATTTCAAGCGCGCCGGCAAGCGCCTCTTTGCTGATGGATGTTTCCGTGGAAAGCGCTTCTATGGTTTTCGTAAGAAAACCTTTTTCATCGAGGGATGATATAAGTGACGCGACGGCAAGATAAGCCCCGTCGTTTAAGCCCGCGGCATTCGCCTGCCTGGTAAGCTCCGCCCCCAGGTCGGGTTTTTCCTCATAACTCATTGAATTATATTTATAATCCTCAAATTTCCCCATTTCAGGATTATATTCGGCGGGAGCGCTCCTGTTGTCGTATTCTGCGTCAAAAAGGTTCTCATAACTTCCGTTGTCAAGTTCGTCCAGATGTGTTTCTTCGGCCCCGCGGCTTATGTCCTCGGTTTTATCCGCTTTTTCCGCGGTCTCCGAGCGCTGCACGGGTTCGTCGTCATCCTCTATAAAATCCTCAAGCACCGGATTTTCAGAGAGTTCCTTATTTAGAATATCCCTTAATTCAAGGTGTGTGGCCTGAAGTACATCAAGCCTTAGCCGCATTTCCGGGGTTAATTTTAGCCCCAGTTCCTGTTTCAATCCCTGGGTTAAGTTTAATTTGTTGGAAAATTCCATAATTTACCGCCTTTGTATTGTACACATAGATACTAAACGATTAAAAGCGGCTTGTCAAGTTTTTTGCCCCGGAATAAAAGGCTGCATAAAAAAACCGCGGCTTTTTAACAGCCGCGGTTTTTTTAATTTTTATATAAGCATGTCAGGCGTTACAAATTCGCCTTTTGACGCCTTTAACGCGAGGAACCTTTCTTTTTCTTCCTTGAGCCCCTCAACAATAACCTTAGGCGCTCCGTGAATCTTTGTCGTATAGACATCAATTATCCTGTCTATCTTTGCGAGGTTCTGCGGAATCCTTATCAAAAACTGGGTGTTATAATCCTCAAGCGTGTATTCTTTTTTCATTACCTGTTTAAACAGCTTCTTAAGGTCGTTATATTTCGGGATAAAACCTCCGGGGGTTTTTATCGCGCCGATGTTGTTATGCGCCCTTAATTCCATCCATTTCAGCCAGACCCTCTTGTCCTTTACCCCGTTGAGCCATTTGCCGGTTTTCATATCCTTAAGAAAATAATTGCAGGCAAATATCTTCGGTGCTTTCTTGAGGCCCTTTCCAAAAGCGAGGTAATCCTCAAGATATTTCGGTATGGGAATCGAAAGAAATTCCATATTGGACATTATATTAAACACCCTCTGGCCTTCCTTGCCTATTGCAGCCGCCGTCGTTTCGGATTCTATCGATGCCCCCATGGTTATTACTCCGTGGTTCCAGTCAAAAGACTCCCTCACCGGCACCCATGTGTCGGCATCCCTTCCGCCAAAGACCACTCCGCCAAGCACGACTCCGTTGCCGTCGTTTAATTTGGAATCGCAGTTTTTAAGCGCCTCAAGGTCTATTGTGTAACGCGCGTTTTTATGGGCCGTCGGCGCCTCTTTTCCCTCGGCGTCCTTTTTACCCTTAAACCACTCACCCGCAAAATTGACCCCTTTTTCCGGAAGTTCTTTCCCGTCGCCGAGCCAGTATGGAATACCCGCGCTTTCCATAACATTGCCGAATATCACATCACCGGGTGTATTTAACACGTTCCATATAAGAGGATCCCCGTGCGGATTTATATCCTGGATTATGCCGAATATGCCCTTCTCGACATTTACGGCCTTTGCCGTTCCATTAATATTGCGCAGATAAGAAAGGTCGTCGCCCACAATAGATTCCCCCTCAACCATCGCGGTCGATGTTTTTCCGCACATTGACGGGTATGCCCCGGAAAAATATGTTTTCCTTCCGAAAGGCCCTTTTACGCCCATCAGGAACATATGCTCAGCGAGCCAGCCTTCGCGCGACGCCTTTTGTATCGCCAGCCTCAGCGCAAGTTTCTTAAACCCCACCGTATTTCCGGCATACTGGGTGTTTACGGAAAAAACAGTTTCCGCTTTCAGGTCTATATATACCCTTCTTTTATCCACATTTTTGCTTATGTTATTTTCCGTTTCGCCGGTGGCATGTACGACCTTAAAAAAATCCTCCGGTTTTGCCTTTTTAAACCCCTCATATCCCCTTCTGTAAAGAATAATCTCCGAATGCGCCACATAATATGAGTCTGTCAGCTGGACCGCCGGTATGTAAAAAGGGGAATCCACCGGCCCCATTGAAAAGAAAAGGACAAGCATCTGGCGCCCCTTCATGATGCCCTTTAATACTCCCTTTATCTCGGATAATCCGGTTTCCCTGTCAATGCCCGAGAGTCCTTCGAGTTCCTTTCCTTTTTCATAAAGGAACTTTGTGTTCTTGGGGTCCCTTCCCTGGTCGGTTATCCCGTCAAAATGAATTGTATGCCCGTCAATTTTCAGGGATTTTTCTTCGCCTTTTTCCACCGCCATCTTTTTCATGAAAGCCGCGTCGGCGGCGGAGTCGGTGCACACAAATACCGAATCGGGTTCACAGTGACCGGTATATTCAGCTATAAAATCCAGCAGTGCCGTATTGTTAAGCGCTTCCAGGCGTTCAAACCCGTTTTCCACACATTTGTTTTTTAACAGCTCGAGATTTTCCATTTTTGGCCTCCATTTGGGTATAAAAATAACCAATACCGACTTTTAACTTTCATCATGTCCGAGTATTGGTTTCTTAATATATAAAAAATTTAACAATTATTGTCAGAATAAAAAATACCAAAAAATAACGCGGTTGTCAATTGTTATTATAAAATCAATCAAATCAATCCTACTTAATGTAGAGTTTTTCAATACGCCTTTCAACATACCCGGTCGGCCCGTCCTTTACCTCTATTACAACCACGTAAATGCCGCACGCCGCCATGGCTCCCGACGTGGTCCTTTCGTTCCAGTTGAAACTGAACTGCCCGGATACAGCATCCGCTGTAAATCCTTTTACATATTCTCCCGCAAGATTGTATATTCTTATTTTTACCCATTCGGCAGTTGCAACCTGTGCCTGTATTATATAACCGCCGTTCCGGCCGTTATCATGCATAAAGAATCCCTGCATTGAATTAACGCCGACAGATATTATATCGAGCGGCTGGTCAACAACATATGTGTTCCCGGAAGGGTCGGTTGTGACAACATGCACAAAATAAACCCCGCCCGGCACCACGCTGCCCCCGGTATTTTTTCCGTCCCACTGCGCGAACGAATGTCCGTTTGAATCATAAATATTGAGTATATTGGAACCATTATCAGTAAATGGATTTGATGAATACGTAAAACTGTGTACTATTAAATCGCTTCCCCCTGGCAGCATCGTTGCCACCGTCTCGCCGTTTGAGTCATAAACAGATACATGCACCCTGTTTTTACCGTACGGGGTTGCGGTCAAAGTCGCAGTCTCGGTTACAGTAAATGTCTGCGTAATTGTCGGCGTATTTGAGGATGTCGGGGTATATGTGGAAGTAAATGTATCTGTAAAGGTCGGCGTCGCGGTAAACGTGGGTGTATATGACTGCGTAACAGTTAAAGTCGGCGTCGCCGTAAAAGTGTATGAAGGCGTAAAAGAAAGCGTGTTTGTGTATGTCTGGGTCGCCGTAAAAGACTCTGTCTGTGTTAATGTAATCGTGCCGGTAAAAGTCTCAGTCACTGTAAAAGTTGCGGTTGCCGATTCGGTGAATGTGGGCGTATCCGTTAAAGTAAATGTCGGGCTTTGCGTCAATGTTTCCGTAAATGTTGGCGTATCCGTTCCGGTTTCCGTCGGCGTGCCTGTTACTGTGGGCGTATCAGTTCCGGTAATTGTAGGCGTCACGGTTGGCGTAACCGTCAGCGTAAATGTCTGCGTTATTGTACCCGTGGCTGTCTGGGTGGCTGTATAAGTAACTGTCTGTGTCCATGTTCCCGAAGGTGTTTCAGTATATGAATATGTCGGTGTGGCCGTTTCAGTTACTGTCCTGGTAATGGTGCACGTTACGGTCTGTGTTGCGGTCATGGACTGCGTTGGCGTCGCCGTTGCGGTGACGGTTTCAGTTATTGTTTGTGTTATAGTGGCGGTAATTGTCTGTGTTATTGTCCCGGTTATGGTTTCTGTTATCGTTCGTGACACGGACGGAGTTGCCGTCATGGTAATTGTGGGTGATATTGTCTCGGTTATGGAGGAAGTTATTGTTCCCGTTACAGTCATGGTAGCCGTCGGAGTGTTTGTCTGTGTAACCGACTGTGTAACCGTCGGAGTAATAGTATCCGTAATGGTTGAAGTTGCCGTCCGTGTGCAAGTATTTGAATACGTGGGTGTCGTTGTCTCAGTATTTGTTTGCGTTATTGTAGCTGTAACTGAAGGCGTGTTCGTCTGTGTAATAGTAGGCGTCACCGTTTTCGTATTTGTCTGTGTTATTGTTGACGTCACGGTCTGAGTATTTGTCTGCGTTATCGTGGGCGTTACTGACGGTGTGTAAGTCTGCGTTACTGTGGCTGTCACTGTCTGCGTATTTGACTGTGTTATTGTTGGCGTTATTGTGGGCGTTACTGTCTGTGTCACTGTCTGCGTTGTCGT
>PLPI01000101.1:11814-17137 GCA_003159495.1 candidate division FCPU426 bacterium | reverse complement strand
GCGCGGACAGCTGGTTTCTTCAGCGCTGTTTTCCATGGGGCACGGCGGCAACGACGCGCAAAAGACCATGGGTATTATAACGTCATTGTTATTCAGCGCCGGGCTGCTCGGAAAATTCAAGATACCGGTATGGGTGGCAGTTTCGTGCTACGCGGCTATTTCCATGGGAATAGCGTTCGGCGGTTGGCGCATAGTCAAGACAATGGGGCAGAGGGTCGCAAAACTCAAGCCCATTGACGGATTCTGCGCGGAAACGACAGCCGCAATCAGCCTTTATACTGCCTCAGCTTTCGGTATTCCGGTTTCGACCACGCATACTATCACAGGCTCCATTATGGGCGTCGGCTCTATAAGAAGGATGTCGGCGGTGCACTGGGGCGTAGTCGGGAATATTATTTGGGCATGGGTGCTTACAATACCGCTTGCCGCATTGATGTCGGCAGCGGCTTATATGATAGGAACACATTTTTTAAAGTGATTTTTTTGGTGAATCAATTCCATATAAATGAAGCATGGGTAAAAACTGAAACCAGCCAAAAACTCCAACTTCTTTTCGTGTAATTCATTACCCAAAACCACATATCATTATTGAATATACCTCATATTTTGTTCATGATTTGAGAAAATGTTGTGGATTTTGAAGATTTTTTGTGATATATTTTTTTCCACAGGAAGGCAGGTGTATTTATGCGCTTTTACGTTAAAAAAATTGCTTTTATTTTTTTTATGCTCTCTATTTATAGCGCCGTATCCGCGGCTAATATAACCATTAATACCGCAAATCAACGCATAGCCATCAGCCCGTATATATATGGAACAAACCAGCAGATGGAGGGCGATGAGAACCTGACGATAATGCGCCTTGGCGGGAATAGAATGACAGGGCTTAACTGGGAGACGAACGCTTCAAACGCAGGGTCTGATTACCAGCAGTCAAGCGACAATTATATGTGCACTGCAATTGAATATCCGCTTTCGACAACAGAGTGCGCAGGCGAAGCCGGTGGAATTATAGAACATTTCGTGGATTACAATATAGCGCACGGCTATAAATCCATTTTAACCCTTCCAATGGCCGGATATGTGGCGGCGGATGAAAATGGCACGGTATCGGTTGCGGAAACCGCGCCTTCCGCAAGATGGGACACGGCAAATTATGTAAAAGGCAGCCCGTTTATTTATCCTCCCAATTTAACCGACGGCGCGGTTTATGATGACGAAGAAGTCGCTTACATGGTGCAGAAATACGGTAATGCGGAAACTCAGAACGGCGTTATGGCGTATCAGCTTGATAATGAGCCGGATCTCTGGTCAAGCACACACCCGAGGATACACCCGGCACAAATCGGAGCCGCAGAACTTGTTACGAGGTGCGCAGAACTCGCTTCATCAATAAAAAATGTGGACCAGTATGCCCAGGTTTTTGGGCCGGTGTTCGGCATGATATGGTCCGAGGATTCTCTGGGATCGGACTGGGCCGCTTTGAAATCGGCGGGCGGCTACAGCTGGTATGTTGATTATTTTCTGGATCAGATGAATAAGGCGTCAACCACAGCCGGGAAAAGGCTCCTTGACGCGCTTGACATACATTACTATACGGAGTCTGCCGAAGGGCTTTACCCGCCATTCAGCTATTCCACGGGATGCAGGGTAACGGAAGACGGCTGCACCTCGACTGCGGCGGCAACATCCCGTATGCAGGCCGCTAGGACACTGTGGGATTCAACTTTCACAGAGAACAGTTCGGTGGGACAGTGGCTTTCCGCGGATCTGCCATTGCTGCCGAAATTGCAGGCATCAATAAATAAATATTATCCCGGCACCAAGATAGCCGTAACCGAGCACGGATTCGGGGGCGGAACCGATTATTCGGGAGGCATATGCCTGGCTGATGTGCTTGGAGTATTCAGCAAGTACGGCGTTTATGTTGCCACAATGTGGAAAACGGGTTATGGCATATTCCATTCAGCCGCATACAAACTCTACAGGAATTATGACGGCTCCGACGGCACATACGGCAGTACAAATGTACAGTGTGATTCAAGCGATGTCCCGGATATTACATGTTACGCGTCCATAAACGGCAGCGATGATTCCACGGTTCATGTTATTGTTTTAAATAAGGCTTCCACGGCACAGACGGCGAATGTTTCCATAACCAGCCCCCAGACTTACACGACAGGAACGGCGTGGGCCTTTGGAGGCACGGATTCAACTATCACCCAGAGGACGGCGCCGGTTTTATCGGGAAACTCATTTTCGTATTCGGTGCCGGCACATTCTGCCTTCCATTTTATATTAAAATCGGGGGCGACGCCGACAAATACCCCGAACTGGACCGCGACAACGACATTTACAATAACACCGACTTTCACAATAACGCCTACATTTACAGCAACACCGGCGGCATCCTCAATTATTATTTATGACGGGGATACGGCAGGGGCAACGATAGCCGACGGAACCATCGGAAGCACCGCGCCCGGCGTGATGTCGCAGACAACGGGAGGGAACCCGGGAAATATGATGCTGCTTACTTATACAAACGTGACAGCATGGTGGCAGCAACATACGTGGACCCTAAATAATCCTAAATCAACAGCGGGCGAGATGTACCTGACCTTTAACGTGAGGCAGGACCCGTCAAGCGCCAATCCTGTTATCCAGTTCGTTGTCGGACTTGATTCGGGCTGGACGGTAAATCTGGATGTTTCACTTTATACTGTGGGTGGAGGAGCGGTAACGACGGCATGGAAGACGGTTATGATACCATTGTCGGTCCTGCTCAGCACGGGCCAGACGTCCATAAATCATATTTCTTTTACGGATAATTATTCCAACGATTATACAGTTGATATCGATAATGTCATGCTGTTGCCGGGGCTTCCGACACCGAGCCCGACACCGCAAAACACGCAGTCATTCACGCAGTCAGGAACGCCGACTTTGACCAGGACGTTTACCCCGACATTTACGCCGACGCAGACCTTCACACAGACGATTTTTGTCACGAACACGGTTACGCCGACAGTAACGGAAACTATTACCGGGACGCCGCCCACAGAAACAATTACACCGACAGTAACCAGGACCGCCACATATTCGCCGACCATAACAATGACGGCAACGGCGACCATAACACAGACACTTCAGCCGACAAAGACATTTACGGTCACTTTTACCGGCACACTGACATTTACTCCGACCATGACAAAAACTGCCTCGCCTACTTCGACGCCGCCGGCATCCCCGACGTTAACATCCACCCCCGCCGCGGGAAGCGTGAAAATTATTGTTTATCCAAACCCGATAATAGCGGGAAAGGACCCGCTGAATTTATTGATAACGGCACCGCAAAAACCGGCATCCGTGAAGCTTCGCATTTACACATCCGCTTTCAGGCTCATCCACGAGGCTGTATGGGATTCTTCCGGAATAACCGGCGATTATGTTGTTACGGAAAGCGCGGACAAATTCGCAAACCTCGGAAGCGGGACATATTATTTTATTGTTTTTGTGACAGACACGCAGAATAAAGTGACGAACGGGAAAGTGAGCCCGCTGATAATTATCAGGTAGAATCAATATTGGAAATTTCTTTTTTTTATATTGACAACCCGTTAAAGGAGTTGTATTCTTTAATTGAAACAGTAAAGAAATTGATCCTTTAAACTGGCCCTGCGAGGCTGGTAAGGAGAATGATTCACTTACGCCTTCTTACCGTATCTCTGCGGCCGGGAGGTTTTTTTATGCCAAAAACACCCCTCCTGCCGTCGGAAATACGATTTACAAGCCGCGCCGCCGCCTTAAATCCGGAGGCTTAAAATGGAATCAAAGATCAGGATAAAAAGCGAGATACTTGACAAGCCCTCAATTGACAGGGCCCTTACCCGTATTGCCCATGAAATAATCGAAAAAAACAAGGGCGGAAAAAATCTTATAATAGTCGGCATCCGTTCGCGCGGGGATGTCCTTGCAAAACGCATCGCCGACAGGATAAACGAAATCGAAAAAATAACCGTTCCGGTCGGCGCGGTGGATATAACTTTTTACAGGGACGATTATGACCGTGTCACAAAAGCCGAGGTTAAATCCACGGAACTTCCCATATCGCTTGACGACAGGGACATCGTGCTGGTGGATGATGTGCTTTATACGGGCAGGAGCACCCGCGCCGCAATGGACGTTTTAATCGAATACGGCAGGCCTAAGACCATTCAGCTTGCCGTGCTAATAGATAGGGGGCACAGGGAGCTTCCGATACAGGCAAATTACGTGGGCAAGAATGTCCCCACAGGCAAAAACGAGCTTGTGGTGCTCAAACTCGAAGAATCTGACGGCGAGGAAAAAGTCCTTCTCGCCGAAAAAGCTTAAGGGGGAATTCATGGCATTCAGGCACCTTCTTGGACTGCAGGAGCTTCCAAAGGAAGATATCCAGAACATACTGAAACTGGCCGTGACGTTTAAGGACCTGATATTAAAACCGGTAAAAAAAGTGCCGACCTTAAAAGGCAAGACTGTGGCCAACTTTTTTTTCGAGCCGTCCACACGGACAAAAACATCATTTGAAATTGCCGCCAAAAGGCTCTCCGCCGATGTTTTAAACCTGTCTATATCCACTAGTTCCGTGGTCAAGGGCGAAACCCTCCTTGATACATTAAAAACCATCGAAGCCATGCAGGTTGACATCGTCGTCATACGCCACAGCGTCTCAGGCGTTCCTTTCATGCTTTCGCAGAAGATAAAATCCGTGGTGGTAAACGCGGGCGACGGCATGCACGAACATCCAACCCAGGGCCTGCTTGACCTTTTTACCATAATGGATAAAAAGGGGAAAATAGAAGGGCAGACCGTGGCGCTTGTCGGTGATATTGCCCATTCGCGCGTGGCGCGCTCGAATATTTTCGGCCTTATCAAAATGGGGGCAAAGGTGCGGGTCGTGGGACCTGCCACACTGATACCGCGCGATGTGCAGAAAATGGGTGTCGAGGTATTTACCGACCTTGAATCGGGGTTAAAGGGCGTGGATGTCATAAACATACTGCGCATGCAGCTGGAGCGCCAGAAAAAATATCTTTTTCCGACCATCAGGGAATATGCCATGCTCTTCGGTGTTAACAGCAAGAAGTTAAAATGGGCAAAACCGGACTGCCTGGTCATTCATCCCGGGCCCATGAACCGCGGCATAGAAGTCTCTCCAAATGTGGCGGACGGCCCGCAGTCGGCTATCGAGGAACAGGTCACCAATGGTGTGGCGGTAAGGATGGCGGTCTTATATCTTATGGGAGGGGGCAAAGCCAATGAAGTTACTGATTAAAAACGG
>PLPI01000101.1:0-11772 GCA_003159495.1 candidate division FCPU426 bacterium | reverse complement strand
CATTTCCGCGAACCCGGATTTGAATATAAGGAAACAATTGAAACCGGCTCAAGGGCGGCGGCCAGGGGCGGCTTTACCACGGTGGCATGCATGCCCAATACGGACCCGGCGCTTGACAACCAGGCCATGGTGGAGTTCGTGAACATGAAATCAAAGCAGGTCGGGTTGATAGATGTAAAGGCGATAGGGGCCATTACAAAAGGGCGCCTCGGACAGGAACTTGCCCCAATCGGCGAGTTATTTAAAGCGGGCGCGGTCGCGATATCCGACGACGGCTCGACCGTAATGAACGCCGAGATAATAAGGCGCGCACTGCAGTATTCAAAGATGTTCAATATAACCCTTATAGAACACTGTGAGGATGTAAATCTTGCATCGGATGCCAACGCCAACGAGGGTTATAACGCCACTGTACTCGGATTAAAAGGAATCCCGGCGGCCGCGGAGGAAGTAATCGCGGCCAGGGACATTATAATAGCCAGGGAAACAGGCGGAAGGCTACATCTGGCGCATCTGTCAACAGCCGGTTCTGTGGAACTGCTAAAGTGGGGCAAAAAAATGGGGGTTAATGTCACGGCTGAAGTCACCCCGCACCATTTTACACTCGATGATTCATGCCTTAAAGGGTATGACACCAATTTTAAAATGAACCCGCCACTGCGTTCAAAAGAGGACGTTGCCGCCCTGAAAAAAGCGCTGAAAGACGGTGTGATTGATGTGATAGCAACCGACCACGCGCCTCACGCCGAACTTGATAAGGACGTGGAGTGGAATCAGGCCGCTTACGGTATAGTCGGCCTGGAAACGGCTTTTCCGCTGATAATCAACGGCCTTGTAAAACCGGGAGTGCTTACCATTTCCCAGGCAATCGCAAAAATAACCATTAATCCGGCAAAAATTCTTAACCTTGACAGGGGAACCCTGAGTGAAGGGGCGCCGGCGGATATAGTAATAGCAGACACTGAAAAAATGGTGGATATTAATAAGGAATTTTTTGCCGGACAATCCACAAATTCGCCATTTATCGGGATGAAACTTTTTGGTTCGGTGGAAACAGTCATGAAGAACGGCAGGATAATTTACGGCGCGAAAAATTAAAGAGAGTTTATAATATAAAGGAGCGCAAAATGAAAAAAGCGGTTTTGATGCTTGAAGACGGGACATACTATGAGGGTTTGCAGGCGGGAGCCGAAACCGAGGCTTACGGCGAGATAGTATTCAACACTTCCATGATGGGTTACCAGGAGATACTCACGGACCCGTCATATAAGGGGCAGATAGTAAATATGACATACCCCGAGATAGGCAATTACGGCTATAACCGCGGGGACGAAGAGTCGATAAAGCCGCAGGTCGAGGGTTTTGTAATGAAGGAAATATCCGCAATATCATCCAACTGGCGCTCATCCGGGACTCTTGATTTATATCTTAAAAAGAACAATATCCCGGCGATAACAGGAATTGATACGCGCGCCCTTACGCGGCATATCAGGGATTTTGGAGCAATGAAATCGGTGCTTTCATGCGCCGACACGGATAAAAAATCGCTCCTGAAAAAAGTTAAAAATTCACGGTCGCTTGTCGGGGTCGACCTTGCGAAAGTTGTTTCGACAAAAAAGCCATATGTCTGGAAAAAAAGCGATTCGCTCACGCGCCTCAAAATGATGGGCGAAGACGAACGGTATGTCGATATCTGGAAAAACAAAAAAAAGCACAGGGTTGTGGCGCTTGATACGGGTATTAAATTCGAAATACTGCGTATTTTTACCGAGCTTAACTGCGAGGTTACGGTTGTGCCTTGCGATACCACGGCCGAACAGATACTTTCGTATAATCCGGACGGGATTTTTCTTTCCAACGGGCCCGGAGACCCGGAGGGGGTGCCGTATGCGGCGGATACTGTGCGAAAACTTCTCGGAAAAAAACCGATATTCGGCATCTGCTTCGGCCACCAGTTTTTGGGGCTCGCGCTCGGCGGAAGGACCTATAAAATGAAGTTCGGACACAGGGGGGCGAACCACCCGGTTATGGACCTTAAAACAAAAAAGATCGACATTACGGTGCAGAACCACGGATTTGCGGTGGACCCGGATTCCTTTAAAAAATCAAAATATAAAGTGGACATTACGCATATAAACCTGAATGACAAAACCGTTGAAGGCATAGAAGTTAAAGCCCTGAAGGCGTTTTCCATACAGCACCATCCCGAAGCTTCGGCCGGGCCGCATGACGCCAGGTACATTTTCAGCAAATTCATAAAAAACATGGAAAATTAATTCCATAATATAACAAGGAGAAAGCAATGCCAAAACGCACAGACATAAAAAAGATCCTGCTTATAGGTTCCGGCCCCATAGTAATAGGCCAGGCATGCGAGTTTGATTATTCGGGGACACAGGCGTGCAAGGCACTGAAAGAGGAAGGGTATAAGGTTGTGCTCATTAATTCAAATCCGGCCACCATTATGACCGACCCTGAGTTTGCTGATGCCACGTATATTGAGCCGCTTACCGTTGAAATGCTCGAAAAAGTAGTGGCAAAGGAAAGGCCGGACGCGATACTCCCGACTGTTGGCGGGCAGACCGCCCTTAACCTTGCGACAGATTTTGTGAAAGCCGGACTTGATAAAAAATATAAAGTGGAACTCATAGGCGCGAATTTTAAATCCATACAGAAAGCCGAGGACAGGCAGGAATTCAAGCAGGCCATGAAAAAAATAGGCCTTGATGTGCCGAAAAGCGAATATGTCTCAAATATGAAACAGGCCATGGCAGCGGCCAAACGCATAAAATATCCCGTGATAATCAGGCCCGCCTTTACACTGGGAGGCACCGGCGGCGGCATAGCCTACAGCGCCTCGGAATACAGGGAAAAAGTGGCCCGTGGTCTCAGGGATTCCCCGATTTCAAAGGTTCTGCTTGAGGAATCGGTCCTGGGCTGGAAGGAATATGAGCTCGAGGTTATGAGGGACCTAAAGGACAACGTTGTAATCATATGTTCCATTGAAAATTTTGACCCCATGGGGGTCCATACAGGAGACTCGATTACAGTGGCCCCGGCGCAGACGCTCACCGACAGGGAATATCAGTTCATGCGGGACGCGGCAATAGCAATTATCAGGGAGATAGGGGTCGATACCGGCGGCTCGAACATCCAGTTTGCGGTAAATCCCGAAAACGGCAGGATGATAGTTATCGAAATGAACCCAAGGGTATCACGCTCGTCAGCTCTGGCGTCAAAGGCCACGGGATTTCCAATAGCAAAGATAGCGGCCAAGCTTGCTGTCGGCTACACACTCGACGAGATACCCAACGACATTACTCGGTATACACCGGCGTCATTTGAGCCGACGCTTGACTATGTCGTGGTAAAGGTCCCCCGTTTTACATTTGAAAAATTTAAGGAGACAAAAGACGAGCTCGGCGTCCAGATGAAATCAGTGGGCGAGGCCATGGCCATTGGCAGGACATTCAAGGAAGCAATGCAAAAGGCCCTGCGCTCCATGGAAATAGGGCGCGCCGGATGGGGGGCCGACGGAAAGGATATTGATATTGATAAACTGACGCTTCCGGCGGTAAAACAAAAGCTCAGGGTGCCGAATTCCGAAAGGATTTATTATCTGAAGTACGCGATGCAGAAAGGAATGAGCGACAGGGAAATATTCAATATCACAAAAATCGACCCGTGGTTCCTGCGGAATATGCGCGAAATCTATGATTTTGAAATTAAACTCAGGCATACTTCTTCCAGGATAGGGAAACTGACACAGGTTAACGCAAAATCCATCCGGCCCCAGCTTTATGAGGCAAAGCAGTTTGGATTTTCCGACATCCAGCTCGGGCAGATATTCGGTTCCACAGAGGAACACTTCAGGAATATCAGAAAAAAGCTCGGGATCGTCCCTGTTTATAAGATGGTTGACACATGCGCAAGCGAATTTAAGGCATATACGCCGTACCTGTATTCAACATATGACGTTGAAAATGAAAATCCGGTCTCAAAAAAGAAAAAGGCGGTTATACTCGGCGGCGGCCCAAACAGGATAGGGCAGGGCATCGAATTCGACTACTGCTGTGTCCATTCGGTGATAGCCCTGCGCGAGGAGGGTTACGAGGTATCAATGGTCAACTGCAACCCCGAGACTGTATCGACGGATTACGACGCATCCGACAAGCTTTATTTCGAACCCCTTACAATGGAGGATGTGATGTCAATCTCCGACCAGGAGGGGCCGCAGGCCGGATTTA
Source organism: candidate division FCPU426 bacterium (assembly GCA_003159495.1). Taxonomy (GTDB): domain Bacteria; phylum Oederibacteriota; class PGYV01; order PGYV01; family Palsa-1178; genus Bog-1181. The sequence goes on along the minus strand of PLPI01000101.1, from coordinate 7,525 downwards.
TCGCGCAGTTCGGCGGGCAGACGCCGTTAAAGCTGGCCATGCCGTTGTTTAATAAAAAGGTGAAGATAATGGGGACTTCGCCTGTATCCATAGATATAGCCGAGGACAGGAAAAAATTCGACAAAATTTTGACCAAACTTAATATTTTAAGGCCGGAAAACGGCACCGCCTATTCGCTGGATGATGCCTGGAAAATAATCCGAAAGATAGGCTATCCCGCACTTGTAAGACCCTCATATGTTCTCGGCGGGAGGGCCATGGAAATAGTTTATGACGACGAAACTTTTGAAAAATACGCGAAGGAAGCTTTTATTGTATCCGAAAAGCACCCGGTCCTGATTGATAAATTCCTTGAGGATGCCATTGAGGTGGATGTGGACTGCGTCTGCGACGGAAAAGAGGCGGTCATCTGCGGAATTATGGAGCACATTGAAGAGGCGGGCATCCATTCGGGCGATTCCGCATGCGTGCTGCCGGCGCTTACATTGAGGCATGATACCATAGATAAGATCAGGGAATACACATATAAAATGGCACTTGAACTTAATGTCAAGGGATTGATGAATGTGCAGTACGCGATCCGTAATGATCATGTTTATGTTCTGGAAGTCAACCCGAGGGCATCAAGAACGGTCCCTTTTGTTTCAAAGGCGACAGGCATTCCGTGGGCGAAAATAGCCACAAAAATTATGACTGGAAAGACCATCAAAGGGATGAAAATCAGGGAAAATCTCGACCTTCCCCACATTGCGGTAAAGGAATCTGTTTTTCCTTTCAATAAATTCCAGGGTTCCGACACCGTGCTCGGGCCGGAAATGAAATCAACCGGCGAGGTCATGGGCATTGATGTGGATTTTGGAAGGGCCTATTACAAGGCGCAGATAGCCGCGGGGCAGAAACTTCCGCTGTCGGGAAATGTTTTTATAAGCGTGAAAAACAAGGACAAGCGCGACATAGTTTTTGTGGTGAAAAAGCTAGAGGACATGGGGTTTGGAATTGTGGCAACTGAAGGCACTGCAAACGCCCTGAGGAAATACGGCATAAAGACGGACAAGGTGAACAAGGTTCTTGAAAAAGGGCCTACAGTAATTGATTACATCAAAACCGGAAAAGTGAACCTTATTATCAATACGCCGGTAGGCAAAGGACCCAAAAGCGACGACTACACGATAAGGACGACTGCCATAGGCGCGGGTATCCCGTACACAACCACGATGTCAGGAGCGCAGGCTGTGGTGGCGGCCATTGAAGCGGTAAAAAAAGACGGGGTGGGGGTAAAATCACTCCAGGAATATTATAAAAATAAAATTTAAAAGTTAAAATGTAAAACCAAAAATTACAGCTTTTAAATTAAAAATTAAAGCAAGCGTGTTTTGCGGCGGTTTGTTTGGCTGGTTGATTTTGAATTGTAATTTTTGGTTTTGAATTCTAAATTTTTAATTTTAAAAGGGTGGCACATGAAGTTTAACGGCAAAGTTTTGAGGAATAAAGAGATCGCCGAAAATATCTGGAAACTGGATATTAACGCCGGCAAACAGTTTAAATCCCTGCCCGGGCAGTTTATAAATGTCCTGATAAATGACACCTATGAACCGCTTCTCAGGCGTCCATTTTCGATATTTGAGGCCTCTGATAAAAAGGTTTCCATTGTTTATAAGGTGCTGGGAGCCGGGACAAAAGCCCTTGCTGAAAAAAAATCCGGAGACAGCCTCGATTTTATCGGCCCGCTGGGCAGATCGTACCTTGAATTCCTTAAAAGAGCGAAAAACGCGTCAATAATAGTCATAGGCGGCGGGACAGGAGCGGCGTCCGTGCATTATCTGGCCAAGCACCTCAGGGCCGCCGGAAAAAAGTTTGTATTTATCCAGGGGGCAAGGTCGGCCTGCAATATGGTGGCTGTCCCTGAATTTAAAAAGCTAGGATGTTCTTTTTCAACGGATGACGGGTCGCTGGGGGAAAAAGGGTTTGTGAGCGATTTACTGCAAAAAAAAATAACCGGCGGCGCCGTCATATTCGCGTGCGGGCCAAAACCCATGTTCAGGGCCATAAAGCAGGCCTGCGCCAATGTGAAAAATGTGAAAATATACGCTTCATTTGAGGAATACATGGGGTGCGGAATAGGCGCCTGCCTGTCGTGTGTTATTGAAACAACGGACGGGACATATAAAAGGGTGTGTAAGGACGGAACGGTATTTGATCTTAATGATGTTGTAATATAAAAATTACGCCGGAGATGGTGATGGCAAAGCAAAATATTTCGACCGCGGTTGATATAGGCGGATTAAAACTGAAAAATCCGGTTATGACCGCTTCCGGAACCTTCGGCTACGGCCTTGAGTTCGCGGAGTACACGGACTTAAACAGCCTCGGCGCGATAGTCACAAAAGGGCTGGCCATAAAACCGGTAAAAGGCAACGCCCCGCAGAGGCTTGTGGAAACCACAGCCGGCATATTAAACGCCATTGGACTGCAGAACATAGGCGTGGAAGCCTTTATCCGGGATAAACTGCCGGAACTTAAAAAGTATAATACGCCTGTGATTGCCAATATTTACGGTACTGCCGTGGATGAATACATCGCGGTTGCAGAAAGGCTCTCGGGTACTGCCGTGGCGGCTGTTGAGGTCAATATTTCATGCCCCAACGTTAAAAAAGGCGGACTTGCGTTTGCCGCGGACAGGACGGCAATAAAGGGCATATTAACCGGTGTTAAGAAGGTTTTTTCGAAGCCGGTGATTATGAAGCTTTCGCCGAACGTCGGGCCGCTTGAGGATCTGGCGCGCTATTGCGAGGATAACGGCGCCGCGGCATTGTCGCTTATTAATACGCTGGTGGGCATGGCAATTGACCTTGAAAAAAGGAGGCCACGCCTTGCGAATATTTACGGGGGTCTTTCCGGGCCGGCGATAAAACCTGTCGCGCTTGCTTTTGTCCATAAGGTTTCAAAGGCGGTTAAGATTCCGGTAATAGGCATAGGCGGCATTATGAACGCGCGCGACGCCCTTGAGTTTATTGTTGCGGGCGCCTCGGCGGTGCAGATAGGAACCGCGAACTTCCGCGACCCGGCGGCGGCTCAAAAGGCCGCTGATGGAATTGCGGAATATATGGAAAAAAATAAAATCGGCGGCATCGGCGAAATAAGAGGAAGCCTTACATGTTAAAGCGGGTTGCCGGGGACTTACCGGCCCTGGTTGAGGGCGGGGGGATGGTGCGGTGAAGCGCATTTTATTGGCGGCGCTTGCGGCACTGGCAACAGTTCCTTTATGCCTCTCGGCCGACGCGTCGGTGATGCTTGATTCCAATATAGTCAGGGAGGGGGGCATAATAAAAATCAAGATATTCAGCGACAAACCCCTGAAAGCCTGCGATATAGAGTTTAATAAGGGGAAATATACCGCTTTTTTCAAACAATTCGACCTTAAACAGAACCAGTATTTGTTTACTGCCATAATCCCGGTGGCGCTGGGGACCGGCGGAAACAAAAAATTGGTGATAAAATATATGCTATCCGACGGCGGGGAACACCGGCAGGAACAGAAAATTTATGTAAAGGCACTTAAGGAAAAAGATGTCATGATTAATACAGGGCAGATGAACGACGAACTTGACAGCGAACTTGCCAGGGAGGGCAAAATGATGTATTCGCTTCAGGACGCGGTTACGCCGGTCAAGTACAGCTTCCCTTTTATGAAGCCCGTCGATGCGCCCGTTACAGGCGGCTTCGGTGATTCGAGGGTTTATGACGGGGGCAGGGCGGCCTGGCGGCATAAAGGGCTGGACATGGGGGCGAAAAAAGGGACTCCGGTGCGCGCTGATTCTGACGGTGTTATCGTCAGCGCATCGGTTACAAAGGCATACGGAAATATAGTCATAATCGACCACGGGGCCGGCATATATTCGATGTATTTTCACATGCAGAAGCTTTATGTCAAAAAAAATGACAGTGTAAGCAAAGGTGATATAATAGGCAACGTGGGCAATGAAGGGCTCTCCACAGGCCCGCACCTGCACTGGCAGATAAATGTGTGCAAGATTCCGGTCAATCCGGCTGAATTTTTAAAGGACTTTTAAGCATAAAAAATATTCGGAGAAAAGGGGTAATTTTATGGCTGACGAGGAACAGAATTACTGCTCTATATGCGGAAGAGAAACAGAACCTCATGAGGATATCTGCAAGGCATGCGAAATAGATTCGGGCGAGGAGATACAGGAAAAGGAAAGGAAAAAGGGAAAGCGGAAAAAGGAAAAATAACTGAAATTTATCAATCAGATGTTATTATGCCGGCTTTATTGCCCGGTCAACGCCCGCCGGAAATAATGAGGAATTGAATTGGAAAGAGGAAGAGCGTATAATGGATACAATTATAGAAAATTGAAGGGGGATTTATGTATAAAATAGTTATCGCGCTTCTGCTTTTGATGTTTTTGACGGGCGCCGTTGAAGAGGGGCAGAGCACCAATGACATGGGCGGCTGTGCTACAACGGGAGATACTGTGATACATGTGAATTCACCGGACAGCCGGGTGACGCCTTCATACTTTGACGGCGGGGCACAATCTATAGAAGACAGACAATGATTGAGCCGTTTTAAATGATCCGGAGATAATAGATTTGTAAGAGGGGTATTGCAGGGGGTTTCCGCCCGTATAATATTTAACCATTTTTTATTTTTATACCGCATTTAATATAACCCCTCAATGGATTCGAAATTCTTCCCATAATTACAAGCCATGCAACTTTTACTATAAATTCGCCGGCTTACATGTATGGCAGCCGGCGGAACGATCTTCCCAATACGATCAGCAATAATTGGCTGTTGGTTTTTTTGCGGCCCTTTCATGGGTACGCACTGTAACAAATATCAGACCCCTGCCAATCGAAATCCGTGAAAGCAATCATTGGAAGATAAATAGTTAGGTATTTCAAAAGACAAATATAGTCGATAAAAAGATAAGTCCCAACATTGCCTTTCAGATAGCTGCCGTGTATGATTACGCCATAATGAATTCAGGAAAATACATGGAGGGAAATATATGGAACAGACAATGGGGCCGGCTTTAATAGGCGAAAGTGAACAAATTGTTACAATCAACGCATTGATTGACGACAATTAAAACTCCCCTATAACGACAATTATAATTCCCTGTTCAAAAGGTGGTAAAATCTAGGCTAATTCACTTTGAGGAGGCATAGATGACCACCGACCATCAAATTAGGAGGCTAATTGAGGCCATGAGCAGAGGAAAAGGTATAGAAAAAGCGGCGTTGGCCGGAGGAATGGATGTAAAGACAGCTAGAAAGTACCTGACGAACGGAAAATTGCCAAGAGAGATGAAGCAGGCGCATGTTTGGCGCACTAGGAAAGACCCTTTTGAAGAAACGTGGGAAGACCTGCTGCCATATCTGCAGGAGCATCCCCGGTTAGAAGCCAAAACCCTTTTTGAACACCTGCAGGAAATATATCCGAACAAGTATCAAAACGGACAGTTAAGAACTCTTCAAAGGCGGATCAAGGTTTGGCGAGCGACAGAGGGACCGTCTAAAGAAGTATATTTTTCTCAAAAGCATTATCCCGGAATGCTTGGCGAATCCGATTTCACCTACATGAACAGCCTGAAAATAACAATTAAGAAAGAACTGTTTGATCACATGTTCTATCACTTCGTTCTGACATACTCTAACTGGGAAACAGGCAATGTATGTTTTTCGGAGAGTTATGAAAGTTTGAGCGAAGGAATGCAACTGGCATTCTGGAAAATAGGCGGAGCCCCTGCGCAGCACAGGACCGACAGGCTAAGTGCGGCAGTAAACAAAGATTGCAACCGGGAAGAATTCACGGTCAGATACAACGTCCTTCTGCGCCATTATGATGTGACCGGCATATCGAATAACCCAAATAGCGGCAATGAAAACGGAGACGTGGAACAAAGCCATGATGGATTTAAAAACGCCATGGACCAGGCGCTCATGATGCGCGGAAGCAGAGATTTTGACAGCCGTCACGAATACGAACAATTTGCAGCCAATCTTATGACCAAAAGAAATTCCGGCCGTGAGCAAAAGTTCAGCGAGGAAGTTGGTCTGCTGAAAAGATTGCCGACATGCAAGCTTGGAGATAAAAAAATAATTACGCTCAAGGTTGGCAAAAGCAGTACGATAAATGTTTTCCGCAACACGTATTCCGTGAACAGCCGTTTGATAGGCGAGCGGATTGAGGTCCGAGCAAGTTCGGAACATCTTGAGGTATGGTATGGACAAAAACTTATAGAAACGCTGCCAAGACTGCGCGGAGAGGCCAAAAGCGCAATAAACTACAGGCATATCATAGATTGGCTGATAAGGAAGCCCGGTGCCTTTGAGAATTACAGGCATCGCGATGACTTGTTTCCGACAACGACTTTTAGAATAGCCTATGATTTGCTGAAAGATAAATACCCCGACAGTGGAAACAAGAAATATATAGCCGTATTGAATCTTGCCGCAAAAGAAACCGAGGATGGCGTTGAACGCATTCTCAAGCTGTTGCTGGAACAAAACATAGAGCCTCTTCGTGAAAATGTTGCAAAAAGGATGTTGGAATCAGATAACAAAGCTGTCCGTATCGATCCCATTGTTTCCGAAGTGAAATTATCCGCCTATGACTGCATGCTTTCATGCGGGAGCGTGTAAAATGACAACAGCAACTTTTGATAAAAATAAATTCAGTAAAGTATTAAAAGAATTACATCTGCCCACGGTCAGAAATATTTATGAAGCTTCAGTGAAAGAAGCGGAAAAAAACTCCATGAGGTATGAGGAGTTTCTCTTTGGCCTGATGGAGCAGGAACGCTTTGACCGGGAACAGAGAAAAAATGAGCGCTTGTTGAGGCAATCCAAATTGCCTATAGATAAAACCATGGCTTCATTTGATTTAGCTAGACTTCCGATGAAGGAGGTACAAAAAGTAAAAGGTCTACTTGATGGTAAATTTACCGACAGAAACGAGAACGTGCTTGCTTTTGGCAACCCCGGCAGCGGAAAAACCCACCTGCTTTGTGGCATTGCCCAGGCACTGGTGAAAAACGGTAAACGAGTATATTTCAGCAGTTGTAGTATGCTTGTGCAGGAACTTCTTGCGGCCAAGAAAGAACTGAAACTCGCAAAGATGTTGAAGAAATTATCCGCTTATGATACTCTCGTAATTGATGACATCGGCTATGTGCAGCAGGATCGTGAAGAGATGGAAGTGCTCTTTACCCTACTGGCCGAAAGGTATGAACGCGGCAGCGTGATGATAAGCTCAAATCTGCCGTTCTCGAAGTGGGAAAAGATATTTAAGGACCCAATGACCACAGCCGCAGCTATCGACAGGCTTATTCATCACAGTGTCATTCTTGAGCTGAACCTGTCCAGTTTCAGGCTTGAAGCGGCCAAGAACCGCTCTCTAAAAACAGACGATAAAACAAAGCACAAAAACAGGGAAAAGTAATTGTCGTTAACAGGGAATTATAATTGTCGCTGAACACCTGTATTTGTCCCTGTTGCT
>PLPI01000117.1 GCA_003159495.1 candidate division FCPU426 bacterium | reverse complement strand
ATAAAACTTGCAACTTGCCTTTTCCACAATTAAAATAAAAAACCATTGAATTCTAAGGGGTAAATGTGTAATATGGATATATAATTTGTAACATTTAGCGTGGGCGCGTAACTCATTTGGTGATAAAACGAGATGAGTGGATGATGAAGCCTGATTTAATGTTTGCTCGCCTTGCGGTTCGCAATGGCATCTTAGAGTGCCATCGACTCGCAGGCAACCGTGGTATGGACAGAACTTATACAGTGGGCGCGTAACTCATTTGGTTAGAGTGCCATCCTCACACGATGGAAGTAGATGGTTCGAATCCATTCGCGCCCACCATTTTTTTCGCTGACTCGGAAAAAATGAGATAGGAGAAAGTAGAGAGTTGATAGGAGAAAATACAACTGCCTCCCCTACTGCGATTTGCTTAGCGCCGCCATGTACTTTCCCAACTGCACCCTGTCCGGGCTTCCATATTTAACCGCCTTCTGGAACATTTCCATGGCAGCCGGCACATTTTTATCCTGATAATAAATCATTCCCGCGTCCTCGTATGCCTGCCAGAAATCGCAGCGGTTTTCTATGGTTTTCAATAAACTCCTTAACTGATCGGTTCTGTCGGAGAGGTAGGCGTAATCTATGGAGAGGTTGTAATATATGTCGGCGCGCCTGACGAATTTATCGTCCGGAATTTTTTCCGATAATTGCAGCGCTCTGTTGTACATTTTCACCGAACCTCCATAACTGCCGGACAAAAACAATTCATCGGCGTACATCGCCATTCTTTCTTCATAAAGATAAAAAATATCCCGGTCATACTCCGGGTTTGCGTCATAGATTCCCCGATATGAATACAAATCAAACATTCCCGGCGGAATATATTCCCCTTTTTTTGATATTCTGAACAATATCCCCTTTACCTTTGCGCTGTATTCAGCCAGCCTTTTATCCGGTATTTTTGCGTAAGTGGTGAAATATACCGTATTGCCGTCCATAACTGCGTCGATAACATGCGTCAGGTTATTCATGACATCGTTTTCCCTGAGGCCTGGATTCCCGTATTTTTTTATAAAATCATTTATTCCCCAGGTAAACTGTATGGACCCGGTGTTAAAGTTCCTGATATCAGGCGCCGCATGCATGACATTCTGGAAATACAGCAGCGGCATATAGTAACTGTCAATGCCGGCAATATAAAAGCTGCCCTTATCAAGGGTTTTTATTATGTTGTTTCCCAGGTCGTATGATAGATAATTGTTCCTGCCGTTATTCTCACTGAAACCGGAAAAACCGCAATACAACACGGCTAATACCGCAAAGACGGCCAGCAATTCCCTTTTGTATCTTTTTTTCAGCCTGATGAAAATAAAGTAAAACCCTGTTACCGTCAAAATGAAAATAATATACTGCGCCGGTAGTGAAAAGACGCCGGCCATCAAGGCCATATTACGCGGAGCATGGTAAAAAACAGCCACCAAGGCAGATATTATCAGAAAAATCGAGCCATAAAAACAGGCCAGGCCCCTCTTTAACCGCCATAAGACGGCGCCCCCGATCACCGCGAATATACATAAAACCGAATAATTACATCTTAATAATCTTAAATATTCAATCACCTGCCCGAAGCCCGCGCCCGATGCCGTCAGATTGTCATTAATATATCCGCTCCTGAAAACGGTCCATAAAAAGTTTTGCCACGTATCCGGCCTTGCCATAAAAACAAATACACCGTCGACATCCGCCCGAATGGGAAGGTAAATATACGCGCTTAACCCCGCTGTCAACAGCAGGATATTTATGAGCGTCCTTTTAATGTCCAGACTATTTTTAAACCTGTAAAATACATAGCCAAAAACCGGGGTTAAAACCACCATACTCGGCCAGTGATTGGCAAGTGATAATCCGAAAATAAACGATATCAGGTATAAATACTTGATTTCAAATTTGCGCAAAAGCCTTAAATAACAGTATATTATAAGCGACAGGAAAAGCAGGTTGAGCATATATATTCCGCCCTTGGCTTCGACAGCCTGGTTCCAGAATAAATAGGATACTCCCAGAAGAAGTGTTCCGCCGATATTGACGGCCATGTTTGTTTTTCCAAAAAGCATAAGGCTGTTTTCCCTGAGGACAAAATAGGCTGCAAGCAGTGTCAGGAGTCCGAGTATTATGGAAAAGATGTTCATCCTGAAAGCTGGAGCGCCGGGAAGAAGCAGTGTTGCTATCTTTCCCGCCATTGTAAAAAGCGGGTATGACGGCGGATGGCCTATTCCCAGTGTATAAGAGACGGTGGTTGTTTCGGGTGAGTCGTCGTTTTTAAATGCAGGATATGTTGTATATAAATAAAGTTGAAAGATGGTTATAAATATAATCAAAATTATACCTATCTTCGCAAATTTGTAATTCATTAAAAAATACCCCGCGGCATCGCCCCAGAGACCATTCAGTGCCGGTATATAACGCCTATCTAATTATATCATTTAGAGGATAAAAAATCAAAATTCATTCATTTTTCCTGAGCAGGCAAAACCACATATATCCTCGCCCCTTTTCCAAGCCCTTCCGACTCGGCCCATATAAACCCGTCATGCGCTTCTATGATATTTTTTGTAATGCTCAGGCCAAGCCCGACACCATGGTGTCTGTTGTAGGCCGTCTTGTCCACTTTGAAAAACCGTTCAAATATTATTTCAAGATTCGCCTTTTCGATGCCGGCGCCGTTATCCGTGACACACAGACTGTAATAAACCAACTTTTCAGCCATTTTTTTCCTTATATTAACCGGCAGCCTGTTTTTATCCGCCCTGTCAAAACTTACGGATACAATTCCGCCTTTGGGGGAAAATCTTACAGCGTTTATTATAAGGTTGGAAATTGCCTGCTGTATCCTCCCTTTATCCATCTGAAATACCGCCGATTTCAGCCTGAAATCCTTTTCAAGAGACACTTCGTTTTCCCTGGCGATGCCCTGCATTGCGTACATGGCCTCGCTCAGTACGCTTATTATGTCATGCGGCTTTTTTTCGATTGTAAACTTTCCGCTTTCTATTATGGAGATATCCACCATGTCGTTTATTATGCGCCCGAGCCTGGCAACATTAAGGTCGATGACATTCACAAAATTTCTCTGTATTTCATTCAAAGTGCCGGACGAATCTTTCATAAGAAATGAATTGAAGCCTTTTATGATGGTAAGCGGCGTTCTTAATTCATGCGAAACCATTGAAATAAAACCAGATTTCAGGCTGTCTACTTCCTTTAATTTTTCATAACTGTTTTTCAGCTCGTTTACGGCCGCATCGTGCTCTTTTTTCATGCGGATCATAGTTATGCCGTACGCAGCGTCGGCCGCAAGCTCCATCAAAAGTTCCAGTTCTTCGCCGTCAAAGGCGTCCGGTTCAGTTGCGTAAACCATAAGGGCGCCGATCGCTTTTCCTTTTTCATGATATAAAGGAAGCGACGCGCTTGAGGCGTATCCCCTTTTCACCGCGCTTTCCCGCCAGGGCGCCATTGCCGGGTCCTTTAGTATGTTCTTTGATATAACCGGCTTCCCCGTCCGGATGCAGGTTCCGGTCGGCCCGTGGCCGATATCTTCATCCGCCCAAGTTAAATTTATCCCGTCAAGATAGCCTTCCTCAAAACCGTACTGGGCCATTGGCCGTACACTCTTCTTTTTATCATTTTCCGCAAATCCTATCCATGCCAGCCTAAATCCGCCTGTTTCAACAATATTATGGCAAACATCCCTCATGAACTGCTTCTCATCATGGGCGCACAGCAACATCTTGCTGCTTTTGCTTATTGTTTTAATTGTACGGTTGACCCGAAAAAGATTTTTCCCGGATTTTGCTACTTCCGGTTTTTTTTCGATTTTTTTCCCCTTTTTTCCCATTACAACTCCTTTATTGCATACTACGCTTTAAACCTTTTTAATTGTATAACTAATTATATCACTATTTACCTCAAAAACAAAGGCAAATCCGCCGACAGTCATGCATCAAACCTTTTTCTTACCTGAATAATCCGCCGCATTAATACCCGCCACACACCCTTCGCCGACCGCCTTTGCCATCTGGAACGGCGCGCCGCAGATGTCCCCTGCCGCAAAAATTCCCGGTATGTTTGTCGCCTGTTTTTTGTCCGTTTCTATGTATTTCAACTGCTCCTGGTCAAGGGCCACGCCCAGTCCTGTTGCCAGCTCCATCGCCCCTTTTGCCCCGAGCTCAATAAATATCCCGTCAATATTCTCCGTCGAGCCGTCCGTCAAAGACAGCGATATGACCTTTTTTCCATCGCCGTTTATCTCTTCTATCCAGGCCCCTTCCTTGAATGTAACACCTGAAGAAAGAACCTCTTTTTTCAGCGCCTCCGTAACCTTTAACTCCCTGCTTATGAGCGTTACTTCCCGCGCGTATTTGGACAGCAGGACAGCGCCTGACGCGGCCGCGCTTCCGTCGCCTAACACCGCGGCTTTTTTGTTTTTGTAGAAATTGGCGTCACATTCCACGCAGTAGCTCACCCCGCGCCCCAGATACTCGCTTTCGCCTTTCACACCGGCGCTGTTGCGTTTGATTCCTATGGCGAGCACCATGGATTTTGCCGTTATTTCTTCCCCGCCCTCGAGTTTGACCATGAAACTGCCTTCCAGAACCTTTGCCTCTACCGCGTCCTCGTTTATAAATATGGCCCCGAATTTTTGCGCCTGTTTTACGCCGTCATCCACCATTTCAACGCCCTTTAATGTCTCCTCCGTACAGCAGTAATTCTCGACATGCGCGCCGTTGATGGCGCTTTTTTCCGGCCTGCCGAGCACTATTACACCGGCTTTCTTCCTTGCCGCATGAATGGCGGCCTGTATCCCGGCCGGGCCGGAGCCAAGTATGACAACATCTGTTTTCATAATAATCTTCTCCTCTTTTTCTTTGGTTTAAGTATATCACAGCCTGTGATTCAATCCCAACTGAATGGCTAAAAATAAAAAAGCCGGGGTTTTACCCCCGGCTTTTTTATTTTATTTGTTTTTAATTCGACGTGGGGTCCATAACCCTGCCCATAAAAAGAATGGCATTTGTGGTGTTTTCCCTGATAACAAAAATAAAAGGGCTGTCTACGTTAAATACAGGCGGCTGGTTTATCGGTACCGTTACGCATTCAATTGTGGTGGTAAATATCACCGCGGTTGCAGCGGCCGCCTCAGTGCCGTTTTCATCTACGGATACATACGCCTTATGCACCACATCGGAAACATAAAGCGGCCCGTATGACTTCGGCGCTATCCCGGAAAAATCAGCCGCAGAATTGAACGCAAGCACCATTCCCATATTCTGAAGCATTGATGTAAGGTCGTAATTTTCAGTAAATGTAAATTTCGGCAGTAATACAATAACCGATCCGGTCACAGCGGCCGCAGAACTCCTGTTTGCGAACCAGTCGTTTAATTTATCCCCGGTCATGACGCTTTCCAGCGCCGCCATCTGCCCCTGGGGCGGCAGGAATACAAACATGGATAATTCATTGTTCACATAAGGCATCTCCATGACCTGCGCGGCGCCGTAATAATTTTCAATATTACCCGGCATTGTCTGGCTCATGATTGAAACCGAAACAGGCGACGACGCCGTTGTATAAAAGCTGCCGGTGTGCGTATTTGCCGCCGGAAACTTGTCCGCCCATGTTGCGTCCATATAAACGGCATTTGTCAGAACCAGCCTTGTAAAAGAAGTGATATCGCCGGGAGGGATCAGGTTTGTTATCTTATTATTTGTCTGGCCTGCAACCGCATTATTTATAGTCTGCCTTGAGGCTTCAGGGCTGTTAATAAAATCAAGAAGCGTTATTGCCGCCAAATAATACTGTGTAAGAACCGTTGTGTAGCTCTGCAATACCGGAAATCCCTGCTGGATCCACAGATTGTTTGATGTGCTTAAGGTATAACTTTTTCCCGGCGCATTAATCGCGTTCATCATGGAAGCAAACCCGGCCTGCCGCGTGGCCGCGTCGCTCTGCAGGTGTAAAAGCACGGCCATCTGGCCGGCCGTTTCACCCTTTGCCCCCTCATACGTCATTGAAAGGGCCGCGAATATCGAATATGGCGAGAAAAATATATTTCCGGCAGTTGTTGTTTTACATTCCGAATAAAAATTACCCGCGAAGACATTCGTCCCTTTTTTCGGGTCGCATGACTGCGATGATACGGAGTTCTCAATCCCCGTTACAGCCCCTGGCCCCCGCTTTTGCGAACATCCCTGTATCATAAAAATTCCCAGAACTACCGCAAGTGAAAGAAAAAGAGCCGTTATTTTTTTCATAAATCCCCCTTGTTTGTAATAACATTTTGACATATCAAAACACAAAAAGTTTCAAAGATTTTATAGCGGCCGTCAGGCCCTGTTCATGGCAATGGTAAAATAAAAAGCCGCTCCCTTTCCTTCCTCGGATTCGACCCATATTTTCCCGTTATGGTACTCAACTATTTTTTTGCATGTGGCAAGCCCTATACCGGAGCCTTCGTACTCGTCCTTTGAATGGAGCGTCTGGAAAGCTACAAATATCCTGTCGAAATATTTCGGGGATATCCCTATGCCGTTGTCCTTAACGCAAAAGAGCCAGTAGTTGTTCCTTTTACTGCATGTAATCTCAATTTTCGGTTTTCCAGCCGCGGCTGAAAACTTTATGGAATTACCGATAAGGTTCATAAAAAGCTGTGTCATCTGCGTCTTATCCGCCATTATTTCCGGCATTTCCCCGGCTGTTATTTCCGCACCGGTTTCAATTATCTTGGGCCCGAGCATTTTTTTCACCTCTTCAACTATCTCCCCCGTATTAACCCCCTGAAAATTCATCTCCACCTTTCCAATCCTTGAAAGATCGAGGATGCCCCTGATAAGCTCCGCCATCCTCACCGCCCCTTTGACGGCCGTGTCAATGTACTCTTCCGCCTCAGCGTCAAGCCGCCCATGATACTTTGCCCTGAGCAGCTGTAGGTAATTGGATACCATACGCAGCGGCTCCTGAAGGTCGTGGGACGTGGCAAACGCGAATTTTTCCAGTTCATCGTTGCTTGTTTTCAGCTTTTCAATTGTTTTTTCCAGCCTGTCGTGTGTTTCCTTTATATCGCTGATGTCGGCGAGGCTGACAAGTATTGCCCGGCGCCCGTCATAGGTTATTGTCTTGGAATAAATACTTACCCATCTTTCCTTTCCGTCTTTAGCCAGCAGCTTGAATTCATAGACATTCCGGACATCCCCGCCGCCGGCCTGCTTCTTTTTTATCTGTTCAAAAACTAAATCATGGAATTCAGGGGACACGGTCTTCATAAACTCCATCGGCTCCCATTTTAATATTTCGCTCCTGCTGAATCCTATAAGATTTTCCATTACCCTGTTCACATATTTAAATACATTGTCCTGTATAATGACTATTCCGATGAGAGACTGTTCGGCAAGCGTCCTGAATTTTTCCTCGCTCTCGGCTATCGAAATCTCCAGTTTTTTCCTCTCGCTTATGTCCCTTGTTATGGACAGAATATTCGGTTCGCCTTTTATCATCATTATCTTTGCGGACATGAGCGCCGTTTTTGTCGAACCGTCTTTTCCCCTGAAAACCGCCTCAAGGTTGTCCACAAAACCGCGTGCCCTCAGGCCGTCCACCAGTTTTTTCCTGTCCGCCATATCATTCCATATTTTAATTTCCTCCGACGTTTTTCCGGCGACATTCTCCTTTGTAAATCCGGTCAGCCGTGTAAAACCATCGTTTATCTCAAGGTACATCCCGTCCGACATTCTGTTTATATTTATGGCGTCGGGACTTGTGTCGAACGCAAGCCTGAATTTTTGTTCGCTCTGCTGAATTACTTCCATGGCTCTTTTAAGGTCCCGCGTCTTCCCGTTTACCCTGTTCACAAGGGTAATGTTCCACAAAAACAGCAATAAAACCGCGGCCGCCGCAATAATAAAAACTATGATAAAATTACGCATAAAAATATAGCCGTCAATATTTTCGCCGGACCATTTGCGGCCAATGTCCGCGTATTCCTTTTTTGATATTTTTGAAAATCCCGCATTTATGATTTTCAACAGCTCCTGGCTTCCCTTTTTAACCGCCCTGTGAAAATTCCCGGTATAAACCGGCGCTGTCATCCTGAAATTATTCCTTATTCCGGCCCTGTCAAGCAGGTATATTGCCGGCGGCCTGTCCATGCAGAAAATCTTTACTTTGCCCTTTACCGCGCCTTTTATTATGGAGCTGTAATCCGGAAATTCCTCAAGGATATCAACCCCGTGCATGCGCAGAACATTGATGCATGAATCCCCTGTTTTGACGGCGACGACAAATCCACCGAGCGATTCCGGGTCTGATATCCCGGATATTTCAGAGCTGAAAAAAACCGGCACATCTATGGAGGCGTAAGCCGGCGTAAAATCGTAAATGCGGTTCCTGTCCTCGGTAAAAAATATTGTGTCGATGACGTCGGCTTTTCCCTCCGCCATATCCCTCTGGGCCAGGCTCCATTCCATGGCGTTTATTTTTACGGGAATTCCCGTTTTTTTGCTCCAGAGTTCCCACTGGTCCACAGTGATTCCGCGCAGTTTCCCGTCCGGCTCCCTGAAAACATAAGGGGGATAGTTGTCGTCACAAACGACGGTTATTGATTTTATTGAGGCGTCGCCGGACGACGCGGAGGATGCCGTTGCAGAAACAGGGAAAACAATACAAAAAAAGGCCGCTATAAGAAGATTTGCTGCCGTGGCTGCGCTTTTAAGGTGTCCCGTCATATATTCACGCCCTTTTATTATTCCACATTAGTGGAACCCCGATGAACCATTAAAAATATTTTCCTGCAAATATGCGGTAAAATCAAGCATAAATTTTACTTGTTATTGTGAATACTTGTGTGTAAATTGCCAAATTCTTTTTTACTCCCTCTCCCTTTGGGAGAGGGACCGGGTGAGGGGCATTTAAGACAGGACTGATACACCTCACCCCGACCCTCTCCTAAAAGGAAATGGAGAATGTTTCTGAACTTGCACAAAACTCCTGACGGTTTCTTTATAAGCAGCCTCCTCATAAAAAAATAAGGCCGGGGGGTGTTATAGGGTGTGTAAAGGGTGTTGTTATAGGGAATCTAAATTGGATGGGCCCCCCGGCCGGTTTAACGCTCTAATATTTTAACGGAAGCTTTTTGCGCGGCTGTGAATGATGCCTGTATGGCGGCGTGTCTTTCGCGTCTGCAACCGCGGTTTTAACCTCGTTCTCGTCAAAATCTTTTTTCACTCCGAGTTCCTCGTTCGTATCAATTATATCAGGATCGGTTATCTGGTCCCTGTTGGCCCTAAAAAGCAGGGGCCATTCGAAAGGGTCCCCGTAAACCGACGATTTTGCCGATATTTTCCACAGGCTGTCCCCTTTTTTCACCACATATTTCATCTCCGCCTGCGGCGCTTTCGCGCTGTCAGCTTTTGCCTGACTGTCCGGCTCTCCGGTTTTAATCTTCTGTACGGAAGCGCATCCCACAAATAAAGCCGTGGAAAGCGACAAAACCACAAGACCCAAATATTTACTTTTCATTTTTTTACCTCCATTTAAATTTTTTGTCCCTATAAAAAAGGTTTAATTATACCCTCAATAACTTCATTTATTAAACATGCTGTAAAAAATTTGCCTTATGTCATCCTTCCCCCGGCTGAGGCGGCTTAAAAAGTGCCAGGGGGAAACGCGCCCTGCGCTGCGGCACGCATATGAATGCGTCCGACGCGCCCCCATGGCCCTTTTTTATGTTACTTAGACGGTTTTACCGCTGTTGCGGCGGTTGTGGTCGTCGATTTTGCTTCGGTTTTTTTAACCGCTTTTTTTGTTTTTCTTGCCTTCCTTGTTTTTTTTGCTTTTTTTGCCGCTGTTTTTGCCGCGCCGGTTGTTCCGGAAGCCGCCGAAACTGTTTTTGAAGCGGGAGCCGTTTCAGCATTTACAGCAATAGCCATTGAAACAGAAAACATTAATGCCATTAAGATCACGATAACTTTCTTCATTCTTGCCCTCCATTAGTTTTTTGCGCTTTCAGGCGCGGTTTAACCCGGTCAGCGGCACGCAGTAGTTTCACGCAGTCCCGGATTTTCCAAACCAGTCATAGTAATTTTTAAAAT
Organism: candidate division FCPU426 bacterium; assembly: GCA_003159495.1. Taxonomy (GTDB): domain Bacteria; phylum Oederibacteriota; class PGYV01; order PGYV01; family Palsa-1178; genus Bog-1181. The sequence continues at coordinate 24,791 of PLPI01000117.1, read as the reverse complement.
ACCGATAACGACAGAATAAATCAGGGTGTCCGTTCCCGCGCGTTTTCTGTTTTATCACGTCCGAATAAATACGGCAATGCAGACAGGAACGCCGGGAAACAAGGGTTGAAAGGTTGTTTTATTTGCGGGATTTAAGGATAAAAATTGTGGAAAGCCCTTTTACGGGAATATACGCGCATATTTTTCCGGAAAAACAGCTGAGAATATGTTCCGGCGGCGGCTCTTTGGATATATCAGTGGAGCCGTCCTGTATGCATCTAACGGCACTTTTTAGCTCGCCGGTGCCGTTATGCTGCGGCAGCCCGGCCCTTTCACATTTTTCCGAAGCGCCCTTAAATTGAAGCTGGAACAGGTGAAGCTTATAAGAGTGTGTGGCCGTGGCTTTATCGGGGTTGTTATCTTTAAAGCCGGAGTTAGTGCGTAATACAGGGTATGCGCATGCAAAAACAGCCGTTAAAAAAAGCGCGGCGGCAGTTAACGCAAGCTTTTTCATGCGCATTCTCCTTTTATAAATTTTTTCTTTAAAATTTGACGTCCGGGGCCGGGCTTTTGTTCCATTCGGCGCATTTCTTGTTTTCCCTGAGCCTTAAAATATATTTCATCTCAAGCCTTGCAGGATTATATGACAGTTTTGCCCTGCGCAGCCCCTCATCCCCTGAATCCTGCTCCCTGTTTATCCATTTATACCCGGAAAGCATATTCTCGCAGAACTGCTGGTTTATTGCCTGGTAAATTCCCCTTAACTCCGGCCTGGCCTTTTCAAACAACACAACCGCGGTTTCACTGTTCAATTCCGAGGCGACGGTAAATGCCTGAATCTCCCCTTTTATTTTAAGAACCCCGCCGAACACGGGAAGCCCGGTGTAATTATCAAGCACCTCCATTACCGCCTTTGATTCGTTGGCAAGCGAAAGGTCGTCTTCACACATCCGCTCGCGGCACCAGCGCTCCTGGAAATCCTTGATAGCCGGTATCATTTCCGGCGTTATTTTTTCAAAGACGGATTCAAAGTTCCTGTAAAAGTTTTTCAAATGGTTGCGTTTTCCGTCAAATTTCCTGCCGGCGAGCCTGATAAGGTCGCCGCATGAATAAACATAGTCGGCGTTGTCCCTGTCCTCTTCCGCCGAAAGCACGCAGGATTCTTCAGATACTTTTGCCTGCTGCTCGTTAAAACCATACGCGTAAATCTCCGGATCGTTCTTTGACAGCCATTCCAGCATGGCAATAACGCTTTTATACGGCGCGTTGTTCCCGAATGGCGGATAAATGTACTTTTTTCCGGCCTTGTTGACCAGCAAAATAATATTGCCGTTATGTTTTGTCGCCTTCATTTCCCTTATATTATGCCATGCGAAAATTTCCGCGAAATTCAGCTCCGAAATTGTCCGTGGATTTTCCGTAGAACACGCCTCTATCTGACCCCTGTGGGTTATGTCAACGTCCGTAAATTCCGGGAACAAAGGTATGACGCTCATGGTGCCTGATCTCCTTGTCTGATTATAATGGCCCTTATTATATCACAAAACTTTCTCTTTTGCCTTGAACTGCACCCGTATTATTTGCTATACTACACAGGTTAAAAATTATACACATATAATAAGGAGAAAGCGATGAAAAAAGTACTCATAATACACGGGCCCAACATAAATCTTATCGGGCAGAGGGAACCCGAAATGTACGGCAGCATTTCAATAGCCGATATCAACCGCAACATCGAGGAAAAGGCAAAATCCCTGGGTATGGAGGTAAAAATCGTCCAGTCAAACCATGAGGGCGAAATAGTCACGACCATACAGCAGGCGATGAACTGGGCCGACTGCATAATAATAAACCCGGCCGCGTACACGCACACTTCAGTCGCCATCAGGGACGCCATATCTTCCATTAATATCCCTACCATAGAGGTCCACCTTTCAAACATATACAAAAGGGAGGATTTCCGGCAGAAATCTTTTATAGCGCCGGTCACCGTGGGCCAGATCAGCGGTTTTGGCGACCAGGGGTATTACCTCGCGCTTGAAGCGGCCAACGGGCTGAAGGGAAAATGATAGAAAAACTCCAAAAAACGACAGACGCCTTTATACTCGTAATCCTCGGCTTTCTGACAGCGTTCTCGCTTTTCTTTCCGCCATCCACAAATCCGGCAATGGGGCTTTTCTATTCCGGATGTATTGTTGTCGCCGGGCTTATTTTTGTAATGTCCAACAAACTGCTGAAAGAAGAGCTGAAAATAGAAACCCCCGTGGACGGGAACCTGCTTTTGCTTTTCGGCTGGTACCTCATAACCTCCCTCACCGCGAAAAACATGCTGGCTTCTTTTAATTCGACCGTTATTTTCACCGCTTTTTTGCTCCTTTTTTACGTGGCCTATAATTACGCAAAAAAATACTTCACCCAGTTTCTGGTCTTTATAATTGCCGCATCATGTGTGCTTTCACTCATGGGGCTTTATCAGTTCATGGCGCCGCTTGTTCCCGAGATTGGAAAAGATGCCCTGATACGTAATCTGACCGTGCGTTTTTTTGAGGAGCATTCATTCAGCGCCCTTATAGGCCCGGGCGCTTTCTCCGGCCTTTTGATACTGGTCATCCCGATTGTCATAGGCCTCATCAGGACAAGGAAGCGTTACAGAAATATCCTTACCGCGGCCCTGGCTGTTTTATGCGCCGGCCTGGTGCTTACACGCTCAATTGGAGCTTTCATTTCACTTATCGCGGGCGTTTTCCTTATGCTGCTTTTTGTAAATGACCAGGCAATATCTAAATTCAGGCGCCTGTTTTTGCTCGTGCTTTTAATCGCCACGGCCATACTTGCGGCCGCGGTCAAAATGCGCGGCATTTCCGTTTTTCTTCCGGAAATGCAGGCCAAGCTCGCCGGTTTTCTCCGCATGATGGACGTGATACGGGGCTATCCTGTTTTTGGCGGCGGGCCCGGCAGTTTTGAGGCCCTTTACAACAACCCGGAATTCGGCAGGGCCCAGCATTTAAACCATGCCTCGAACTTCCTTCTTCAGACATGCATTGAGACCGGCATACCCGGGCTGGCGCTGCTTTTAGCAGCCGGTTTCTCGGCCTATTCCTCGATAATACGCAACTTTTATTTTTTAAGGACCCCATACAAAAAAATAATGGTCTTTTCAATGCTCACGGGATTGACCGCCTTTCTTATCCATAACCTTATGGAGTCCGACATATACTCGTTTGAGCTGTCGGTTGTTTTTGTAATAATTCTCGCCGCGCTTTTAAGCCAGGTCAATATAGGTCTTATCCAGCTTAAAAAAGTCAAACTTTCATATCTGCTTGGCATCAATCCCGGCAAAAGGCGCAGTCTTATTTTTTACCTCATCCTGGGAGTTTTAACCCTGGCCGCGGTCACCGGCGGCAAGCAGACATATGTTCTGACCGCGATGAACGTCCTTATAGCGGCCGGTTTTGCAATATGGTCCGTTTCAAAGGAGGACCTCCGTATTACATCGGTCGATATCCCTGTTATGGCCGGAATTGCCTGGGCCACGGCCCTGCTTTTTATCACGCCGGATATTTATTCCGGTTTCGGCATTTTCTCGGTTCTGGCAGGCGCAGCCGTGCTTTACTACCTGTCGTCACAGTTTTTAAGGCGCCACAACTTCAGGATTTTTATTTCAAATTTTCTCGCTGCAATCGGCGTGATAATAAGCGTGCTCGCCGTTATCCAGTACTTTTACAAGCTGTCGCTTCATCTCCCCGGCGCGGACTTTGCGGATGGTTTTTTTCCCAACAGGGCGCTTTTTTCCGCGTATCTTGCCGTTTCCTTTTCAATGCTGCTTTCAAAACTTCTTTTTGAAAAAAAGCAGGACTATTTCAGGCTGAGAGCCGTTGGAATAATAATCATAGTTATCGCCGCCTCGCTCTCCTATTCAAAAAGCTCCATGCTTGCCATGCTATTCTGCCTGGCGGCCACATCCGTTTTCTATTTTTATAACAGAAAATCCATGAGCGATCTTCCCGGCCAGACCGCCCATAAATACCGTATAATCGCCGGTTCGTTCCTGCTTCTGCTGTTTTTCACATTTTCCCCCTTCACTCCTTCCGGCCAGAAAATGCTAAATATCACCCCCGACCCGTTTTATTTTAACAGGCTCGACATATGGAAGGCAGCGCTGCGCATGGGATTCGACAGGCTATTCACCGGCTGGGGCGCCGGAAGTTTTTTAGGGGTCTTTCAGATGTATAATTTTCCCGTAAAAGGAATCGCGCGGTTCCAGATGAATACGCCTTTCGCGCACAATGAATTCCTGCAGGCATTCGCCGAAGGCGGCCTTCCCGGCCTTGTCATATTAATCTGGCTGCTGTTCGCCCTGTTTAAAACCCCCCCGGAAAACCGCGGGGATAAAAAGGTCTGGGCCGCCCGGGCCGGTTCTTATTTCGGCCTGGCCGCGCTTGTGTTTCATTCGTTTTTTTATTTTACCCTTCATCTGCCCGGTATAATTTACACAGCCGCCGTGCTTGCCTCCATGATTACCGCGGAAAAACAGTCGATAAGGACCGTTTCCCGTGAAGCTTTGCTTTTCACAAAAATATATTACCTTCCCGCGCTGCTGCTTTCTTTTATTATATTTTCACTTGCAATAAGGCCCGCTGCCGGCCTGTTGCTATATGATAAATATTCAAACACGTCAGCCTCGAACCGGGACCGCGGGAAATATATCTACATATACAACGCGTCATTGGCCGAACCCCTTAATTCGCTATATTTCGACGAAAGGGGCGGATACTACGCTTCCAGGGGCAATATGCGCTCATCAATTCCTTTATTCGAACACGCCCTTGAGCTTGACTCGCTGGACTGCATTTACAGCCTGCATGCCGCGCGGGCCTATGCAGGCATCGGAGACAGTGACGAGGCCCTGAAAAATTTTGAACGCTCCATCTCGGCAAACCCGTTCAGGGCATTTACTTATATGGAGGAAGCTTCATATTACCTTTCAACCGCCGACACCGGAAACGTATACTCGCTTTCATTAACCAGTGATAAGATAGAATCGCTGGTGAAAAAATCAATAACTCTTGAGCCGGATTACCTGGCGGCGCGCAGTTTTATGGCCGGCATCTATTCCGGAAGGAAAGATTTCAACGGTGCTTTCGGGGAATACGACACAATAGACTCAATTTCCGCCTCAAATACCGGGTCCACCGATTATGAAAAAAGCCTCCTTTCCATACCGCCGTACGCCACGGCGCTCGGCAGGGGGCTGGCCTATGCCGGAATGCGGGATAAAAAAAGGGCCTGTATGTGGTATGATGAAGCTCTAAAAAAAGGCTGCCCTGCGGAACGCGCGGAACAGTTATCAAAATACTGCGGTGCTGAAAAATGAATAACAGGATATCAAAATTTCACTCGGAACACCCGGATGTGTTATATCTGGGGATAATAACTTTCTCTATTGCCCTTTATTTTGGTTATATTTTTTTAAGCGGGAAGCTTTTTTTTATCGGGGATATTTACACCCAGTTCTACCCGTGGAAGGAATTTTTCCGCCGGGCCATGCAGTGCGGCGCCGCGCCTTTCTGGAACCCGTATGTTTTTTCCGGCGTCCCCTTTGCCGCTGATATCCAGAAGGGTGTTTTTTATCCGCTCGGTATTTTCTTCGCCTTTGCAGACTTCCAGTCTGCTTTTAAAATATACATACTGGCCCATTTCTTTATCATGGGATATTCCTCATATGCCCTCTTTAAAAAGCTCGGTTTTTCGCCGGCGGCCTGCACAGCGGGCGTTTTTGTCTTTCTTTTTAACTCTTTCACCATTTCAAAAATAAATTTTTTAAGCGCCCTGGCCTCTTACTCCTATATACCGTTAATAATTTTAACCCTGCTGAATTATCTGGAAAGCGGGCGTTTTTATTTTGTGCCGCTTTTCGGACTTTTATTTTCACTCAGCATCCTTGCCGGCCACCCTCCCACCGTCGTATATACCGTTATGCTTATCCTGGCTTTCGCCTTTTACCAGTTCGCGCGCGGGGAACTGCGCATGGATATAAAGCGTGCCTTCTCCCGGTTCATGCCGCTTTTTGCCGGTGTTATAGCGGCCTTCATACTCACACTGCCGCAGACCGGCCTCTTTCTGGAACTCATCGGACTTTCTTCGCGCGGCGCCCCTTTTGAATACAGCATGGCGGCCGATACTTCCATGTCTTTCATGAATATGTGGGCATTTCTGATGCCGGCCGGACTTAATGGTTTTTCTACAAACTTTTTAAACGACTGGTATTCTTATTCCATGGGAATGATGAACTTTTTCTCCATAACGGCGCTTTTTTTGCTCCTGCTTTCTTTTTTCTACCCTAAAAACAGGCTTTATAAATTTACCCTGACGCTTGTATTTCTGGCGGTTGTAATATCTCTCGGGCGCAACACCCCCGTACACTCCTGGTTTTTTACATTTTTTCCCTTCTTTTCAATGCTGCGACACCCGGGGTTTGCCATGACGCTATTCACCCTGCCTTTTTCAATAATTTCAGCCCACGCTGTCGAGCATATTATTTCAATGTCGCCGTCCCATATCCCTTTCCTGAGCAGATTTGCCTATACTTCGGGATTTTCAAAAAAAGTCAACAGGGTCTTTTTTTACCTGATGGCGTCGCTTGCCGCGGCCATCGGGCTCATAATAATCAACCGCGCGCTTTTTATCAGGACCTACAACCTGACGCCCCAGGCAGCCATAAATTTTGTAACAGGGCTTTTTATTTTTACAGTCATCCTCGGCATAAACTTCCTTTTATTTTACGCGAGGGAACGCGGGTTCATACGCGGCGGTTTTTATATTTTTGTCCTTTTATTCGGCCTCTTTTTTGAATTTACTTTTTTCATAGGCGGCGTAAACCCTCTCATTGACGCATCCATATACAATTACACCCCGAAAACACTGCAGGCCGTTCAGGGAACCGATTACAAAATTTTGCACACGCAGGACCTCACGGAAAACCGAATTTTTCCCGGAACGACGCTTTACGGTGCGGAAACCAATTTTCTTTCGTCCATCCCCTCAAACACCTCCACGTTATACGGCCTGAGCGATGCCGGCGGCTATAACCCCGTGGAACCGCGTGTTTACAAATCATTTTTAAACAGTGTTTTTTTACCGGGAGGCGCTGTCAACCACGATAAGCTTAACCTTTTGAACGTAAAATACCTTATATCGCGTTCTGAAATATCCGACCCCGCACTGGAAAAAATATACGGCGGACAGGTCAACATTTACAGGAATATTTACGCACTGCCTGTGTTTTTCACCACAAAAAACCGCGACAGCGCCGACCTTATAGTGGGCCAGTACTCATGGTCAAGAAAAAAAGAATATGACTATACATATTACGCCATAGAGGCGACAATGGAAAAAGACGGTTATTTTGTCTTTTCAGGGAGTATGTATCCCGGATGGCGCGTGTATGTCGACAACATCGCGGCTCCCGTGGAAACATGCCTTGGAATTTACATGGGCGTTAAAGTTTCAGCCGGATATCATAACATCATATTCCGGTATTTTCCGGTCAATTTCAAATGGTATATGGCGCTCTTTTTTGCCGCCTCTGCCGCGTTTTTATATTTTGCTGTTATATGGCCCCGCAGGCCGCCGGAAAAATCCTAAATTTTCAATGATTCAATATGTTCCGACGCGGACTCCGAAGCCACGGCTCCGTCTCCCGCCGCCGTAACGACCTGCCGCAGCTTTTTTTGTATGCAGTCGCCGCACGCGAACATTCCGGGCCTGGATGTTTTCATATCCATATCGGCCTTTATATAACCCGTGGGGTCCATCTCGACAATCCCCTTCAAAAACCCGGTATTCGGCGCCATGCCCACAAAGATGAAAACGCCGGAGACACTAAGTTCGCTTTTAACACCGGTTTTAATGTTGTTCAATTTGAGTTTTTCCAGTAAGGTTTTTCCCGAAATCTCCTCGACAACCGTATCAAGGATAAAATTTATTTTAGGGTTCTTTTTCGCCCGGTCGACAGCTATCCTGCACGCCCTGAATTCCTGCCTGCGGTGTATTATATGCACCTTTGACGCGAATCTTGTCAGATAATCGCCTTCCTCAATTGCGGTGTCTCCGCCGCCGATGACGGCCACTTCGAGGCCTTTATAGAATGCCCCGTCGCAGGTGGCGCAGTTTGAAACCCCTTTTCCGCGAAAAAGCTCCTCGCCCGGGACTCCGAGGTTCTTGTATTTTGCCCCGGTTGATATGATGACGCTGCGCCCCTTGATGTGTTTCCCGGCAGATAGGGTTACGGTCTTCAGCTTATCCGGCCCGTCTTCAATATTTATTGCTTCGTCAAATTCAAAAGCGACCCCGAATTTTTTTGCCTGATTTTCCATGGCAATTGAAAGTTCCGGCCCTGATATCCGCTCAATTCCGGGATAATTTTCCACCTCGGACGTGATAAATATCTGTCCCCCGGCTGCGATTTTTTCGACAATAACCGCCTTATAGCCCGACCTGGCAAGATATATTCCCGCAGTCAATCCGCCCGGCCCGCCGCCTATGATAACAGCGTCATAAATATCCGGGGCGGAAGGGCCCGCTCCCAGCCCCATAAGATTAATTGCAAGATGTTCGTTCATTATTTACCCCCTTATATTTTAAACGCGGTCTTCATTTTTTCCAAAAGCTGCGGTTTGGGGACAACGCCTATGCTCTCGCCAGCTTTTTCGCCTTTTTTGAAAAAGTAAACAGCCGGTATGGAAGCTATGCCGTATTCCGCCGAAGTGTGCGGGTTTTCATCGACATTTAGCTTTCCAATCACAATTTTTCCCTTTTCATCCGTTGATATTTCATCAAGCATGGGTGAAAGCATTTTGCACGGCATGCACCACTCCGCCCAGAAATCCACCACAAGATTCTCATATTTTTTAAGCGCGTCCTTAAAATTTGAGTCTGTAAGGTAAACCGTGCCTTCGGGCTGGTCCGGCAGTTTTTCTTTTTTTATTTTATCAGCCTCAAGCTCGCTCGCCAGCGTTTCATAGATTGCCGGAACTGTTTCCTTTAATATCTGCATTATAAAGACCCTTTCCGGCTGGGCTCCTACGGAAGACGAGGCCGGGTTCATGTTTATCACCTGCTGGGGCACGGAAGATACGTTGAATTTTCTGGCAAGGTCCTGATTTTCCATTGATTCGACGCATTCGGCCTTTGCAATATTTTTCATCTGAATCGCGATCTGATTTGCCAGTATGACGGATTTCGCGCAGTAAGGGCATGTGGGAGTCACAAAAACCTGCATTGAGAACGGGTTTTTTATATTTGAGAGCAGTTTTATGGAATCCGGCGCAAGCGCGCTTACGCCGCCGGAAACAAGCGCGATGGTTTCGATAAACGAAGATGCTTCATGCCCCATGGGCGCTCCGTTATAAAATATCCTGTAACCCATATCGTAGCCTATGAGTATTGTCGGCGCGGTTTTGATACCCTCTTTTTTCGCTATTTCCGATTCCATGCCGAACTCCTGGACTATTATCCTGGGGTCGATATCATGAAGTTCTTTCGCAAGCTGGACGGCGAACTTGTTTATTTCGGGGGAGTCGGGGTTGTTTGTGTCGGTAATAATCATGCTGGTAAATATCTTTACGTCCACCGGTTCCTTAAGGCGCGCCGCAAACTGGGCCTTTAATTCCTGTGTTGTCTTTTCATCTATAAGTTTTTCCATTTCATTCTCCCTTTTCAAGCGCAGACATGATGTTTTCATTCTTCGCCTTGATTATTTTTAACGACAGTTCAATAAGCTTCATGACATTTTTATCCTTGATCCTGTGGCATGTCCTGGCGCCCTTTTTCTCGGCCGTGAGTATGCCCGCTGCTTTTAATGCCGCAAGGTGCCTTGAAACCTGCGGCTGTGGTTCCTTCACAAAATCCACAAGGTCGCATACGCATGAATCCTTTTCCTTAAGCGCTTCAAGTATCTTCAGCCTTGAAGGATGCGAAAGCGCCTTAAAAAAACCTGCCTGTATTTCAAAAACATCCATATTTTGCGCCTCCCCGTTCATTTATACATATATACACATATTTGCATGTAAAGTCAAGCCATTTCAGCCCGAATTCCCGGGCCGCCCGCGGACGTTTTATCTTTATTGAAAAATCCGCGGTAAATATGTATAATTCATGATAATAAAATGAAGGAGCTGCGATGATATACACAATACGGAAATACGGCGACCCCATACTGCGCAAAAAAGCTGAGCCGGTAAAGGCCTTTGGCGAGGAGCTCAAGCAGTTTTTCCAGGACATGCTGGAGGTGATGTACAGCGCCGGCGGAATGGGGCTTGCCGCGAACCAGATAGGCGTCTTAAAAAGGGCCATTGTCCTTGACGCCTCCACAAAGGATTCCACCATAGTCATGGGGCTTGCCAATCCGGAAATACTTGAGGCTTCCAGGGATAAAAACGAATTTGAGGAAGGCTGCCTCTCTTTTCCCGGAATTAATGAAAAAATTTCACGCCCAAAATCCGTAAAAGTCAGGGCTTTTGACGCTGACGGCAAAGAACTCCTGATTGAAGCTTCCGGCCTGCTGGCAATAGTTATACAGCACGAGATAGACCATATCAACGGGGTGGTATTTACGGACAGGATGTCCCCGGTGCGTAAAATGCTCCACAATAAGGAATTAAAAGAACTAAAAAAACTAAATACCCCCGGCCATAAATGAAAATAGTATTTTTTGGAACCCCTGCATTTTCGGTCCCTGTATTAAAGGCTGTTATAGCTTCGCGCCACACCGTTGCGGCAGTGGTTTCACAGCCTGACAGGCCGAAAGGGCGTTCCATGCTTTTATCACCGACGCCGGTCAGGCAGGCCGCCCTGGATGCCGGTATAAGCGTGCTTCAGCCGGAAAACGCCTCGGCCCCCGATTTTTTTTCGGCATACAGCAAATTTTCACCCGACCTGAATGTGATAGTCGCTTTCGGCCAGATACTCCCAGAAGAACTCATATATTTCCCGCGCCACGCCACCATAAATATACACGCATCCCTTCTTCCAAAGTACCGCGGCGCCTCCCCGATAAACCGGGCCCTGATTAACGGCGACACTGAAACCGGAATCACCTACCAGTTTATCGTAAAAAAACTGGACGCCGGCGATATTATTTATCAGGAAAAGATGCCGGTTGCGCCGGAAGACAACGCAATAACACTTTTTGAAAAACTCTCGGCGCTTTCCGGAAATACGGTGGTTAAGGTTCTGGATATGATAGATTCGGGAACAGCGCCGCGCGTCAGGCAGGACGAATCACAGGCTACATTTGTAAAAACGCTTAACAAAAGCGACGGAAAAATGGATTTCACACAGGGAGCGTCCAATATAGTCAATAAAATACGCGGACTGGTCCCTTGGCCCTGCGCTTTTTGCAGTTACAACGGAAAAATCCTTAAAATATTCGCCGCACGGGAATTTTCCGGGGACAAACCGGCTGGAAAGCCGGGTGAAATAATTGAAATAATCAGGAATACAGGCATTGTGGTTTCGACGGGGAGCGGAAATATTCTGGTGACGGAACTCCAGCCGGAATCAGGAAAAAAGATGGCCGCGGCCGAATTTGCCCTGGGGCAGAAAAATATCCTTGGTTCTATTTTAAGCTGAATTACTTCAGCGCTATCGCGTCTATTTCAACCGATATATCTTTTGGAAGCCTTGAAACCTCCACGGTCGTCCTTGCAGGAAGGTCTTTTCCAAAACGTTCGTTCAACACGTCGTTAACGAATTTTATATCGTCAATTTTTTTTAGAAAAACCGTAAGTTTGACCACTTTTTCCAGGGAACTCCCCGCATGGACAAGAATGGCCTCCAGATTATCCACCACCACCCTTGTTTCCCTGTGGACGCCCTCGGCCACGAGCATTCCGGATTCAGCCACGACCGGTATCTGTCCGGAAACAAATATGAAATCCCCCGCCGCAACAGCCTGCGAATAGGCTCCCTGCGGGGCCGGCGCCCCTTTTGTGGATATTATTTCTTTTTCCATCAGAAAACCCTCCTATTTGAAATCCGTAATAAGTCTTTCCGCCGCTTCCGCTATTTCCCTGGTATCTTTTTCCGCCGGCTTATAATCGGCAAATTTCACAAGGTCACATTCCTTCATTACAATAGACGCGGCCTCAATATCCTTTCCGCGCCCCTTCTTTTCATCCAGCCTTTTTAATATTTCCAGCGTTGTGAGTTCTTCGAATGAATCCTTGAACCGGCGCGTCAAAAACCACCTGATTGCCTCGTAAATATCCGAGTAATACCCCTTTATGTCGCCGTTTTTCAGGATATCAGCCGACTTTTTTATCATCCTTAAGGCCTCTTTCCTGTAATCCTCCTCAAGCACGACTGTTTTTATCTCCGGTTTTTTCATTATACGCTTCCATATAAAATATACCGCCAGTATGAAAATTATTGCAAGGATTATATAAGGCAGAAGTTCGGATAAATCCATATATGCGCTGTATTTTATTGTGTGAATGTCGGATTCAACCGGCGTCTGAAGCTGCTGAGCGGGCGTAGGCTGCGGAATCGGCGTATCAACCGCCGCGGCCGCCGCGTGCCTTCTTCCGGACCCAACCGTAATAGTTATGGGTTTTGTCTGAACCACCGAGTATTGTTTGGTGGACTGGTCAAGGAATTTTACCCTTGCCGGAGCGATGGTTATTTCCCCGCTTTTTACAGCTATAAGGTCAACTATCTGCTGGTTTGTCGCCGAAGCCGCGCCGTTTATAAAATTCATCATGCTGTTGGAATATGTCCCCTGGACCCTGAATCCCTCGAACGACGGCATGTTCACGGACGGGGACTGTGACATGTCGCCCTGCCGTTTTACAGTAAGCGTATACCTGATAACATCCCCCAGGCTTGCCTGCGTCTTATCCGTCTCGCCCGTTACCTCCACCGAGGTTGCCGCGGCTAAAACCGATGCCGCAAGGGCCAGAATATAAACTGCCGTAAAAATAATTTTTCCGCGTTTCATAATATTTAACCTCCGTAGGTAATATGGAACTGTCGAAAAACCCCGCACATGCGGCCGGATCCGGGGTATATGACATTTTTATTGGCCTTGCGCCGCTCATCTGANNAATGTCATATACCCCGGATAAACACGCAACGGTTTTTCCGACAGTCCCAATATAAATACATTTTAACAATAAATCCGCCCGCAATCAATTTTTTTTGCTGCCGGATATTATCTAAAACCCGCCTTTTTCGCCGTTTCCAGCATTTCGCCGTGCATCGGCGCCTTCAGGTCCATTTCTTTAAGGGAGACAGGGCACTTGAATTTCAGCCTGTAGGCGTGCAGCATATGGCGCGACAGCGACTGAAGCGGGCCGCTCACGTTCTTCGGGCCGTATATTGTGTCACCCGCCACAGGATAACCGGCCCCGGCGAGATGTATCCTTATCTGGTGCTTTCTTCCTGTTGTTATTTTTACCAGAAATAATGTCAGGCCGCTGCCGCGCGATATGACTTTTATATCACTCCGGGCGTTCTTGCCGTCCACGGGCGACACGGCTTTTTTTTCGTCAAAATCCGCCTCGCCGGTCGAAACGGCAAAATATTCCTTCCTTACCTCTTTTTCCTCCCACATCTCCCTGTATGCCTCAAAGACTTCCGTTGATGCGGCGTAAAGGATTATGCCTGAAGTTTCCCTGTCGAGCCTGTGAATGGCCCTTAATTTAGGGTTGGAAAGCGACTTTCTTAAAATATCCTCCAGCGAACCGGGATCCCTGTCGGAAAGCATGCCGGCAGGCTTGTCAACGGCGGTTATATTCCTGTCCTTATATATTATTTTATATTCCTGCTGCGCGCTCGGCGCGGCCGCATCATCCGGGATTGTGACCATATCCCCGGGTTCAAGGTTGTGGGAAGCCATCCAAACGCGGCGGCTGTTGACAAATACCCTGCGCGAATCTATCAGGGCCTTTGCTTTTTTCCCGGACAGCCCCGTCTTTTGCGATATGAAATGTTTTAGCTCGCGGGGCGAACCGCCGCCGAATGATAAATTTTTTGCCATAATGCTCCAGTCACTATCCTTTTATTTTATGAATTGCGATAGAAAAGGTTTTTTTATAATTATGGCCTTTTCCGGGCATATTTCCTGGCAGATAAAGCACCTTATGCATTTGTCATAATCGCATATTATCCTTTTCCTTTTTTTATCATAAACAAGTGCGTTAACCGGGCACGCTTTGACGCACGAAAGGCATCCCGTGCATTTTTCCCTGAGATATATCTGTTTCGGCGTCATCAGCTTTTTTGCGGCGCCGGAAAGCATTTCGAAAAGCGGGGACCTTTTTTTTCCGCCGGTTTCATCAGCATCCGGAACGGGCCTGAAAACACCACGATACCTGACATCCTCAAGTTTTTCCCCTTTNNCTTCTATACCGCGCCCTTTCAGGACATTCTTTTTATATGCCGCGTTGGTATATACCCTGTCAGGATCCAGCCCCACGACCTGCGGTGCCACATAATCCAGGGCGAACCCGCTGGCGGACATTATAATGACCCCTGTATTAACAGGGTTCCCGCCGCCCGGGCCGTTGCCCTCCATTGCCGTGATACCGTCCATTATATTCAGCGCCGGCGTCTTTGCCATAAAAAGGTCCACAAGCATCTGGGCGAAAAGCATCTTGTCGCGGCCCGCCCTGAGATGATACCCGGGCTTTCCGGCCCCGGCCACTATACCAAACATGTTCTTTACGGCCAGCGTCATGTACATAAGGCCGTGTGTTTTTAATTTCGGCAGGTTGATTATTTTGTCCACGCTGTTGACATAGCCGGTAACCTTGAAATTTTTATAGGAAACCGCGGCCGCATTGCTCACTTCCCCGTCCTCCTTAAAATCAACGAGAGAGACGCCCTCCTCGTCGGCCACTTTTTTATATCCCGTCTTATGGTTCCCCATAAAATTTCCGAATCCCGGCGAATCCCCGATAATAATATCGTTTGTCTGCCTCTTTATTATCCTTACCACAGCCTTTAAAAACAGGGGGTGTGTTATCACGGCCTTTTCCGGTTCGCTTGGAAAAAGGCAGTTTACCTTTATAAGCACTTTTTCCCCTTTTTTTATGAACTTATCCAGGCCGCCGAGCAGTTCCAGCCCCGACGATATTTCCTTTTCAATTGCGTCCGTATCATATGACGCGCATTTTTTTAAGACAACTGTTTCCGCCATTTTTTTGCTCCTGAAATTTTTTTAAGCCGAGGCCCTTTTTACAAGCTCAGGGGTAAATACCACCTTCTGCGGCCTTCCGGCCGAATTCCTTCCGGCCAGCGCAAGTTCGTACGCCGCCGCGGCCATCTTTTCGATGGGCTGTTTTATGGTGGTGAGCGCCGGCCTTGATGTTTTTGCCACATCAATGTCGTCATATCCTATTATCGCAATATCCGCGGGCACGCTAACGGACCTTTCCCTTGCTGTTTTAAGCATGCCCAGCGCGCACATGTCGCCCGCCGCGCAGAATATACCGTCTATTTCCCTTTTTTCATTTATAAACCCGGCCATGGCCTCCACTCCGTCGTTGTATGAATAACTAACGACCTCTTTTGCGCCCCCTTCCGGCATGGTCAGGCCGTTGTCGGCAAGGGCCTTTACAAAACCGCTGACCCTCTGTATGGCGTTGAACCCGCCCTCAATCCTCATGCGCCCGGAAACAACGGCTATTTTTTTTCTTCCGGACCCGGCGAGATACTCGCCTGCTATATAACCGCCGGCAAAATTATCTGTCGTTACAGTGGAAGCGCCTTCCATTTCCTCATCTATCAATATCACGGGCGCGCCTGCCTTGAGGTATTTTTCAACGGTGGCAGCATCCGGTTTTATGCATATGCCTATGAGGGCGGCCGGGGAATTCTTTTCCAGTATTTTTTCGAGCCTGTCCTTTTCTGAATCCGCCATTCCGGCGGTCGAGCACTGGATTATGGACTGCCCCGGTTTTACCGAGCCCTGCAGGCACGAAATCATCTGTGCCGGAAATGCGTGCGAGAAATTCGCCGCCGCCACGGCTATTTTGATTTCATCCATGTCAATGCTCCTTTTGGGGTATTATACCATAATATTTTTTTTTTTAAAAACACTGAAAAGCATCCGTGGCTACCTCTATGGACGACACTTCGCCGCCTTCCAGAATAACGCCGACGACGTCAAAACGTATAAAGCAGTCTTCAATACGGCGCGACGCCATGTATTCCTTTGAAGCGGTTATTATTTTGCGCTGTTTTTTTTCGTCCACAGCCTCAAATGGGTGTATGCCAGATGCCCTTTCCTTTGCTTTTACCTCGACAAACACCAGCAGTTTTTCCCCGGGGACAGATGCCACAATATCTATTTCCCCGAATTTCCCCCTGAAATTGCGCTCTTTGATTATATACCCGTTTTTTTCAAGGAAAAGGGCCGCTTTCCCCTCGACAACCGCTCCTGTTTCCCTTTTGTTAAGGCTCTCCATACCCCCCCTTTTTTATTCCTTTATATATTTTTTGACCGGCTTGTAGGATTTCCTGTGGATCGGACATATTCCCAGCCGCCCAAGTGCTTCATCATGTATTTTTGTCCCGTATCCTTTGTGCAGTGAAAAGCCGTATCCCGGGTATATCACATCAAATTTTCTCATAATCCTGTCCCTGTGCACCTTTGCCAGCACCGATGCCGCCGCTATGCTAAGCGATTTCGCGTCCCCGCCCACAACCGCCTCCATGTTAAAACCGGGGGCAGGCGGAAGCCTGTTTCCGTCAACGATAATTTTATCAGCCATTGCTTTCAACCCCGTAATTGCGGACGACATCGCCAGCATTGTGGCGCTCAAAA
The DNA here is from genome assembly GCA_003159495.1 of candidate division FCPU426 bacterium. Taxonomy (GTDB): domain Bacteria; phylum Oederibacteriota; class PGYV01; order PGYV01; family Palsa-1178; genus Bog-1181. The sequence continues at coordinate 7,984 of PLPI01000117.1, read as the reverse complement.
TATCCGTTGAATCTATGCGCGCGGCCGAAATACCGCATATACAGTATGAAACGCTTGCCGATATGACAATATCATAAAGTTCTTCCCTGGTTTTTTCCGAAAGTTTTTTTGAGTCATCAAGGCGGGTAAGTAAGGCTGTCTTGTTCCTGTCGAGTATAACCGCAGCGGCAACCACCGGCCCGGCCCAGGGGCCCCGGCCAGCTTCATCGACCCCGGCCAGCGTGCAGCCGTAATCATCATCGAACCGGCTGAGGCCGGCAAATCTTTTTCCCATCAGTGTTTTTTCTTATAAAAATCGCCTTCAGCCTCAAATATCATATTTTCGGCGGCTTCACGGTACTCTTCGTCAAAATCGCCGCGGCTTCTTTCATATTCCCCGGCTTCAAGCCTGTCAAGCACGGCGTCTTCCATAAACTGGTCCATGCTTATGCTGTTTTCCCTGCAGTAGCGTTTGACAGCCTTTTCAATATAATAATCCATCTCAAAATTTACAATGTTTTTCTTCATGAGCTCTCCTTTAAACAGTTAAAAAATCCAGGTTTTCCTCGCTGCCGGACCACATGCGTTCAAGCGCGTAATAGATCCTGGTTTCGGGTTCAAAAATATGAATAAGTATGTCCCCGAAATCCGCCGCTATCCATTTTGTTTCAGTGTCCCTGTCCTCATAAAATATTGGAAATCCGGCCTCTGCCATTTCCTTTTTTAAATGGTCGCGCAGGGCTCCTGTATGGACCGATGACGCGCCGGAACATACTACGTAATGGTCCCACAATCCCGATTCTTTTACCGTGCTGAAAGCCTTAATATCCACGGCCCCGTGGGCATCAAGTATGGTTATCGCTTTCTTCAGCTTTAAATTATCCGCCGCTTCCGTCTTTTTTACTGTTTTTCCAGTTACAATCTTTTTTTTCATCTTTTAACACCAAATTTAAACAACAATACCCCTGACTGTTCCTCGTCGCTCGCCCCTTCGGGGAGCGGGTCAAACTGCATTTTCCTTACCTGGGAAAATGCCATCCTGTCAAGTTCGGGGTAGCCGGAAGTCCTTACCAGCTTTACGTTCTGTATGAATCCGTTCGGCAATACCGTGATTTCAATCATAAGTTCTGTTTCTTCCGGGAGCTTTTCAGGAAATTTCCAGTCGATAGCCCTGTATTTTCTCGAAGATATATCGCCTGTTATGGTCGGCGCGCCCCCGGCCACGGCTTCAGCCTCTTCGGGCTCGACCCCCGTGTCCTCGCTTACCGCGTTGTTGGCGGGTTCGCCGTTATCGGCCAAATCCCTTAATTTTTCCCTGTTGGTTCCCATATCAAGTTTTGCTTCCTGTTCTTTTATCCTCTTTAACAGGCTCTTGACACTGGCCGTATCTTTTTCATTTTTTGTCTTCCTGACAACTTTTTCCTTCAGTGTTGTTGCCAGTTTTTGCTGCTGCGGTGTTACGCCGACGGACTTCTGGACATCGCCCTGTTTTCCCTGGCTGTTGTTCAAATCGACAAGCGTGACGTCGGTTATCAGGGCCACCCTGCGCGGCTCCTGCTGGACAATAAGGTATGATAAAAGCAGCAGTATCGCCGCGTGCATGACGATTGATGCCGCAAACGTCGCAAAATCAGTCCTGTCAGCCTTCATTTTTTATCCTTTGTTTCTCCCGATGATTCCGGGATTGTGGATATGGCCAGTTTGTCGGCTCCCGCGTCCCTGGCAAGCCCCATAACCCTGACTATATCGCCGTGGAGGCTCTCTTTGTCTCCTTCTATTATGACGCGCTTATTGCCCGTTTTTTCTATGACAGCCTTTATGGCCGCGGAAAGCTCCGCGTCGTCTTTCATCTCGGCGCCGTTGAGGAATGCCTTCCCGTCCTTCGTCACCGCGACTATTGTATTGTCCTCCAGCGCCTCGTCAGACGGGGCCTTCGCCGAAGGCAGGTTTATTTTTATGTTGCCCTGGATTATAAAAGGCGTAGTCACCATAAATATCACAAGAAGCACCAGCATTACATCGGTGAGCGGCGTGATATTTATCTCCGTTATGAGCCTTTCTTTTTCCCTTTTTTTCAGCATATCATTCCCCTAAAAGATCTATCATCTGTGACCCTGCGTTTACCGCGTCAGTTTCGATGCCGTCCACCCTGCGGACAAAATAGTTGTAAAAAATTACAGCGGGAACAGCCACAAAAAGCCCCATTGCCGTGGCCACAAGCGCCTCGGCTATGCCGCTTGCCACGACCGCCGGCCCGCCGCCGGACGAAAGCGAAAGGTCGTGAAAGGCCCTCATTATCCCTATTACGGTCCCGAAAAGTCCTATAAAAGGGGTTACATTGCCTATGGTTCCGAGTATGCCCATGGTCGACTGCATGGACGCGGAAGAGGTATTTATAAGGCGCTGGACCGCGTTCTCCATCTTCTCTTTGTCTTTCTTTTTATTCCTGAGCGCCTCAAGCACCACGCTGGGTACAAGTCCCGGCGTGGACTGGCACAGGGTTACGATGGAATCTTCCTTCCTTGCCTCGTACAAATTCCTTACCTTTTCCATAAAATCCTCTGTTTTAATTTTTATCTTTGACAGGCGGATCAGCCTGTCCAGTATTATCCACCACGACAACACGGATATTCCCATAAGCAGGATTACAGTGGCCCCGCCTTTCAACAGCATCTGCCAGAAAGAGAGTTCTTGAAACATCACAGCCTCCTTAGAAAATATATAATTTTTTTTGTTTTTATTTAAAGGCGTTCATCAAAAATTCAGTTCAATGCCAAGGCCGAGATTCAGCCCCTTTTCATTATAATAATATAACAGATAATAATTATTATTCAATAAGTTATTTATATACGCGGAAACGGTTATAAGGCCGCTTAATTTCCAGGAAACATCGGCGTCAACCACCGCCGCCGGCGCGGTTTTGGCCGTTGAGGTGCCGTAAAACTGGCTTATCAGCCTGGCTTTTAGCCCGAACGTGAAATCACCTGTTTCGTAACTCCCCTTGAACGCCGCCTCATTAAGGGGCAGATATGTCATCACAGAAGAAGCGCTTATAATATTCCTGTATTCATAGGAAGCCTTCAGTTCAATATCCTTTATCCTCATGGCCTCGACCGAGAATCCTGCAAGGCTGTATTCTATGTCGCGGTTCACCGGAACAAAATAATTTGCCGCCCCCGCCCGGTCAAGGGTTATGTAATTATCCGTGTTCCTGTATCCCCAGTATATGTCCGTGAAAAGCCCCAGTAAATTGAAATTGATGCCTGTCTTCAAATTGGCCACATCCAGCGAAGGTTTTACCCCCGCGTCAGGGGCTATAAATTTTCCATCAATCATCGCGGAAAAATCAGGGGCCAGAAGCTGCGGGTCAAATATTAGATAAAGGGAAAGATCCGGCATGACGGCGCAGTTAAGGTTCAGATACGGCGCCGCGAGCAGGTAATTATCGGCAAGCCTGTACCCCAGCAGTTTTATGCCCGCCTGGGCGGTTATTGCGTCTATATATACTATCGCCTTCGCGTCAAAATTCATGTCGAACGCCCCTGAAAAACCGGCGGCACCCACGGTTTCCTGCCCCGCCCTGACGTCAAGATCCGCGGTTAATTTTATCTTTTTACCGCTTTCAAGTTCAATGTCCCTGTCCCCTGAAAGCGTCAGTGACGCGGTGTTTTCCTTGTAAATGTTCCCCGTTCCGTCAGCGCCGCTAACGGCGTTAAAATATGAATACCCCGCGCCGGCGTTGAAATTCGTGTCAAAAATAGTTCCTGAAAATGTGGCGCTTAATCCCGCGGCGGAGTCATCCAGGCTCTTTCCGAAAATATCGGACGGGAATGGGTTCCCGGTTTCCGACATTTCCCCTGAAACACGGTAAACCGCGCTGTAAACGTCGTATTTTGTGGAATAAAAAAGCTCCCCTGTATTTAAATCTGCGGTTGTATCAACGTCATTTATCCGTTCGTTCATAAAATTATCGTGATTAAGGCGCAAAATAACCCTGCTGTCGGCGTCAAAAGCCTTTCCCAGCAGCCCCGACGCCGAAATGTCGTCGAATGTGCCGGCCGAAAGTTTTATCTGCCCGGCAAAATCCCTGTTTGCGCCCGGGTCGACCGCCTGCGGCGAAAGGGCGTCCTCACTGAGGTAATAATCCGGCATATATATTTTCTCACGCTCATAAAGAATCGACTTCACGCTCTGCAGGTCCTCAAGCGAATTTATTTCGCGCGTCATCATAACTTTCGTGTCCACCTGGCCGGTGATGAGAATCTCCGGCACCTTAAAATCAAATCCCTCGCCTTTTTTGACCGTAAGTGTGTCCCCTTCGGAACCCGGCGAATAGGCGTTTTTTGTAAATCCCGATTTATCCTGTATGTCGGTTATAGTATCCGCGTCCTGGGCGGCCGCGTGGATCATCACGGGCAGCAGGAAAACTGCCAGCAGTGCCATTATTTTTTTCATTGCGCCGCCGCCTTTCTTTTTACCGGCCCGACCGGGTTGAGCAGCCTGTACTGCTCCTCAAGAAGCTGTATCCTTTTTTTGGCCGTATCGGTATATTTCGGCTGTTTGGTCACGGTAAGTATTTTTTTGTATATTTTTATCGCGCGGGGAAGGTTCCCGTTCTTTTCATATATCCTCCCGGCGGCGTCAAGGGCCGAAACCGACCACAGCTCGTCCGCCGGAAAATCATCAGCCGTCTTTACATAAGCGGCGGCGGCATTTTTTGTATCCCCTTCGGAATTGTATGAATCCGCTATCCAGTACTGCGCCTCGGCGCCCTTGCTTTTTTTCATCGCCGCCACCTTCTGGAAAATATCTATTGCTTTGTCGTACTCCTTACTGTCCTGGTACATGTACCCGAGGTTCATGTTGGCCCTCTCATAAAGCGAGGACTGCGGAAATTCCGCAATAAGTTTTTTATACCACATTTCCGTATTAATGAGGTCATTGGACCTTTTATAAGACATTGCCAGGTTGAAATATGCCTGCGGCAGGTATCCGGACGCCTTGTATTTGGATATAAAATCAAGGTATGTGGCGCTCGCGTTGTTGTAGTCGTGAAGCTTATAGAAGCAGCCCGCGGTCTTGAAAAGGGCCTTTTCCGCGAAGGGCGACGCCGGGAACTTTGTGATAAGGTCCTTATAGGCGTTCACCGCGGCGACATAATCGTTGAGGTCCTCGTGCGATATCCCCATCCAGTAATAGGCGTTGTCGGCCAGCTTGTCCGCCGGATTTTTCTGTATGAATTTCTGGAACTCCGCCGACGCCGTGGAATAATCGCAGGTGTTGAAATAATGCTCCGCTATCCTGTACTGTATCTCCGGCGCGAACGACGAATCGGGATATTTCTGGACAAATTCCTTGGAAAGTTCAATGGCCTTGTCCGGCTGGTTTAGCTGGTAATAGGACCACTGTATGCCGTAAAGAGCCTCGCCCACCCTGTAATGAGTCGGGTACTTGTCCACTATTATTTTGTAAAAGCTTATCGCTTTTTCGTAATCTTTCATATTATAGTAGCAGTCGCCGGTTTTCAGGAGGGCTTCCTGGTAATAATGCGTCTGCTTGAATCCGTCGGTTATGACGGTATATTGCTTTATCGCGTCCGTATAATCGTTCATCCTGAAATATGCCCAGCCTATCCTGTAAAACGCCTCCGCTTTTTTGACCGGATCCGCGGCCATGCCGGCATATTTCTGCCACATGGCTATGGCTTCGTTGAATTTTTCCATCCTGTAGCGGCACCATGCCGCGTAAAACAGGGAATCATTTTTCATATCCTGCGGCGCGCTTTTGCTGTTCAGGATTGACTCGTATACGGCGTATGCCCCGTCAAATTTATAATCGCCGTAAAGGGTGTTTGCTATCATAAAATCGGCTTTCAGCCGTGTTTCAACATCTCCGGATAGCTGTTTGACCTTTTCAAAAATTGCCCTGGCGTCGCTGTTTTTATCCATTCCATAAAGTATCCACCCTTTTCCGTAATACGCCTCGGCCGCTATTTCCCTGTCCGAAGAATATTCTTTTATGGCGCGGTTGTAATACTGCTGAGCTTTGTCCATGTTGCCCAGTTCATAATAATTATCACCGGCCTTTATCAGGGATTTCCCCCTGAGCTCCGCCGGGGCTTTTTCGTCGGAGCTGATTTCATCGAACACCTTGATGGAATCGGCGTAATTTGATTCCTTATAAAGGCACCAGCCGCCCATGTAGCGCGCCTCGTAAGCGTCCTGGGGGAACTTTTTTGCGATTTCGGTATATGTTTCCTTTGCGCTCCCGTAGTTTGAAAGCATTATATAGGAATCCGCGCTTAAGAAAAGGGCCGCGCGTGTTATCTCGTCCACATTGTATTTTGACAGCACCCTGGCGAACTGGGCCGCGGCGTCAAAATAATCCTTTGTGTTGTAATAATACTGCCCCTGCGCGAACTGCGCGTAGGCCGCCGGGATTGTGTCGGGATATTTATCGGAGACCAGCTTGTACTGCGCCATGGCGCTGTCCGGGTCGTTAAGGGCGACATAACAGAGCCCCTTTTTGAACTCGGACCATGCCGACAAAATATCGGTTGATGAGGCGTCGGTTATTACCGTGTATATTGAAAGCGCCTTTTTATACTGCCCTTCCATATAATAGTTCCAGGCCAGGAAATATTTCATGAGCGTCCTGAATTTTACGTCGCCCTCTTTTTCAATAAGTGGATTTATTATCGCAATAGAATCGGGATATTTTCCCATGGAGTAATAGGCGTTTGCCTTGCGGAATTCCGAATGGCCGAGTATTTTTGAGTCCGGGAACTCGTTTTTTACCCTGTCAAAATATTTTATTGCCTCAAGAAAATCGTTGTCCCTGCCGCCGGCGGCGTCCTGGAGCCCCTTTTCATAGCATACCCTTCCCTTTAAATAATTGACATAATCAAAATGGGGGTATTCCGTAAAGGCGTCAATCTTATTAAGGGTGTCCAGGGCTTCGGAATATTTTCCCGTAAGAAAATAATTCTCCCCGAGCAGAAGGTAGACATCCGCGGTCAGATAGCTCTGCGGGTATTCCTTTAGCAGCATATTGACGTAATCCGTGGATTTGTCGTATTCCTTAATCTGGTAATAACATTCCGCTATCCTGTAATAGAGTTCCTTCCTGTACTTGTTCTGCGTCTGGCTGTATCTTTCGATAATAGCATTGTAGGAATTAAGGGCCTTTTTAAACTGCCCCGTGGAATATTCTGATTCTCCGGCCATAAATTTCGCGTCACCAGCGAGGGGATCGTCAGGCCTGTCCGCGGCATATGAGTCAAAAAGCGGCTCTGCCAGCCAGTAGTTGTTGTCCAGATAAAGCGAGTTTGCGAGGTCAAACTGCGCTTTTTCACTCTGGCCCCGGAGCAAAAACGGAGCTGAAATCAGGGCTATTATAAGCAGGGTTAAACGATTTTTTCTCATGATTCCTCTTAATTCATTATTTGATACATTATTAACAAAAAGGGGCTGGTTGTCAATGAAATTAGGGGTGTAATGTTCTGAAAGTTCTTGTTCTTACAAAAAAAAAGCCCCCGCCTTAACCTGTAAGGCAGGGGCTCTTAATATCGTGATAAAAATTAATATTTAATCGGTAATTTCTTTCTCGGTTCGGAGTGCGGCTGGAAAGGCGGTGTTTCTTTGGCCTTTTCAACAGCGTCCGTCTCTTCCTCTTGCGTAAATCTCTTGCTTACTTTCAGCGCCTGTCTCGGATATATCAGGTCGGGATCGTCTATGTTCGGCCTGTTTGCCTTGAACAAAAGGGGCCATTTGAAGGAGTCCCCGTAAACTGAATCTTTTCCTGAAATTCTCCATAGACTGTCGCCTTTATGCACTGAATATCTTGATGTTCCGGCCGCCACTTTATGTCCGGATTTTTTCGACTTTACAACTTTTACAGGTTCTTCCGCGGGCGCCTGTGATTCTTCCTGGGCAGGAGCCGCTGCCGCTGATTCAGCCGGAGGCGGCGGCATTGAGTTGTCAGTTGATGCTGCTGCTGTATCCCC
>PLPI01000042.1:49889-50013 GCA_003159495.1 candidate division FCPU426 bacterium | reverse complement strand
ACGATCCTGACGGCGTTGCCGCTCGTGCAGATGACGTCGCTCAATGCCTTTACTTCCGCACTGCAGTTGATGTAGGCGACGGTCCAGAAATTGGGATTGCTTTGCTGCAATTCGCGCAGCTTGT
>PLPI01000042.1:0-49869 GCA_003159495.1 candidate division FCPU426 bacterium | reverse complement strand
GTCCGTCTTCGCCGCCTGTTGCGAAAGACCGAGTGAATCCCCCACGAAATCCGCGACGTCCTGGATTTCCGGCACCTGGTAATTATGGGCGAGAATGACGGCGTTCAGCTCGCGCTTGAGGTCGAGGATCTCCCTCGACAGCGGCTCCGCCTGCGCGCGCGGCATCGGTTCGCGAAGCGCCAATCGATCCGCGCCGTTTTGGACTGAAACAGCATCTGTCATGAAGACAAGTTACCGTCGCGACGAAACAGCGTCAATTTCGGGGATGCTGAGTCCCAGCGCGCGCAATTGTTGTTTCGCCTGCCAGTAATCCGGCTTGAGCCGCAGGGCTTCCTTGTATTCGAGGATCGCCTCGTCCCGGCGGTGCTGGGCTGCGAGCGCATTCGCCAGGTTGAAATGCGCATCGGCCCTTTCCGGGGAGGCACGGATCGCCCGGCGGAAACAGGTGATCGCTCGCGCGGATTCACCGCTCATGGCCAGGGCGCTGCCGAGGTTGCTGAGAATTTCGGCGTCATCAGGTTTTTGCCGCAACGCGAGGCGGAGGTGTTTCACCGCTTCATCCATTCTCCCCAGCCGGATCAGGACTGCGGCCAGATTTTCTCGCGCCTCGACATAGTCTGGATCGAGCCGCAGGGCCGTTTCGAAGTCCGCAGCGGCATCCTCCAGTTTGACCTGGGCGACGTGGACCTGCCCGAGGTTGAAGTGGGCGGACACATCGGCAGGTGCGAGTTGAATCGACCTTTGAATGCACGCTGCGGCGTCTTCAACGAGGCCCTTGTGAAGGAGAGCCGCGCCCAGATCGTTCAGCGCGGGCGCGTAGTCAGGGTTCGCCTTCACCGCGCTGGCGAAGCAGCCCTCGGCCTCCTCCATCCGCCCCTGGTCCGCGAAGAACATGCCGAGGTTGCAGTACGCCACATAATTGTTCTTTGTGACCGCCAGGGCGTGGCGAAAAAGCGTCTCACTGTTCCGCCAATACGCCAACTGTTCCCGGGTGCACACGGCGCAAGCGCCCAGGATGAGCGCCGTGCCGGCGCCGATGACCCACTTCGGGAAACGCCAGTCGCCGGCCGCCTCGCCGATGACCCAAACCAGGAGAATGAACAATCCGATGGAAGGCAGGTAGGTGAACCGGTCGGCCATGAAGTGTTCTCCCCATCGAATCATTCCGCTCACGGGCGCCAGCATCCCCAGGAACCAGAACCAGCCTGTGAAGATGTACGGCTGCTTCCGCCCGAGCCATATCGCCGCGACGCAGGTGCCGGCGATGAGCAATGCGGACAGCGCCACCACGTCCGGGGGCCAGTGTTCCACGCGCGGGTAGGGCAGCGCCATGTTGACCGGAAGAAACGTCCTGCCCAGATAGCAGGTGTACGCCACCAGCGCGTTGCCCAACCTGGCGGATATCGGAGAAGCGGAAAGCGGTGTCAAGGCTCCCAGCCGCTTGTGCACCACAAACGTAATGGCGCCGACGATCAGGCCGCACGCAAGAAACGGGATTTTCTCCAGAACGAGACGGGGGAGCGCTGTGCGGAAATTGGCCGTTGTGAGCCGTTGCAGCGGCCAGCAGTCCAACAACAGCATGACGAACGGGAGCGTCACGAGCATGGGCTTGCTCATCAGCCCCAGCAGGAAAAGCAACAGTGAGAGACCATAAAAGAGCTTGGACTTTGGGCTTTGGGCTTTGGATTTCGTAACATGGCTCCCGTACGCCAGCAACGCCGTCAGGGCGAAGAACCCGCTCAATACATCTTTGCGTTCTGAAACCCAGGCCACGGACTCGATCCGCAGCGGGTGCAGGGCGAACAGGGCGGCCACCAGCAAACTTCGCCGGCGGGCCCCGGTCAGTCTGTCGAGCAGCAGGAAAAGCAGGATTGCGTTCGCGGCATGAAGCGCCAGGTTTGTAAAATGCGGTCCGGCGGGTCCCGTGCCGAAACATTGCGCGTCCAGCATGTAGGACAACCAAAGCACCGGATGCCAGTTCCCCATTAAGCCCGTGCGGAACGCCCAGGACGCGCCGTCCAGGGTCAGGCCGTTCAGGACATGCGAATTCCCGGTGAAATAAACGGGATCGTCATAGGTCAGGAAGGCGCAGTGCACGACCGGCCAAAAGACCATCAACGTGGCCGCACCCAACGCCAGGCAGAGGAATGCGGGACGCCAGACCGCGTCCGGCAGATAGGAGCGGAAGTCCGGCGCGCGCTCCTGCGGCGGTCGATCCTTCGACGACGGCTTGACCGGTGATGCGTCCATGTCGCGGCGCTCCGCTCACTTTCGATGCCTGGCCAGGAAACCCGGCTCGGTTCCGGCGAGATCGGCGCGTCGCTGGCGGGCGAGCAACCCGCCATAAATCCGCGCGTCGCGAACCATCATGTTCAGTCGCTTCTCGAAGGAATCGCTTGTGATTCTTCCGTCCTTCACATCGACATTTTCCGTGAAGGAAACACCGTAGGGCAGCGACCATGCGTGGCATTGCCGCGCCACGGTGCGGAGCTGGTCGGTCACCGTCAGTCCCTTTTCGTGCGACGCCACCATCGTGGCGAACAGTTTGCCCGCGAACTCATGCCAGAAGTGGTCGAGGAAGTTTTTCAGGGCGCTGCTGATGCTGCCGTGATAATCGGGAGTGCCGAGCACCAGCACGTCGGCTCGGTCCACACGCGCCTGCAGCGCGACAAAGGCGGGGGTGTCGTAAGCGGTGTCGGGATTGTAAAGCGGCAAGGGCTCCGCCTGGAGATCCAGCATGTCCACGACACAACCCGCCGTTTGAAATCGATCCGCTGTCAGGTTGATCACGGTCCGCGTCACGGATTCGCGATGCAGGCTGCCGACGATGGCGAGCACATTCAGAGGTGATTCAGGCATAGGGCGGCAGAAACCTTAACGAAAAGGGGGTGCACCGGAAAGGATGAACCCGCCGGCTTTTTGCGGACGGGGATCCGGCCTCGCCGGCGCGTCTTAAAACGTCCAGCCCAGGGATTGGAGCGACCAAACGAGGATGTAAGCGAGCGCGCCGCTCGCCGGCAGGGTGAACACCCAGGCCCAGACAATCTTTTCGGCGAGGCTCCATTTGAGCGCGCTCCAGCGTTTTGCCGCGCCCACTCCGATGATGGCGGAGGTGAGGACGTGCGTGGTCGAAACGGGCATGCCGAGGAGGGCGGTTCCCAGGAGGACGCTCGCGGCGGCCGTTTCCGCGGCAAAGCCGTGGACCGGTTGCAGCCGGACCAGTTTGTGGCCGAGTGTTTTAATCACGCGCCACCCGCCGGCGGCGGTTCCGGCGCCCATCGTGAGGGCGCAAAGAACTTTGATCCAAAGAGCGATATGCTGGCTTTGGGGATCCGCCGCTTCCGGTGTCCGCAAAAACTTCAGCCACCCGGGCAGATGATTGAAAACCCCGTTCCGGGTCGCCGCCACGAGCGCCAGCGAGACGATACCCATGGTCTTTTGCGCGTCGTTGCCGCCGTGCCCCATGGAAAACAGCGCTGAAGAAACCAGCTGTCCGCGCCTGAAAAACTGGTCTACTTTTGACGGCGAAGTCCTTGAAAACATCCAGTAAACCGCCATGGCCACGATCCTCCCCAGGACAAAACCCAGCACAGGAGAAATCACTATCCAGCTGACAACTTTAATGATGCCCGGAGCAAGCAAAGATGAAGGCCCGGCTTTTACCATTGCCGCGCCTATGAGGCCGCCGATTAACGCATGCGAAGAGCTTGAAGGCAGCCCGAAATACCAGGTTATAATGTTCCACGCGCACGCTCCGGCAAGCGCCCCGAAAACAATGGCGCTGTCGATAATATTTATATTTACAATGCCCTTGCCGATGGTATTTGCCACATGCGAGCCAAAAAAGAAAAAAGCCAGAAATTCAAAAAAAGCGGCCCATATGACTGCTTTGCCCGGCGATAAAACCCTTGTTGAAACAACCGTGGCAATCGCGTTTGCAGAGTCATGAAATCCGTTCAAAAAATCAAATACAAGCGCAAGCGCTATCAGCAGTATTATAGTTATAGTCATTCTATCTCCATTTAGTTTATAAGTGTTTTATTTTCTCAGGCCTGTTTTACCAGTATTGTTTCCACGACATGGCCGACGACCTTGCAAATATCAAGCACAGTCTCAGCCTCCTGATAAATTTCCTTCCATTTAATGAAATTAAACGGATCGCGTTCATTGTCAACCAGCCAGCCAAGGGCTTCATCCCTGAGCCTGTCGCCCTGTGATTCATAAGCGGAAATCTCCCTGCATGACTCAAGAACCTTATTCATATGCTTGCGGTCACGGAGCCCCCTGACCGCTACGCCGAGAGAAGTTACAGATTTTACGATAATATCCGCGAACTCAATTAGAAGCTTATTTGGCCCCTTTATTTTATAAACCTTCATCCTTGAAACGATTGTATTAAGGTTGTCGTTTACATCGTCAAGTATTTTTGCCAGTGAATGGATATCCTCCCTGTCAAAAGGCGTGATAAAAGTCTTGTTAAGGTGATCGATAATTGCGTAAGCCATTTTATCGCCGTTATGCTCTATTTCCCTCATTTTTTCGCGTTCTTCCGGCTCAACTTCCCCTTTTTCCGCAATTCGTTTAAATACAACGCATGCTTCTTCCGCGTAGGACATTTCCTTGTCAAAAAAATCAAAAAAATTAAATTCTTTGGGAAAAAATTTGCCAAACATAATTATCTCCTTTAGCCACGGTGAATTAACTGAAAGTTAACATGATATTAACAATAGCACAGGCTTAAATTTTAGTCAAGGATGGCATCATTTAAAAAATAGTTAAAAAAGCGGGCTTATTTATAAACATCCGGGCGTATAATTATTTCAACCCTTCTGTTTTTCGCCCTGTTCTCCTGTGAATCATTGGGGGCTATTGGATAATTATCCGCATCGCCTTCGGTGGATATCGTGTCCGCGTCTATACCCAGCATGTTCACCATATAATACTTGACCGCATCGGCCCTTGCCTTTGAAAGCACTCCATTGTCACTGTAAACGGCTTTTTTTGACGGCTGCAGGTCGTCTGTGTGTCCGGCCACCGTTATGGAAACCCCTGGATACTGTTCGAGAACGCTTTTCATGCGGCTCACCATACGGTATGCGGAAGTTTTTACATCGCTCATTCCCGGATCGAAAAGCGCGTCGGAAGAAAAGATTATTTTAATTTCCTTCACGAACAGGAAGCGTGCCAATATTTTTGCGGCTCCCATATTTCCCGTCCCGTCCCAGGCATATAACCCGAAATAATATTCCTCTCCTGTTTTCGCGTAAGATCCGGAGCTTCCCCTGCCGTCCCAGGAATATTTTTCAGGCGGTTCTCCCGCCCCGGAAATGTTAAAAAATGGCTTTTTAGAGCTGTCCCAAACAACAAGCTGCCATTTACGCACCGTTGATGTGTCGGTTGCCGCCATTTTGAACTCCACCGGTATTAAAAGAGACTTCTTGTCTCCCACCATTACGTCCGGGGCTGCCGTAATTGAAACATCCGGCGGCGTCGAATCTATTAGCACCTCGACCTTATTTGATTCAGAATCGCCGTTGACCGCATATCCGGCGGAAACGCTTGCCATATATTTTCCGTCAGGAACCGGCCTGCCGGAAACGGTTCCGTCCCATTCCACAGGCGAATCTTTGCCCTTATCCGATATTTTAAGCAGAAGCGTTTCTCCGGTTTTATCGTAAATATTTATATTTACATTTTCAATCAGATCTTTTTGAAGAAGTACCGGGGTAAATATCATTTTATTGACGGCCGAATTTTTTTCGGCGGATATCAGGTACGGATAGACCTTTAGCCTTGCCGGCGGGGTTCCCCATGAATAAAGAAGCGATATCCTGTGCACGGCGCCAAGTGTGTCGTAATTTTCAAAACCGTAATCAATCTCCATATTTTTCCAGCGTATGCCCGCGCCGCAGGTGGGCCGCAGGGTGTGTTCAAGCGCCGCTCCGGCCCTGAGGGCGAACATATCATAAAACCAGTACTCCGCCCCGGCTCCAAGCGTCATATCGGCATCCCACTGCGCCGAGGCCTGGCAGGATATCAAAAAGTCGCATCCGGCTATGGTTGTAAGGTCCGATATCCCGAATGTTATTGCCATGGGCTGGTCAAAAGTTTCTTCAACCAGGGTGGAACTGGTCCCTATATTGCTGAAAACAAGGCCGTATCTGAAGTAGTTGCCGCCTATCAGGCTCTTATAAACCCCGCCCAGGTCAAAACTCACATTTGAACTTTTTGCCTGGTCCAGGTAATCCGTTGTAAGCTTTAGGTTAAGCCCCAGCGAAAGGTCCTCCGAAGGGTCGAGCGAATAGCCGAATATTACGGCGTAACTCTGGGGTGTGAATGTTCCGGTGATGAACTGTGACATGTCGGAATAAGAATTCAGGTCCCCGGTATAGACGTCGTTTGTTGCGGACATTGACCCCGCTGAAATATAGCAGATGGCCAGCCCAATCTTACCCCATGAAAGCAGCGGGTCCGGATTCACTACCGCAAGATAATCGTAATTTATCCCTGAAAACCAGGCTATATGCGAAAATTGCGCCTCGTAACCAAGCACAGCGTCAAGGCATGCGGGGTTATAAAACAATCCGTATGTCCCGTCGGAGGCGGAAATAAAGGCCTCGCCCATTCCGGCCGGCCTCGCAAACGGTTCTATTTTCATGAAATTAATGGCGGTTGTCCCGGGCCCGGGCCCCCAGGAATATAATAATGTCGAACCAAACACTATGACTGCTGACAGTATAAAAAGTATTCTTTTCATCGTACCCCTTGATTTTTGTATTTAACTTTATATATTATACCAATATAATAATTTTTTTTAACCCTTATTAATAAAAAAAGGACGGGTATTAATCCCGTCCTTTTTTTATTATAATCCTTAAATTACTTGTATTCTATGTAAACCTTGTTCATTTTGTCTCCAATGGCAATTTTATGGACCACATCGAGCCCTTCGGTAACCTGGCCGAAAACCGTGTATTTGCCGTCAAGGAACGGGGCCGGAGCAAGGCATATATAAAACTGGCTTCCCGCGGAATCAGGGTCGGCCGCGCGGGCCATTGCAACGGTTCCTTCCAGGTGCGGATTCTTGTTGAACTCGGCTTTGATGTTATAACCCGGGCCGCCCGAGCCGTTGCCGTTGGGATCCCCGCCCTGTATCACAAAATTAGGCTCAACCCTGTGGAACGTCAGGCCGTTATAAAAACCCTTGTCGGCAAGCTTAATAAAATTGTCGCATGTGTTTGGGGCGTCGGCCGTGAAAAACCTGAATTTGATGGTGCCTTTGTCCGTTTCAATAACCGCGACAGGAGAACCCGCTGCCGCCGTGGTGGTGGCACCCTGCGCGGCCGGAGCCGGCGATGCCGACGGCTGTGCGCCGTCCGTACCTTTCGTCTGTTCGCAGGATGATCCCGTAAGGGCAAACAACATAAAAACAAGTGCGAATACCGGTAAAACTTTTTTCATTTTACTTCCTCCTTTTTCTGTTCGTTCACAATTTTTGAAAAATCCATGCCTTCCCCGGCCATGAAGAACGCCCCCAGTATGATTATAGGGAAGAGTATCATGGCATGCACAATAAACACATAAGCAGCGGCCTGCTCTTTGGTGTATGAAAAAAGCAGCATGATGCCAACGCCGAAAAACTCAAAAGGCCCGACTCCTCCGGATGTCGAAGGCACCATTATTGCGAAATTTGCAACGGCCATTATAAGGCACACAAGAAGAAAGTTTACATGTATGTTCATCGCCGCTCCCATGAGCCAGTAGGTAAAGGCCTCAACTGACCACGCAAAAACAGAGAGGCCGAAAACAGTCAGCATGTCCCCCGCGTTTCCCAGGACCCCGAGCCCCAGGATGAACAAGTCGATAAATTTTCCAACCCTGTCACGGATCCCGGCCGGAAAAACCGACATTATTTTATGGACAAACCCGACGGTCGCGTCCTTTTTGAAAAGCAAAAAGAACATGAAAACAAATATTCCCAGGAAGACCGCGCTGCCAAGCACCGCAAAACCGAGCACCGCGTCCTTTATTCCAAGCGACATTCCGAAAAAAGTCACCGGCGCTATCTGCGTCTGATTATGTATAAAATGAAAAGCCGTATAACCTATGATAAAATAAAATATCATAACCAGCCCGTCAAATACCCTTTCAATGACAACTGTGGCAAATGCCGATGTCCCGCTGACCTTAAGCTTGCTGCCCGTGAGATATGCCCTGATAAACTCCCCCGCGCGCGCCGGCAGGACGTTGTTGAACATGAAGCCTATCACAAGATAGGGAAAAAGCGTAAATGCGCTGAAGGACTTTATATGTTTTAACAGATAGTGCCATCTTACGGACCTTATAAAATATCCGGATATATAGATGGCTACCGTCAGGAGCAAAAGCCATACCTTAATGTGTTTTATTATCTGCCACAGCATGCCGTATTTTATCCCTTTAAAAACAAAAAACAGGCAGACGGCCGTGACTGCAATTCCGATCCAGAAAATTATTTTTTTCGCCATTATCCTTTTCCTTTTTTTATTTGCCTGGCGTAAAACGGGCTTATGACATCGGTGAGCGTCCTGCTGAACTTGTCATATTTTTTTATACCCCATTTATGCATTAAAAACTGCGCCATAACCCTCAGCGTGGCAAACCCGTATTTCAACGAACGCGCAAAATTTATCGAGGATGCCTCCTTAAAATACCTTGTCGGCACCGGCACCTCGCTTGAGTGGAACCCGAACATTTCCACCTGCGCAATTACCTCCGTATCAAAAACAAAGTCGTCCGAATTTATGGTAAAAGGTATCGTCAAAAGCAGTTTCCTGCTGTATGCCCTGAAGCCCGTATGAAGCTCGGAATAATGCTTGCCAAAACACTCATTTTCGATAAATGTCAGCACCTTGTTGGAAACATATTTATAAAAAGGCATGCCTCCGCGGAGCGCTCCCGCCCCGAGCATACGGGAACCCAGGACAAAATCCGCGTGGCCGTTTAATATCGGCGACACCATCTCCGGTATCAGCCTTGAATCATACTGATAATCCGGATGAAGCATCACTATCACATCCGCGCCTTCCTTTAACGCCTCAATATAGCACGTCTTCTGATTGCCGCCGTAACCCTTGTTCTGGATGTGGACTATTGTCTTGATGCCGAGATGTTTGGCCACTTCGACAGTATCGTCCTTTGACACATCGTCAACCAGTATAACCCTGTCCACGATATTTTTCGGTATGTCCTTATAGGTTTTTTCAAGGGTCTTTGCCGCGTTATATGCCGGCATTACCACCACTATTTTATTATTTTTCCGGGAAGAGGATTTCACTGGGCACAACCTCCTCTTTAAGATCATCCGGATTTTTCCACCAGAACTGCATCTTTGAGTAATGTATCGATTCACGATACCTCAATACTATTTCGTGCATGCCGCGTGACAGGCTGATAGCTCCCGTCGTGTCGCCGGCGCCGAACCCGGCGCCCTTATTCTCAAGCACCTTCCTGGAATCTATATAAAGGTCCGAATAATCATTTGATGACGTCATAAAAGAGTATTCGCCCGGCTTCTCAATCTTTATTCTGCCTGCCCACTTTACCGAAAACGGCCCCATGACCGGATCAATTGTCCAGTTGAAAAGTATAAAAGGATCCATTCTTGAAAAAACCGGAGCCCCTTTCCATTCGATTCCGCGGTAGTAATAACCTGTAAGCCCGTTCTGGACAGCTTTATCCTGGTACTTTTTTACGTCTTCGTAAGGCACTTCAAAGGTAAAATAAAGTATTTCATTGCTGATATATTTATGCTTAAAATCGCCGTATTTGCCGTGCGGATACATTTTCTCAAGCACCGGCAGAAGCGGCAGGTATGAAGCGTCAAGGACATACGCAAAATTTTTCCTTGTTTTTTCCCTTATCGGCACGTCATTAGAGAGCGAAAAATACCTGTAGTTCTGCGCCGGGTATGAAGCAAACCTGAAAGTATAACTTTCCACCCATGAAGGCTGCACCAGCGCTTCCCAGTCCTCACCGAGGTTTTTTACATAGTTTCCTATGGAAAATTCATCCGTGGAAAATTCCGCCCACGACCCGGGGTTTTTCCTGAAATTATCGAAATACTGGTTAAAATTATCGTAGCCCGAGTAACACATTACCGCTATACCGGCCATGATTACTGTGGATAAAAATTCTTTGCCGTACTGCTCCCTGGCGTAATCCATTATTTTCCCGGCGGCGATGACCATAAAAATAATCACTATCGGTATTTCCACTATGGTCCTGTAAGCCTGGGGAGATTCCGTCGAAAGCAGGCCCGTCTGCAAAAACGCCGCGAACAGCGCCAGAAGGAGAAAATTTCTGGGCTTTGAGGCCGAAAACAGAATATGAAAAAATCCCAAAAATGCCAGAATTCCCGTGACAAAATCAAGCATGGGGACTCCGCCGTAGTTATGCCTGGGGTTTCCGTCCCCCTCGTAGTTGAACATCAGCATGGTGTCGGCAAAATTTTCCATATACAGTTTTGTCCAGTGCTTGGGCGTTCCGTTCTTTTCCGCATACCTCCCGCCGACTTCATGGAGCATTTCCTGGTTAAATATCGAGACCGTTGAGGCGCGGCTCATAAAATTCTGCGGGTTCTGCACAACATATATACCCAGGGGCAGGATTACAATAAAAAATGCCGCGAGCGCAAGGCCTATTGATTTCATGTGCTTTTTCAAAAATTTGGGTTCCCTTATAAAAACATAGATAAAAAACAGGGCAATCCCGACCGGTATCAGCCTTGCGGCTATGTACGTGTACAGCGACAGCGCCGTCACCGCTCCGAGCATTATAAAATCAAAGGGTTTTCTTTTTATATATGCCCTGTATGTGAAATATACGCATAATATTACAAAAAACACCGTCAATATGCCCAGAAAGCCTATCCTTGAAAAATTGACGTGCCAGCGTAAAACCGCCATTATAAAACCGCCGAGTATTGCCGCGCGCACGCCGAAAAGGTAACGCAGAAGGAAATAAAAAGCAGGCACGCATAATATACCGACTACAATTGATACCGCCCTTACCTGCATAACTCCGATGCCACAAAACTTGAATGACGCGGTGACAAGATAAATGTACATTGCCGCGTTCTGGGTCCAGCGTTCTATATATACCGGAAGGCTCGTGCCGTCAACCACCACGCCGTTTAAAATATTTATGGCCTCGTTGCCGTTCTGCCCTTCATCCCGGAAGCATCCGGCCGGCAGTACGTCCGCCATATAAACCCTGAAAAATACTGCAACAGCTATTATGAAAAGGAACACCAGCGCCTCAATCCATGGCTCCATATTGTAGACTTCAGGTTCTTTTTTTGAGGCCCCTCTCGCGAAAGAAAACGCCGCAACCGCCGCCGCATACAGCACGAGCCCCGGAAAGAGGCTGTGAAAATATGTAAAGAATATCTGCCCCGCCGCCGCAAGCGCAAGCGCAAGCGCCGCAAGATTAAACGGCCCGAAGGAATGGATTTTTTTAACAATTCCCCCGTTGCCCGCGGACAATTTTTTCTTTTTTGCCATTATGTTCACCTTTCCATGTATTTGGAAACGGCCGCGTCTCCGGCTATATACTGAATATTGCCGTTGCGTTCAACAGTCCTGTTGAATGTATATATACAGCTGTATAATACAATAAAAATAATGAAACCGTACAGTATATTATTTGATGTAAAATAGGCGTTCTTTTTTACCTCGAAATAGAGGGCAAATTCCCGCACCCCCGCGATTGCCCCTATAATCACGCAGATAAAAAACGGCGGCATAAACATGTACGTACCCTGTTCAGCCGAGAAAACAGACGCGAATTCCATGGCCAGCGCGGCCGTTGAAAGCAGAAGTATAAGCGTAAATCCGGACACTTCGCTCTTTTTTATTTCAGAACCGGCCTTTAAATACAATGCCAGATAAAAGAAAAGCGGTATAAACGGGGGCAGAACCTTCCCCCATAAGAATCCATCCTTAAAAAAGGCGTCTACCATCCATGTTTTAATGTCCAGCAGCCCATTGTTTTTCAGGTAATCATATGAAAAATTCTGGACAAATACCCACAGCAGAACTGCCGTGGATAAAACAGCAAGAGCGGCGATTGCCGACGGCAGGAACGTTTTATAATTCTTTTTTATCTTTTTTTCATTGCTCTTCATCCACGCGAACAATAAAAAGCACGCGGCAAAGACCGCCGCGGTCCATCCGTTTAGCGCAAGCAGCGCCGAAGTTATAACAAGCCATAGATAACCCCTTTTTTCATCAGGAAACACCGCAAAATAAAAAGCCGCGGCAAAAAGCATTATTGACAGCGGCACAGCCGCCCCGGAAAAGGCCCCGAGCTCGACCGGCGCCGAGAGCGCGTATATTATCATTGTAATAACCGCGGTTTCTTTTCCGGTAAAATAAACCGCGAGCCCGTAAAACAAAAACAGTGTAACGGCAAATAAAAGCAGGTCCACCACATAAACAACGGGCACAATATTGGCTTTCCCCGCTATTTTATATATCGGAGCGAGCAATACCGGATAAAGCAAAGATAAGTTTTCCCTTTTTCCGGGTTCGTTTGCCGCCTTTGTTATGTCAAGTTCCGCAAGGTCGCCGGCCCTGTTGAGCGAATAAAAGGACTCAATCCCCGAAAAAGTCATGGCGTTGTTGTTATAATACATGGACAGCGCGGCCTGGACAAGAAAAACCGCGAGCGCCGTGATGATTATCGTATTAACGGGCGCGTTCTTAAAAAATCCGCTCCTCATATTTTCCTCCTCTGCAAAAACCAGTAATGAAAAGCATTATACCTGTTCGGCTTTGTTTCTTCAAGTTTAACCCTTGCCGAATTTTTCTTGATAAACGAACCGGGAACGGTTATTTCCTGCTCTGAATATTCCTTGCCGGTGGCCGTGTTGTCCCATTGCGCGGCAACTACGCCGTCAATGTATACCTTCTGGACGCTTTCCGGTGACTCGTATACCCTTCTGACTATTTTCAGGTCTTCCCCCGGCTCAAGTGAAGTTACCGTAAATTCCTCACCGCCGCCGGTGATGCGCCCGCCTTCCAGCACCCGCCCGCCCTTAACGCCTGTTGTCTCGGCTTCCTCAAAAAGAGTGCCGGGAACCTGCGGTATCCTTTTTGTGAATATCCTGTAGCCGTGTTTGTCTTCATCGATAGTATCCGCTATATCAAGTGAATCCTTTATCACAAATTTGTCTTTTTCCATATGGTCAACTTTCATCGTGTCGCCGCTGTTAAAAAGGGTAAAATCAGTCTCAACACCGACTTCAGGGGAGCCCACTACAAAATATGCGGGCTCTTTTTCTATGTTAAAAGTTGTCAACCTTGGTTTTTTAAATACCGTATAACCCTCATAATTAAACCAGCCAAGGTGTACCATCCAGTATTTCGGCCTTATATGCTCAAGTTTTTCAAATACCGTCGCAAGCCCGCCCCGGAAATCCCGGGCCTCGCCGTTTGTTACAAGCCCCACGAGGTCGTAAACATGCGCGTCCGAGAAATATGTTATCGCCCCCGCGTCGTTTATGGCGATGTGTTCCCCGGCAGGTACGTTGTCCTTGATCCATTTTCCGGCCGCTATCGACTGGTGCAGAATGTCCCTGCAGTCCCTGCCGAAATCAACCGCGTTTGCGGCTATAGTAAAAAAGTTAAATGCAAAAAAGAGTGTAAACACCGCCGCGGGAAGGTGTTTTAGTTTACCCGCCGTGAGTTCCTTTGATTTTTCCAGTATTATATTTATGCCGTAAGCCAGAAATATGGTAAAAATTATTATGAACGGCATGGTGTACCTGTAATTATGCACCGAGGCAAAACTTGAAAAAACCGTCGACATTACCCCCAGAAAGAACCAGAAAAACGCAACAATAAAAAATCCCGCCTTTTTTGACTTGAGTTCCGCCGCTGCCCCGGGCATTATTCCGAGCAGGAAAATAAAAAAAACATATTTCGGAAAATAATGCTCCGCGCCGCCGTTGAATACCTTGTTCAAAAAATCAAGGTAATAATTCCATCCGTCCTTGAGGGCCTCTGTAACGGCGTAATAACCCATGGAAAAATTCGACTTCGCCCTCATTGTATTCGGCATAAAATCGCCCGTAAAATGATAATTAACAAGGAAATAAACGGATCCCGCGGCGATGGGAATTAAATAAGGTATAAACTTTTCATTTTTAGGGTCGGATATTTTGTTCAATAATTTCACAAATGCCAGCACCAGGACAACAATAAATCCCTCGGGCCGTATCAACGCCAGAAGGCTCAGGGAAAGCGCCTGCTTTAACGGGGATGCCCCTGACGCAAGCAGGTACAGGCTCCATGCCAGCAGAAGTGAAAATATGCCTATTTCCATCCCTGAGAAAAAACCCCAAAGTATGTTCCCGTTCGTCACATAAAGCGCCGCCCCGAATATGGCCGCGGGCAGGCTGTCCGTCAGTTTTTTTATGATTTCAAAGATAAAATATCCGCAGAAATACAGCGCTATTATTCCGCCTATATATGTCGGTATTACAAGGTATATCCCCCTGAACACGAGGGCAAAAGGCGCAAGCAGAAACGCGTATAAAAAACTTGTGGCTCCCGACGAATATCCCTCGCCGGCCACGTATTCAAAGAAGTGTCCGTGGATCAGGTTTTTTGCGTATTGAAAATATATAAACGCGTCGTCCAGCGGAGCGGAAAGCTTAAAGCCGGTATAGAATGCCATTATAAGGAAAAAAGCCGCGCCTGCCGCTATTGAGTAATAAAGCAGGTACTTTTTAAACCTTGCTTCCATGGCGCCTCCAGTCACTCAGAGATAAATCCCCTGAAAAGCGGGACCCGGTTCTTTATAAAATCATAAGGAGGCTTTTTCAGCCTCCTTATGATTTACATATGCTGTCGTATATTACTTTGCCGCAACAACAATATTTTCTTTTGCCGTCTCCACAAGCTTCGTAAAAGAAGCCATATCGGTCACTGCCATCTCGGCCAGCTGTTTTCTGTTCAATTCGATGCCCGCCTTGCTCAGGCCGTTCATAAAGCGCGAATAGGATATCCCGTTCTCCCTGCAGGCTGCGTTTATCCTGACTATCCACAGGTTCCTGAATTCCCTTTTTTTCAGTTTCCTGCCCTTAAAAGAAGCCTGCCAGCCCTTCTGCACCTGCTCGGTGGCCCTTGTCCACAGATTTTTCTTCCTGCCGTAGAAACCCTCGGCAAGTTTGATCATTTTTTTATGCCTGCGTTTTGAAGTAACGCCTCTTTTTACCCTCGGCATTGCAAAACCTCCATTTTAATTTTAATCTTCAGTTTTTACTTTACAATTATTAATTGTAAGGCAGCATTAATTTGACGTTTTTCGCATTGGCATGGTCGACGTATCCGGCTTTTCTTTTCGGCCTTTTTAAATTGCTTGATTCCTGGTGCAAAAGGTGGCGGAGCCCGGGCCTTTTGTACTTTAATTTCCCGCTGGCCGTAACTTTAATCCTTTTTTTGGCGCAGGAATTTGTCTTTAATTTCGGCATCTTGTTCTCCTTTTCCTGATTTATAGTTCTTTTTTTTCCGCTTACTGCGGTTTTTTATTCGGCATAATCGTAAATATTATCAGCTTATCTTCCTTGAAAGGCTCGCCCTCAAGCGCTCCGTTTAAGGATACATTCTTAAAAATAAGATCCGTAATTTCCTTGCCGCGCTGTTCCTTATATTCCATCTCCCTGCCACGGAACCTTATCACAAATTTTACCTTAAAACCTTTGATAAGAAACTCGTTGGCATGTTCGAGTTTTATGCCAAGGTCATGCTTGTCAATATTCGGCCTTACCTGGACTTCCTTGACAACCACAACGTGCTGTTTCTTTTTGGCTTCCTTGTCTTTTTTCAGCTGCTCGTAACGATATTTCCCGTAATCAAGAATCTTGCATACCGGCGGTTTTGCGTTGGGGCTCACTTCGACCAGATCCGCGCCTTTTTCCTCCGCTTTTTTCACCGCGTCCGGAACCGACATTACTCCTAGCGAATTACCCTGATCGTCAATGACCCTGACTTCGCTGACCCTGATCTGGCTGTTGGTCCTTAACTCTGTGAATGAAATACAATCCACCTCCTTAAAAAAATAAAAAGACGGCATAAAGCCGTCTTCTCCTATATATTATTCATATATATTCTTTTTTTGAACCCTTTCGGCTTAAAGCCCTGGGGGTGAGAAGCAAATGGCTTCTTCTTGCTATTTGCGTAATGATACAAAACAATATGCGTTTTGTCAACACTTAAGAATACTTAAGCCCTGAAATATACGCACTCTGATGCCCCGGGCTAAGGTGCATACCGTTTATTATTTCACGGCTTTGTGTTTTCCAAGATGGCCGAATGTCGGCATAGACTCGTATATGGGCCTTAAGGATTTCAGGCCGTGAAAATACATGGAAAAATCCCTGTACCAGCTCATATTGCACTGGTTGCATTTGATCATTTTTAGGTCCTTATTGGTGAGTTCCCACAGGCTTCCGAGGGGATTCGGCAGGTGCATACACGGGTATATGTTAAAAAACCAGTCGATAAAAAGCACTTTTGAACCGCCATAACAGTGATATTTCGCCTTGCTGGGATGGTCAAGATAATTGATTATGTTCTTCATGGATGAAATACTGTTAAGTATGCGGTATTTTCCGGTCTTTTTAAGGTGAATCACCTCTTCAAGAGCCTTGGTAACGGCTTCGGGCGAAAGCTGAACAGTATCGCCGCCAAGCGGATATACTTTTGATTTTGACACTTCCGGATAATTTACCGAAATATAATCGAATCCCATTTTATTTATCTTTGAAAAAAGCAGGTCGAGCCTGTCATGGCTTTCCTTCCAGATAAGAACGGATGCCATTGTTTTAATGCCGTGTTTTTTTGCAAATCCCACGCCTTTTTCAATATGGCCAAGCAGCCCGGGAATGCCCCTGGACTTGTCAACTATTTCAGGATCAAACGAGTCAACCGAAATGCTTAAAAAATCCGCCCCGGCATCTTTTAATTTTATAATGGTTTCCTCGGTCAGAAGCCTGGCGTCGGCGTTTAAAACCGATGTGTGAATATGTTTTTGCGTGCAGTGTTTTACAAAATCAAAGATATTGGGGTTGAAAATCGGATCCCCGCCTGTCAATGTGATGTGCGCAACCCCGAGAGAGGCCAGTTTATCTATTGCCTTTATGCCATCCTCTTTGCTGATAATTACCTTTTCTTTCTGTTTCCAGATACCGCAAAAAGTACACCTTGCTGTGCAGCAGTTCGTAATGCCGAACTCGGCAACCCTGATCTTGTTGGTCAAAAACAATTTTACAAAATTAGCCCTCTTTTTTCTTATCATTTAGCAACCTCGTAATTTTTTTCTTTTATAATACACTATTTTTGGTTTAATGTGAAGTTTTTTTAATATCCGGCGATATGCCGGCCGGTATTAATACCGGCTGACAACGGAGGGGATTAAAAATTTAACCCTTTATTCCAGCGGTAAAACTATAATTACAGCCGTTCCTTTTCCCGCGCCGTCCGATTCCGCCCAGATAAGGCCGCCGTGGGCCCTTACAATACCGAGCGCGATGGAAAGCCCCAGGCCGGAACCTTTGACCACATTCTGCCTGTCATTTCCGACCTGAAAAAATTTGTCAAATATCTTTTCTATATTCTCCTCGTCTATACCCCTGCCGTTGTCCTTAATCCTTGCCATCACACAGCCTTTTGCCAGGCTTGAATTAAAACCGCGGTGAAATGTCTTTATTTCATCGGGTTTGACCGGCGCTATTGTAATGGCTATACCGGAGCCTTCCGGTGAAAATTTTATGGCATTGCTGAGCACATTCAGGAAAACCTGCGATATCCTGTAATCGTCCACATTTGCCGTTACCGGCAGCCGGCTGTATTCCTTTTCAAAAGATATCTTGTTTTCCGCGGCCATTGCGTAAATATCGCTTATCGCGCCGTCCATTATCTCCGTTATCCTGTGGCTTTTTTTACGGAGCGGAAATATCCCTTTTTCCATCTTATCAAGGTCCAGAAGTTCATTTACAAGTTTTATCTGCCTTTCCACATTATTTTCAATCACACCAACAAATTCAGCCTGTTTTGTATTTAATTCACCGGCCGCCCCTTTCTGGAGGAATGACACAAACCCCTTTATAGACGTCAGCGGCGTCCGCAGTTCATGCGACACCATGGATATAAAATTTGACTTATAATGGTCAAGATCCTGAAGCTTCTTGAAGCTCGCCAGCAGATTTTCCTCTATCTTTGTAGACGCGGTTATATCCGACATGACTATGACCGCGCCTATCTTCCTGCCTTCCGAGTCATAAAAAGCGGCGGCGTTGCAGTTTACTCGCCTGGGCGGCTTTCCTGCGGCCTTAATTACAAGCCCTGAATNNTGTTCCCCGTTAAAGGCCCTGACCAGGGGTATTTCGTCCTGCCTCATCAGTGTCGCCGCGTCATTGTGGTAAAGGCTGTAATATGCGGCCCACTGATCCTGCGTTATATCCGAAGCCGGAAGTCCGTGCCAATACCGCGCCACTTTGTTAAAAACAACCAGCCGGCCGTTTTCGTCGCATGCGATCACCCCGTCGGCGGCGTTCTCAAGCATGGCCCTGTTAAATTCCTGTTCACGAAGCAGCTGAACAAGCGCCTGTTTTATGTCGGTGATGTCCCGTGAAATTATCTGCACCCCGGATATGGCGGCTTCCGCGCTTAATACGGGAGAATAAACCGAGTGGAGCCATCTTTTTTTTCCTTTGTAATTAAATTCCGTTTCAAACACATCGCTGTTGCCGCTTGAAAATATTTTCCTTATCCTCTTTTCGACAACCTCTCCAATCCGGCTGTCAAATATCTCACCCGGCTTTTTTCCGCGCAGATCGCATTCCGGAAGGTCAAAATAACTGTAATAAAGCCTGTTATTAATCACAAGCCTGCATTCCCCGTCAAATATGGCGTTTGCGGTCCCTAAATTTTCAAATATTAATTGGAATCTTTTTTCGCTCTGTTTTAGTATTTCTTCGTTTTCAGCCGCTTTTTTTTGCGCCGTTATATCCTGGGCAAAACACCGGATATACGTTATTTTGCCCTCCGCATTTTCCACGGCCTGTAAATCAAAAGAAACAATCTTAACACCCCCGGCTCCTGCGGGTACAGAAAGTGCGCCGAGCAGGTTCCCGTATTCCGGCAATTTAAGAAAATTATTTTTAAAAGATTCACCTTCGGACGCGGGCAGCATGCCGCTGAAAACTTTTCCGGATGCTTTTAAACGGCTTATTCCGAATATTTCAGACCATTTTTGATTGACAAACAAAACGCGCCCCTCCGGCGAAAGCGTCATATACCCGAAAGGGGCATTTTCAGTAAAGGATTCATACGCACCGGGGGCGCCGGAATCACTCGTCTTTTTTGAAGGCCGCTTTTTTTTGATTTTCGCTTTTTTTTGCTTAATTTTCAGCCTCTATAGAAATAAAGATATATTTTAATCCCATATATTGTCGTCTATAAACGCCAAAAAAGTAAAAAATATATGTATTTTTAACTATTATATTTTCTATTTAACCTTTTTATCCGCCGGGTCACAGATTCTTCCCATAAAAAGTATGTTCCCTGCTTCCCTGTCATAAATAAAGAATATGAACGGATGGTCGGCTATGAACTCGGGCGACATCTCGATGGATTTTGTACCCATGACTATTGCAGTTACAGCCGCGGCCTCGGTGCCCTCTTCATTTACGTCAATATAGGTTTCATGAATCACGCCCGTTATATACAGGTCCTTTTTGCCTGTCATACCCGAAAAATCAGCCTGCCTTTCGTCAAATGCCAGCGGCATCCCCAGCCCGGCCAGTTCCCTGTTAAGCGAATAAAGGCAGCCTATCTTGAACCTGGGAAGGGCCACCGCCACTTTTGTTTTTTGAAGCAAGTTTACCCATTTCATAAAAACATCATATGTAAGCGATGCCTCCAGCTTCGACGTGTCATTGGAGTCCGGAAGAACCACTATCATGGACATAACGCCTCCTGCATAGGGCAGTTCCAGTACCTTTATGCCGTCAAACTCGCCGTAATTGAACTCTCTTTTTGTGTTCATCATATCTGTCTTTACCGTTCCCCTCCCCGGGGTGTAAAAATCCATCGGCATTGTCCGCTCTTTATCAAATTTTTCCAACCAAGAACCCTTGAAATATACGGCGTTCACAAGCACCATCCTGGTAAGCTCGTTCACGGAGTCTTCATCCACAATGGTTGTTATCTTATCTTTTGTATTTATTGCGGTCCATTTGTTTATCCTGCTTATGGCATCCTGCCTGTTCCCGGCATAATCCACCTCTTCGGCGTTTCCGCCGTAATATTTTTTTACAGTGTCCGTATACCGTTTTAAAAAGCCGTATCCTGTCTGCGGCCATATTGAATTTGCGCTTGATAGTTCATACCCTGTATTTTTACGGTTTATTTCCGTCTGCATCTCCAGATAACCGTTACGCATTTCTTTTATGTCAGCCGGGAAATAAAAGACTTTTCCAATCTGGGCCGCGGTTTCACCCGCAGCGCCTTCATAGCACATGGTGAAAGCCGCCGATATGCTGTATGGAGAAATGAATATATTTTTTCCGGCTTCATTTTTACTGACGGCCGCGTATATATCAAAGGCGAAACTGTCGTTTGCCTTCGCGATAATTTCAGCCCCCGTGCCGGCTTTAATGACGTACGGCGCCGACAAAAACAGCGCCGCCGCCATTGCCGCCCCGATAAAATTTTTATAATGTCCCATAATTATTATTACCCCCTTAATTTTCTATGATGGTTTTGAAACCTTCATTTTTCTTCCGGTATAAAAATAAATGACCGGCCCCGCAAGCGGGAACATTGACACAAGCAGAAAAAATACAAGTTTATCATTACCCTTGAATTCGCCTTTTAATATATCCAGTACGGAAGCCAGCCACATCGAAGCTAAAACCAATAACGCAAGAATAATAAACAAAAACATCTTATCCCTCCGGAATCCGCGAATTTTGTTTAAGCCCGTCAAAAAATTACGCTAGGTCGTTGTCATTTCATGATACAACCAGATGCATACGAGAATAAGAAGTACCGCGCCGCCTATGGTTATTTCGCCCGCCGCCCCGTTCGATCCCGAAGATCCCGAATTGTCATCGTCGGTGCAGTTGGTATGGCAGCATACCTGCTGATCCATGTAGCCGCACGGATCGCAATACTGTGAACAACTCCTGCCGCCGGACAGGTTTAAAAGGGATTTGCTTCCCGGGAGAGAGTTAAGCGCTTTTATTTCCACGGATTGGGCGCCGTCCGCCATCGCGAAAACAGGTGAAAACGCAAGGCTTAATGCAATTAAAAATGTAATAAACATTTTCATTAATATCACCTCCGGCGTTCAGCCTTTTTTCTGCACCAATTCCCTTATTTTTTCAAGGTTGTCATCAGCTTTTTCAATATCCGTTATAACAAGATTATCCATTAGCAGTGTGTTCCCCGGCCCCGGGTTTGTCCCGGCTGCGGCGACTTTCAGCACTATGTTTCCCATACCCCGCGGTATCTGAAATATTTGTTTCACACATCCGGTCTCTATTATCCTGGGGTATATTATTGACCTGCTTTCAAGGCTGAATAATGTACCTGACTCAAACTCAACCCTGTCCGCATAAAAACGGTACGAGCTTGCCCCGTACCTTCCAGGCACAATAACAAAAATAACCAGGAAATAAACAGCTGCCCACGCTGAAACTACCGCGGTTATAACCGTTCCGAATTGTTCGTCCCCGCCGCCCGCCATGGAGGTTACGCCTATGCTTACAATAGATAGGAATACGGCGCCAAAAATAAGAAAAAATACGGTCCTAAAAAAAATAATAGTGAAAACATACTTTGGTTTTATTAATAGCGAAGGAATTTCTTTTGATCCATTCATTTGTCACCGCATTAAAGTATTTTTTCCGGAAAACACACAGGCCCTTAAAAATACTCATTTTTACCCTATAAAAAATGTACCATTTGTTATCTATTTTGTAAAGTAATTAATGGTTAAATTAAAGTTAAGTTTTATTCCTTACCATCCTGTTTCTTATCATATTCATGAAAGTTTTTGCCTCCCTAACCTTAAAAAGCGGCAGCAGCGCTGCGTATATGGCCGCTCCGGCCGCCATGCAGGTAAATACTATAAGTGCGTTAATTTTCCGCGAATAGTGGGCGTTAAAACGGCCCGTCATCCAGTGTGACAAAAAATATACGGCAAATCCCATTATGAGCGAAATAATGGTTATCTTCAGCGCATAAAAAATCAGTTCCCTTGTTTTCAGGTCCCCGACATATTTTTCCGTATAATGGTACAGAAGCCAGTACTGGAGCACACCGCCTATCGCCGTGGCCGCCGCAAGCCCGAGGAAATTGAACGGGAACATGAGCGCCACGCAAAGCAGGACATTCACCCCCATTACGAGCGAACTGATTTTAACCGCCGTGGAGGCTTTATCTATCGCGTAAAATACCTGGGTGAGTATTTTGATGCCGGTAAAGGCAAAAACAGCCACACAATAAACCGCGCTCACCTTCGCGGTATTTACAGAATCAGCAAGTGAAAATCTGCCATAATGAAGCAAAAGCGCATTTATGGGAAAACTCATAAATATGAGCCCGGCCGACGCCGGGATTGTTATGAAAAAAGCCTGCTTTAATGACGAGTGTATCGTAGCCCTGAGGCTCTCCATGTCGCCTCTCGCCGCGTACTGTGAAATATAAGGAAATGATACCGTGGCAATTGCCACCCCGAAAACGCCGAAAGGTAACTGCATGAGCCTGTTGCCGTAATAAAGGAATGTGACCGCGCCGCCTGTTAAAAAAGAGGCCAGTATGGTATTTACAAGCAGGTTGATCTGCGTCACGGACTGCGCTATTGTCGCCGGAAGCATGAGCCTGCCTATTTTCCGCAGCCCCGGATCGTTAAGGTCAATAAAAAATTTATACCTGAACCCCTCTTTTACCGCGGGTATCCACTGGATTATTATCTGAAGCACAGCGCCAAACAGGGCGCCTATAACCCAGCCATAAACCTGTTTTTCCGGGGCGCTTCCGAAAAGCGGGCATATCCACAGCCCTGCCGCTATCATTCCGGCATTCAAAACAACCGGCGCAAATGCAGGCATTGAAAATTTTTTCAGCGAATTAAGCACGCCCAGAAAAAGCGCGGCGATGGATACAAAATATATGAACGGAAAAAGGTAGCGGGTGAGCTGTACAGTAAGGTCGAATTTCGCCCTGTCATGTATGAATCCCGGGGCCATGACCATTACAAGCGGCCCGGAAAACAACATACCCAGAGCCGTCACCAGTATAAGCACTATATTAAGGACGGTAAGAACATTGGATGTAAGTATCCATACGTCCTCTTTTTTCTTTTTCTCCAGATATTCCGTAAACACCGGTATAAATGCGGATGAAAGCGCCCCTTCGGCAAGAAGGTTCCTGAGCATATTCGGGATGCGGAAAGCCACAAAAAACGCGTCCGAGGCCATTCCCACACCCAGCAGGGCCGCGTTTATTGCGTCCCTCAGATATCCCATGATACGCGATAAAAGGGTTATTGAGCTGACCAGAACAGCCGATTTTGCAATATTTTTTGTCGACATATTTTGCGGGTCTCTTTTATGCTTTTAATTTCATTATTTAAAAATTCAGGCAGGCAATCGGAGAAACAAAACTCGCTCCGGCCCCCATCGCATTCACATGTCCCGGATCCGAGGCAACAAAATAATTTATCCCGTTTGAAATGGAAAAGAATCCGCCCTGTATCGCCACAGCATAACCGAATCCCCTTAAATTATCCCTTGAGAGTATCCCGATGCATATACCCGCGGCAAACTGGGCAAGGCCTATCATGGCATGGGAACCGGACTGGTCCACAATCATTTCCCTTACACCTTCCCCTGATGACGGCCAGTCGCTGTAATTGTTGTCATAAATCGCAAGAAGCGTTTCCGCAATACCGTAACCCATCATTCCGACGCCGAGCCCGTGCGTTGCCGCGTCCCCGTTTACTGATGCAATAATTCCGGAGCCGAACGAAGCCGCGGCCCATGACCAGAATATGGTAGTTGAAGTCTTTACATGTTTTGAAGGGTCATAAACGATTATTGTCTTTTCGGTAACTGTTCCGGCCTCCGACTGCGGTGTTACGGCTGCCGGGGCCGCGGCTGTATTTGAAGGGTGTGCTGCCGCGGTCACAGTCTGCGCCGAAGGAGCCGCCTGCTGTGCCGTCTTTAAATCTTCGCCAAAGGCAATAGAGCCAAAAAGTATGATGACAAACGCCAATACCAATTTTTTCATAAATCCTCCTGATTTGTTTCGCTTATTATACAGCATCAGGAGGAATATTAAAAGGATAAGTTATATAGCTATTTTGTTCTTTTCAAAGATAAATTCATCTATAAAATCCCTGTCGGCATCCCTGAGTATGAGGAACTCCACGTCAGTCTCGAACAAACCGTTGTTTTCCTGCGACGCTTCGCAGTTTAATATACCGCAGCAGGCTTTTATTTTTATGTCATTATTCCCGTCCACCAGGTGTATTTCCACGAGCATGCCGTCATCGGGCCTTACCTCTTCCTTCATTAACATCGTCATTCCACGCCTGAAAAGCCACAGAACTTTTGCCGTTTTTGCGAGCCCGTGCCATTTGCTATCGTCCCTGTTGAGGACCTTGTATTGAACCGTATAATCAACCATTACCTTTGTTCCAAACTTTTCCTTATACATGTCCTCAATAAAATTAGGGAACATTTTGTCACCTCACTTTAAAACCATATTATTTTAATATTACGCTATATTTATAAGCATTTTTCATGCCAGAAATTAAATATCATATAAATATATACTTAACAAAATAAATGACATCAAATCGTCCTGAATCGGACATCTATATGTCCTTTAAAGGACAATATCATCAACCAATTTTCAACACTGACCTGAAATGGACCTTTGATGTCATCATACTGTCAAAATCTGCTCCCGCAGACGCCGCCTGGACCGCTTTCATTTTAGCCATGAATATTCTCCCGCAAATTTTTTATTTTAGGCTGAATGCAGATTATTTAATCTTAATTCTTATATCATATTAAAGTGATTATAACAATACAATGATATTGCCTGCGCCGCGAAGCTGGTCAATGACATATTCTGAAAATCCTTTATCCGATGCCATACTTTACCTCCGCCTACCTGTAAATCACGTAAACCTTCCCTTTTGAATAATAATTTCCCGCACTTGCCCCGGGATTCAATACGACATAATAATATATGCCGGCCGAAACCGCCCTGCCCGAAGCGTTCCTGCCGTCCCAGTACGCGTATCCGGCGTTTGAATTATATGTGCCTATATATTCCCCGGACAGCGTGTAGATTGAAACGGCGGAAGATGCCGGCATGTTCGCAAATTTCAGCGTTCCGCCTATTGCAGTGGATGGATTATACGGATTAGGATAAACAACAGCGATACCCTGCGGATAAAAACACTGGTTTGAATATACCACCGGATGCCTGATGACCGAATAATAATCGTCGTTATAATCGGCCGCGGCCGTGTTTGCAAACAGCATGTCCGGCTTTAAGTTCCTTACCCTTACAGAAAAAGAAACTGTGAGAACCTCGCCCGGATCGATTATGCCCCCTCCCCAGTCAAAGAAAAGATAATTGCCGTCCAGAACCGGCGACGGTCCCGAAATTGAAGCGTCAAATTCAAGGGTATCGGGCAGTGTGTCCCACATGGTTATGTTATAAACCGGGTTGGCCGGGTCGTTTTTTATGGTTATCGTATAAATTATTAACGCCGGATCCGAAGTCCCCAATGCGTTCTTCTCTATTTTTACAAGCACGGGAGCGTGGGTCGCGGTCGGCGTCGCGGTAGCCGTGTAAGGCGGTGTAACCGTGGCCGTGGGCGATATCGTGGGCGTCGGGGTAACGGTTGGAGTCGGCGAAAGTATTCCGCAAATATTACGGAGAAAATATACCGACCCCTGGTCATCCCATGCTATATCGGGATTGCCTGCGCTGTCGCGGGCCAATGAAATTTTATATCCCGATATGGTTTTATTCAGCGCCGAATCTGATTCTATGCCGCTTCCATCAGCATCCACCCAGGCGCTTCCGTTCCATTTCACGTAATAAATTCCGCCCGAAGCCTGGGCCGCTATGCAGGGGTTGCCCGAAGCATCCAGAACCATGTCTGTATTTTCCACCCCGGTAATAAAAGGCAGATTGAGAGCGGTTTCCCCGACATTTCCAAAAGCGTCCTGCCAGGCGCTTCCGTTCCATCTTACAAAGCACGGATTATTGTTCCCTCCCATGCTGCACGGGAAGGATATTTCAGGATACAGCGAGGGCCCCAATCCCAGCGACGGCGCTCCCGATGCCGCCGCCCCCGCGTTTGTGACAGCGTCAATTGCGGACGTGATGCCCGCGCCCGAGGCGTCAACCCATGCTGAATTTTTCCAGTAAAGGTACCTTATTTTTGATGAATTATATGTGTATGCTATATGGGGCGCGTCCGACGCGTCAAATAACAGCGACGGATATTCGCAATCCCGCGTATGATCTGTTATTGCCCCGGCATCCCTGCCCGTGCCGGCGGCGTCCACCCAGTCAGAGCCGTTCCATTTAAAATAATAAATATCTTTTACGGTCCATGTCAGGTTCTGCGGAAAGTCGGCCCATGCCAGCCCGGGCCTCTGCATTGAGTCAATGGCAAGCGACAAATTACGGGCGTATCCTCCTTCGACCACAGGAACTGATACCATCAACTGGTTGGCATCATTGTTTACATCCGCCCAGGCGCTGCCGTTCCACCATAAATAATACGCGAGGGTCCACGTCGTAAAAAATCCGGTCCAGGCGACATGCGGCCTGTCAAGGCTGTCGAGCACCATATCAGGCGCGTCGCACGAAAATACGTCTCCCGATATCTTAAAATTGCCTGCGGCTGACCCTGAAGCGTCAACCCACTGCAAGCCGTTAAATTTCATAAAATATATGGATCCGCCGTTCTGCCAGCATATGTTGGGCCTGCCCGCGCTGTCCAGTTTCAGAACCGGTTTGTTGCCGGTGCCTACCGGGTCATTTTCCGCGCCCGAGCCGTCTGCATCCGCCCAGCATGCGTTCGGGCTTATCACCGCAGCCGGCACCGGTGTAATCGTCGGCGTTAGCGTTATTGTGGATGTGAGTGTTATAGTTTGTGTGGCCGTTTGCGTCGGCATGGGTGTCGTGGTTATTGAAAAATTTATTGTCGGCGTCACCGTAGGCGTCCCCTCCGGCTTCCAGTGAAGGTAATAAATATCATGCTGCTGCAAAACGACTCCGTCCGACCACGCGATGTGGGGATTGCCGCCGGAATCCAGCGCCATTGACGCCCATTCAGAATTCAATATGTCCGGATATATATCCTTATACGTTGTCCCGCCGCCTGTCTCGTCGGTCCAGGATGTACCGTTCCATTTTACATCAAATATGTCGCATGTTTCCGTCGCGCCCTCGCTCCATACCACGTGCGGGATGTCATTTTTATCTATTTTTATTGTCGGCACCGTCGCGTAATGATATGTCTGTGAAACGCTTATCTGCGACGTCCCGGAGCCGGTGACATCCACCCATGCCGACCCGTTCCAGTGAAGGTAATAAATATTTTGCCCGCCCTCGTCGTCGTCCTCGAATACTATATGGGGATTGTTTCCCGAATCCACAGCGATGCTAGGCCAGGATGAATATTCCGGTGTATTTGAAATATCGATGCCGGCCTGCCCGGTGCCGGAAGCGTCAACCCAGGATGCGCCGTTATATTTAAGGTAATAAATATCCGTATTATCGTCGGGGCCGTCCATCCATGTCACATGTGAAACCCCGGCGTGGTCAATGCATATATCCGGCCATGCGCCGTAATAACCGGAATCATAAATATTCCCGTACGCACCGCCCGCGGCCGATGTCCAGGTCACGCCGTTCCACTGGGCATAATATATATCCGAAAGTGTATCGTCGGAACCAACCTGGTTCATCCAGACTATATGCGCCCTGTCCGCGGCGTCAAGGGCTATTGCCGGATGCCCCGAGTAATAAGGCGCGTCAAGTACATCGTGGCCGGGATTGCCTGCGGCATTAACCCATGCCGAGCCGTTCCATCGGGAATACATCACCTGCCTGTCCGCGTCGGGGCCGTCTTCCCAGGCTATGTGCGGGTTATCGTGCGAATCCAGCGCCAGCCTTGGATATTCCGCGTTGCCGGGTGTATTTGAAATGTTTTTTCCCTCCTGGCCCGCTGAGCCGGCGGCGTCAACCCACTGTATGCCGTTCCAATAAAGATAATATATCTGGAGGTTTCCGGCTGGAGTAACGCTGTACCAGGCGATATGGGCATATCCCTTTGAATCAACCGCGATGGACGGCACATATGATATAAGCGCGGGATCCTGTGAAACGTCCGCTTCAGCCTGCCCGTAATTATCCGCGTCCACCCATGCCGAAAAAAGCGCCGCGGGAAAAAGCAGCAACAACAGCAGAAGCGTTATTTGTATTTTCATTCGCGGCCATCCGTCCCCTTTAAAGCATTCAGGCATTAATTCCCGTTCATGTTCTGGTAATCCTTGAAATACTCGTCGATTCTTGACTTGTCGGGTTTTGGATTGGGGTTGTCGTCCGTATCCTTCATGTTTTCACTCACAACATAACCCGCGGCAAATCCTGCTATCGCGCCTATCAGGCAGCCTTTGAGCATCGATGGAATCCTGTCATTGCCGTCCGCGGTCAACACCCCGGTGAGTCCTCCTATAGCGAATCCCCCGAAAGTGCACAAACCTTTGACAAAAGTATAACGGCTCTCGTTCTCAAGTTTTCGTTTTTCCTTTCCCGATATGACGCGCCCCGAATAATCCACGGTCGCACATCCGGCCGATGCCGCTACAAAAGCCGCCATTGTAAACAGTATGATTAATCTTTTCACAATCCACCCCCGGGTTATTTAAGCAGCGCGCACGGCCTCTGTGCTATTATTACCCTAACACCTTCCAGCTTCAGAAATTTTTCAACAAGCGGTTTAAACTCCCTGTATTCAAAAGGGTCTGCCACGGCCGTGTGCGCGACGCCGAGCGCCTTTAAAAGTTCAAGTATGTCGATATTGTGGCCTGCCGCCCCCTGCAGTGTTTTTCCCGCGGCCGGATGTGTCTGCCTTCCGGTCATTGCCGTTGTCCTGTTATCAAGTATTATTGTCAGCATATTGCCGTTGTTAAAGACCGCATTCGCGATTCCGGTTATGCCGGAATGCATAAAAGTCGAATCTCCTATTACCGCGGCAACTTTTGACGGATCGGCCCCGGCTTTTACCATTCCGTAGGCATGATTAATGGAACCTCCCATATCTATGCAGGTATGCATTGCCGAAAATGGCGGCAGGGCGCCGAGCGTGTAACAACCTATATCGCCGGCCACAGTAACCTTTAGTTCGCTCAAAACCTTGAATACCCCCCTGTGTCCGCAGTCGGCGCACAGCTGTGGCGGCCTTCCCGGGGCGATTACACCCGGCTTCTTTTTGTCCTCTTTTTTTCCAAAAAACGCATCCCTTAAAATATCCGGTGAAAGTTCGTCTATTAATGGAACTATTTCCTTGCCTGTGCAGGCGATTCCCATGGCCCTGACAAATTCCTCAATGTACGGTTCAAGTTCCTCGACAATATAAAGTTTTTGGACGCCTGCCGCAAACTCCCTGATTTTCTCCGCGGGAAGCGGATTGAGCAGTCCGAGTTTTAAAATTGATTTTCCCGGAAATACCTCCCTGACGTATTCATAAGCCACGCCGGAGGTTATAATACCGATATCCGTATCGGCCATTTCAACGCTGTTTAAGCCTGTCGTTTCGGCAAAATCCTTAAGCTTGTTAAATTTATCCACCAGCACAATCCTGCGTTTTTTCGCGTTTAACGGCATCATCACATATTTATCCCAGGGCACATCCATCTGTTTAATGCCGCCCGCGGGCGGTATTGACGGGTCAAAGGCCACACTGCCGCGCGAATGCGCGACGCGTGTAGTTATCCTGAAAAGCACCGGAAGGTCGAATCTTTCGCTCAATTCATAGGCCGATTTTATAAAATCCCTGGCCTCGGCCGGCGACGATGGTTCTATCACCGGCGCATAGGAGAATTTGCCTATATAGCGGTTATCCTGCTCATTCTGTGAGGAATGCATGCCCGGATCATCCGCCACGGCCAGGACAAGACCGGCATTAATCCCGGTATATGCCAGCGTAACAAACGCGTCAAGGGCCACGTTCAATCCCACGTGTTTCATGGTGACAAGAGTGCGCGCGCCGCCGAGCGACGCTCCGGTTGCGGCCTCGAGCGCCACCTTTTCATTGATGGACCATTCGGCGTATACGCCCTTGAAAGTTGCGAAAGCCTCCAGTATTTCCGTGGACGGGGTTCCGGGATATCCGAATCCCATCGACGCGCCGGCTTCATACGCCCCGAGCGCGGCGGCCTCGTCGCCGGACAACAAACGTTTTTCAATTGCCATATTTATCCTCGCTTTTATGCAGCTGCTTTTATTTTCAAACTCTGTATATGTCGTCCGCAGCCAGAAATTTCACGCCTTTTATGTTTTTTATCGCCGCGTCAGGATCGTCCACACGGAATATCATAACCGCATTGCCGTTGTTTTTTCCG
Source organism: candidate division FCPU426 bacterium (assembly GCA_003159495.1). Taxonomy (GTDB): domain Bacteria; phylum Oederibacteriota; class PGYV01; order PGYV01; family Palsa-1178; genus Bog-1181. Next base: position 19,151 of record PLPI01000042.1, on the reverse strand, counting down.
GTCATGGCGTACATATATTCAATATTTATACCCGCGTCCTTAAATGTTTTAAGAACCTTATAAAGCCCGCCGGGCGAGTCCTCAACCCCTGCCGCTATGATATCGGTTGTTTTGACCGTCACACCTTTGTTTTTAAGAATTTCAACGGCCTTTTCGGGGGCGTCGGTTATCATTCTTAATACACCGAAATCCTTCGTGTCCGCCAGGGAAATCGTCCTGATATTTATCCCGGCCGAAGCAAGCGTCCCGATTATTTCCGCGAGCCTCCCTTCCTTGTTTTCAAGAAAAACTGAAAGCTGTAATATTTTCATTTTCCGCCTCCAAAATGTACCACGGATAAACCCCGCAACCAGTTTTCCGCCGGTATCTATATCTTCCTTTTGTCAATTATCCTTTTTGCCTTGCCTTCGCTGCGTGGTATTGACCCCGGCTCGACCAGCTTTACTGTTACGCCGATGCCAAGCACCGAATTTATCTCTTTTTTTATCTTTTTCTCTATTGATTCGAGGTTCTTTATCTCATCCGAGAATATTTTATCATTAACCTCAACCAGCACCTCAAGCGTATCCAGGCCGTGTTCGGCCCTGTCCACCACTATCTGGTAATGGGGCTCCACACCTTCAACGGACATGATAACCTTCTCAATCTCCGACGGAAATACGTTCACTCCGCGGATTATGAGCATGTCGTCCGTCCTTCCGGAAAGGCGCTCTATCCTGGTAAAGGTCCTGCCGCATTTGCATTTTTCAGGTATTATCCTGGTTATATCCTTTGTCCTGTACCTGATAAGCGGTATGCCTTCCTTGGTAATCGTGGTGAAGACCAGTTCGCCCCTTTCACCCGGGGCCACCGCTTTTCCGGTCTCTGAATTGATTATCTCCGGTATAAAATGGTCCTCAAATACATGCAGTCCGTTCTTCTCAAGGCACTCATTGGCAACTCCCGGCCCCATTATCTCGCTCAAGCCGTATATATCCAGGGCGTCAATCCCCCATAATTTTTCTATGTCGCGCCGCATATTTTCCGACCATGGTTCGGCGCCGAATAATCCGGCCTTTAATTTTATATCGCCCTTGCCGACGCCCATTTCCCGCATGGTCTCCGCGAGATTAAGCGCGTATGACGGGGTGCAGGTCAGTATGGTGGAGCCAAAATCCTGCATTATTTTTATCTGCCTCTGGGAATTGCCCCCTGAAACCGGGATTACCGTGGCTCCCAATTTTTCCACGCCGTAATGTATGCCCAGTCCGCCTGTAAAAAGTCCGTAGCCGTAACAATTGTGTATAATATCATCATGCGTCGCGCCCGCCATGGAAAGGCACCTTGCTATCAGCCCCGACCACATTTCTATATCATTCTTTGTATAGCACACCACAGTCATCTTTCCGGTGGTGCCGGAGGAGGCGTGTATCCTTACAATATCCTTCATGGGCGCGGCAAAAAGTCCGTAAGGGTAGTTGTCGCGCAGGTCCTGCTTCGTGGTAAAAGGCAGCCTGTGAAGGTCGTCCACGGATTTGATATCGCCCGGTTCAACGCCGGCTTCACGGAACTTTTTCTTATAAAACGGCACATTCTCATATACCCTTTTAACGGTTTTTATCAGCCTTTCCGACTGGAGCTTTTTTAATTCATCCGCGGATATTGATTCTTCGGCGCTATAAAACATCATGCTTCACCATTTCCTTCCCTTTGATATAAGCCGACCTGTTTTCATCTATATATTTTTTCACCCTTCTGGAAAGCGCGGTGTAGAATTCCTCATCCTTAAAATCAAGGAAATAATTGAGGGCGCCGACCATAAGCGAATTCACAACCTTTTCATTTCCGAGCTTTTTTGCCTCTGCCGTGCCGTCAATCACGTAAAGTTTTGGGTGCTGTATGGATTCTTTGGCCCCGGGATAGCCTTCTTTGATGCCTGAAAGCGTGGCCGGTTTTATCCTGTGGGAATTCACTATAACTACGGTTGAATCATTTATATGATCCGCCCAGCGGACCGCTTCCATTTCCTCAAAACAAAGTATGTAATCTATATCGTCCCTGAAAGGAAGCGGTGAATAAACCTTTTCGCCGAAGCGCACAAAAGAGCTCACCACCCCGCCGCGCTGGCTCATCCCGTGAATTTCCGATTTTTTTACGTCATATCCGCGTGAAAGGGCCATATCGGCGATTATATCGGAAGCCGCAACAATGCCCTGCCCTCCGACTCCGGCAACAAGAATATTAATGTTTTTCATAAGTTCTCCGTATTTTTAAGATAAGAGTATATTACAGTATTTTTAACCGGGTTTCAAGAATGGTTTTTAAGGGATATTGCCGGAAAACCCGTTGCCGTGTTTATCAGGGGTATATGCCATTTTTCTTGGATTGCCGCCCGGCATTATAGAGACGGCCTCTTGCGAGTCCATCAGATGAGCGGCGCAAGGCCAATAAAAATGTCATATACCCCTGATCAGGTAATGTTTGCAAGGTTTCCGGCAGTACCTGAGTGTATGTATTAAAAATTGTAAAGCAGGCCCAGCGTCATGCTGCCGAATATGTTTACCTGTGAAGCCAGCACGGCCGCGGCAATGGAATTCGGCATGGAAAAAACATTTGTATCGGCCAAAACACCGCTCTGTGTGTTTGAGCTGTAGGTGTGGGTATTGCTGCCTCCCCTGTAATACAGGGTAAAAGCGGCAAGCTCCATGGTAAAATTTGCGGTCAAAAACTTTGCGAAAGGCAGGCGGTATTCAATATCAGGGAAAACGAACGAAAATGTGTTCCTGCTGAAAAAATTAATCACGGAAGTGTTTGAATATGTGTAAACCTTTCCCGTGTAAATATTTGCGAAGGAATTACTGTAAGAATACTGGTAGGAGCAATTGTCCGCGGCTTTTATCCCGCATGATACCCTGGTGGAATCATTTGAAAAAATGGATATCAGTCCTGTGGCGGAAATATCCGCGTCAAACGTATATTGGCCGTTGTGAATCTCGTAATAAAACGGTGATGACTTACCCGAATAGTAATCATCAAAACTCCTGTTAAATGTCGGGTCAAGGGCGTACGAAACACCGATATTGCCGTACCACTCCCTGTAAACGATTCCGTCCGCGGTAAATCCGGCCAACCTGTCCGCCGAACACCCCTGTGACAGCAATGCCGCCATCATGAGCGCCGCAACGGCGCAAAAATTAATTATTTTCCGCATCATCTGCATTTTCATCCGTTCCCTGCCCGGCTGGTTTTGCGTTCGGAGTCACATAAACCGGCCTTGAGGCGGAAGACTGGCCCAGGGTTGCCGGTACTGCCCGGGGTTGATTTTCCGTCTCCCGGGTCTTTAATTCCTGCGGCTTTTGAGCAGTTTGCGGCGCCGCATCATCCCCGCCAAAATAATATATTATTCCAACATTGGCAAGGGTCACTCCCGTAATGGAAGCGGTAAACTGCGTCGGTTTCTGTGTGGCCGACGAATATGCCCATGAGAAACCCGCTTTTATGCTCCCTATCAAAGTCAGCCCTTTTACCCACGGCAGGCTGAACTCCGCCTCCGGGGCGAGTATGTAGAACCCATACTGGTTGGCATCCAGGCCGCCGCCGATGCCGCTGGCATTTTTTATATATGTAATAACGTCCGTAAGAACCACGCCGCCGTTTATCCTTACAATATCGTTTTTATAAATAAGCGTGTTCATGGGGTCTATATTGATCACAGTCATGGCATTAACCGGTTGTGAAGATCCGGGTGTGTTAGTGTAACTAAACTGCACGCTGAGTTCACTGGTGAAAGTGTCATCCCACCTGAACCTCGCCGCCGTGCCGCCGTTGTCATAACCGGCCCCCCATTCAAAAGCATAAGCCTGGCATGCCGCCGCCATGATAAAAACCGAAATAAGGATCCTTTTCATACCGCCTCCTAATATAATACTGTTATATTTTGAGCCTGAAGTTCCGGAATAATCACGTTTTTCGAATTTGCGTCCAGGGGGTTGCCCTTTAAGTTAACGTAGTCTCCGCCGACGAGGCCGTATCCCTGTGAATTTGTATAAAGCGGCGAGATGTCTGAAATATTATTATAACTCAAATCCACATAATGCAGATTCGGCAGATACGAAAGCGCGGTGATGGTTGTAATTAAGTTATGTGCCGCTATAAAAGTGGCCGCGTCAGTAAAGGTTGCCGCTGAGTTTATATCCTGCAGGCCGTCGCCTGAAACATCGATATAATTAAGCCAGCTCATTTGCGCGAGCCACACCAGCGAAGTAACCGCCTGCGGCGACCCAATCGTGCAGCCTGAAACCACAAGCCGTGAGAGTTTTGAGGCATCTGAAAGAGAGGTCGGATTTATTATGGTGCATCCGGTGAACTGAAGCGCGGTAAGCGACGGAAGCGCCGTGACTCCACTCCAGTCTCCAAGCACCGACCCCCCGAAAGAAAGGCTTGATATCGGCAGTGTTGTGAGCCCTGCCGGAAAAGACGCAAGGGTATTGTTGTCTATTATCAGGACCCTTAAGGACGGAAGTTTTGATATATCATCAAGCAAATTTGCATTTTTAGTTATGGCCAGATTTGTCACACGTGGTATAAATACGGAACATATTGAGCATTCAGCCGGTACGTTGAGCGCCGCGTGTACGCCGTCATTTACAGCCGCGTCCGAGAAAGCCGTAACAGCATCGCATTTTGTGCATGCCGGCGTCGGAGCGTTGATTTCCTTGCAGGAACACATCAACAGAACCGCCGTTATAACCGTGAAAGCCGCGCAGACCCTTTTCATTTTTACCCCGCTATTTTTTTTGTTATTATAACCCAAAAACCCCCCGTTTGGTATTAAAAAATTACGCTATTTGATGCTGGCGTAAAACCCCGCAAAAAATACTTGAGCCGGAATAAATTTTACCTTATAAGCAAAAGAGCCGCCCTGTAAACCATGAAAGCCATGAGCCATGCTGTCGCCATTGAAAATCCTATATAAAACAGGGTTATTTTAAGTTCTCCCGCTTCCTTGTGAAATACGGTGGTCGCCGCTATGCACGGCACGTAGAGCAGGACAAAGACTATCATTGAAAGGACTGTTGGAATCGTAAACGCGCTGTCCTGCCTGAGCCTTTCTTTAAGGGCCTCGTTGTTTTTGTCCCCGCTGCCCAATGAAAAAATAGTGCTCATTGTTGATACGACAACCTCTTTAGCCGCTATCCCCGCGACAAGCGAAACCCCAATCCTCCAGTCAAAACCAAGCGGGCTGATAACCGGTTCAATTCCCTTTCCAATCATGCCCGCGTAGGAATTTTTAAGCTGTTCGGAAAGGCGCTCATTTTCAAGGACGCCTATGGATGCGGTTTTCGCCTCTGGCTTCATCGAAATGTCGGATGCCACGGCTTTTTCTTTTATTTCATAGTCCGAATTCACGGCCCTGCTTACAGGGAAATTTGAAAGCACCCAAATTATCAGCGAAGCCGCAAGGATGGTCGTGCCGGCTTTTTTCATATACATCCACGCCTTTATCCACATCTGGACAAGTATGTATTGCAGCCCTGGCATCCTGTAAACCGGAAGCTCCATAACGAAAGGCTCGGACTCGCCCCTGAATATCGTGGACTTGAATAATTTCGCGGCGCCCACTGCAACCAGCACACCGAACAGATAAATGGCGAAAAGCATTGTCCCGGCCGACTTCTGAGGCAAAAACGCGCCTATTAAAAGTATATAAACAGGAAGCTTCGCGCCGCAGCTCATGAAAGGTATGACCATCATGGTCGCCAGCCTGTCGCCCCTGTTTTTAAGCGTCCTGCATGCCATAAGGGCCGGCACCGAACAGCCGAATCCCGTAACCATTGGTATGAACGATTTCCCATGCAGCCCTATCTTGTGAAAAAATTTATCGGCCACAAAAGCCGCCCTTGCCATATAGCCGGTTCCCTCCAGGAAGGACAGGCCAAGGAAAAGCAAAAGTATGTTCGGGACAAAAACAATGACGCCCCCCACGCCCGCAAGCATTCCGTCCACGATAACAGAGCGCGCAAGCCCCGCGGGGATGATCTTTATTGCCGAAGCGGAAAGAAAAGCAAATAACGCCGCTATCCACTTCATCGGTTCCTCTCCCAGGGTAAAAGTCATCTGGAAAAGCAGCCACATGACAAAAAGGAAGAACGGGATGCCTATGAACCTGTTTATCACGAAAGAATCTATAATGTCGGTAACAGTGGCTTTTTCCTCCCCGGGAATCTGTACGGTTTCTTTTACCGCGCCCCTTGCGAAAGCGTGCCTGTCCTGCGTGATAATTCCGGGGACAGTTCCCTTGCCTCCGTTTTCCAGTAGCCTGATGTTTTTTTCCGCAGAGCTCCCCAGCTTTATCCATATTGCGCGTTCTTTAAGAAGAGTGTAGGCCGTCTGATCGCTTTCAAGGAGCCTTATGGCCAGCCACCTTGCGCTGTATTTTTCCGAGAGTTCCATGTCTGATGATATAATATCCGTCATTTCGTCCAGCGCGTCCTCTATTGGTTTGCTGTATTCGGTTTTGTTCCTCAAAACCTCTATCTTTTTTTCGTAAACCCTTATTATATGGTCAAAGAGGGCGGTTATACCCGTATTTTTTACAGCTGAAACCGGCACCACATGGCAGCCCAGGAGTTTCTGCAGCTGTTTTACATCTATTTTAATCCCTTCCTGAATAACCTCGTCGTACATATTAAGCGCCACAACAAGCGGCGCCTCCATGTCCATGAGCTGGCTTGTAAGATAAAGGCTGCGTTCAAGGCTGGTCCCGTCCGCCACATTCACGACGACATCGCATTTTCTTTCCATCAGGAAATCGCGCGTTATTATTTCTTCCGGCGTGTACGCGGCCAGCGAATAAATACCGGGAAGGTCGGTGATATTCAGGGTATAACCGCCGTAATCCGCGTATCCCTCAAATTTTTCCACCGTAACTCCTGACCAGTTCCCGACTTTCATATGCGCCCCGGACAGTACATTAAAAAGCGATGTTTTCCCGGAATTCGGGTTGCCCGCAAGCGCGACTGTAATCTGCGGCTTCTTTTTAACCATTTTTCTTCACCGCAGCGGCTTTTTTTCCGCGGGAAATCAATTCGACTTCAATACGGTCGGCTTCTTCAAGGCGCAGCGCCATTAAAAACCTGTCTATCTTGATTTCCATGGGGTCTCCCATGGGCGCTTTTCTTACAACCTTAAACTCGGCGCCGTTGGTTACGCCCATATCCGCCAGCCTCCTGGTAACTTCAGTTCCCTGTTTTACCGAAACCACAACCGCTTTGTCTCCGGATTTTAGCTCTGACATTTTCATAATAATTCTCCAAAGTGGGTAAATTTTTAGGGCCTTCTGCACCTGCTGCAGTATCCCCTGATCTCAAGCCTGTGTTCCTTTATGAGAAAATTATATTTTTTTCCTATCTGTTCCTGGTGCTTTTCTATAACATCGTCTGTAAATTCCTCGATCCTGCCGCAATTAACGCAAATCAAATGGTCATGGTGCTGTTTCCCGGGTGAAATCTCGTAAAGCGCCTTGCCGTCCTGCCGTATGGATTCGTTAAGCAGGCCGGACTTTTTTAAAAGCGCAATCGTCCTGTATACCGAAGCCCTGGAGGCCGTGATAGACGCTGTGCGCGCTTTTTCATAAAGCCCGTCGGCGTCAAAGTGCGATTTGATATTTGACAGCAACCCGATAAGATCCAGTCTTTCTTTTGTCTGTTTGTAACGGTTGTCTTTTAAGTACCTTATAAACCCTTCCTGAAGTTCCATAAAACCTCCTAATTGATACTGAATCTCAATTACAATATATAAAATTTCGCCGAAAATGTCAAGGCCATTTTTTTAAAAATAAAGTAGTGTGAAAAAATTAAAGGTAAAAGTTAAAATGCAAAACCAAAAAGTACAATTTATAATTATTCAAGTAAGGGCGGGAAAGAACCGGGCCGCCATATAAGGCGGCCCCTACAAGTACAAAAAAAACAATGCAACCCGGCCGGGCTGCACGGCAAACCGGCCAGATTTGGGCCGCCATATGAGGCGGCCCCTACAGGAACAAAACAAAACATTAAAAAACTGGCTGGAATGGGTCAAATACGATTTTTATCTGTACATATTGTTCGACTCGCTTACTACGTATTTTGTCTTCATTGCTATCATAAGCTCCTCGTTCGTCGGCACCACTATGCATTTTATCTTTGAGCCGGCGGTACTGATCACTTTTTCCTTTTCTTTCGACTTGTTCCTGGCCGGGTCCACTTTTATCCCCAGAAAGGCCAGCGGCTCCAGCACTTTCGCCCTGACTTCCACCGAATTCTCCCCTATCCCGCCGGTGAAAATCACTGTATCGAGCCCGCCCATGGCGGCCGCATAGGATCCAATATATTTTGTTATCCTGTAGCAGAATATATCTATGGCGAACTGCGCCCGGTTGTTTCCGGTTGATGCCGCCTGCATAACCTCGCGCAAATCGTTCGATATCCCCGATATTCCCTTTAGCCCCGATTTCTTGTTCAAAAGATTGTCCATCTCGTCAGCATTCATGTGCTCCTTGCGCATCAGAAATGTTACGACCGCAGGATCCATATCGCCGGTCCTGGTCCCCATAACAAGCCCTTCAAGCGGGGTCAATCCCATTGAAGTGTCTATGGATATCCCGTTTTTTACGGCGGCTGCCGACGCCCCGTTGCCAAGATGGCAGGTGACTATCTTCATTTTCTTGATGTCCTTTTTCAGGAATTCCGCCCCGCGCTGGGACACGTATTCATGCGACGTCCCGTGAAACCCGTATTTCCTGATATGGTACCTCTCGTAAAGTTCGTATGGAAGCCCGTAGATGTATGCCTGTTTTGACATGGTCTGGTGAAACGCAGTGTCAAATACCGCCACCTGCGGAACATTCGGGAGGATTGCCTCACATGCCTCGATTCCGGAGTAATTTGGAGGATTATGAAGCGGCGCTATTTCAAAGCAGTCCTTGATGACCTCTTTAACGCCTTTTGTTATCAATGCCGACTTGGAAAATTTTTCGCCGCCGTGAACAACCCTGTGTCCGACAGCGTCGACTTCTATCTTATCCTTGAATATCCCGGCTTTCGGGTCAATTAGCATTTTTGTAACCTGTTCCACAGCCCGGGTATGATCCTTTGCCTCTACATCCTTTACTATTTCCTCGTCTTTTTTCATATTCTTCGATTTGTATTTAAACTTTGATTTTTCCTTGCCTATTTCCTCTATAACGCCCTCCGCCAGCACGGTATTTGATTTTTCCATGTCAAAGAGCTTGAATTTAAGCGAAGAGCTTCCGCAATTTATGACCATTACTTTCATATTAAAGCCTCCGGTTGGTTGTTTTATTTAGCGTTCTGGAGCCTTACGACATTTATGGCAATGACATTCACTATATCCGAAGCCTTACAGCCGCGTGAAAGGTCCGAACACGGTTTTGCCGTTCCCTGGTAAATCGGCCCGTAAGCCTCGGCTTTTGCCAGACGTTCCGTAAGCTTATATGCTATATTTCCGGAATCAAGATCCGGGAAAATCAGCACATCTGCTTTTCCCGCCACAGTGGACCCGGGGGCTTTTTTTGCGCCGACTGCCGGGACAAGCGCGGCGTCGCCCTGAAGTTCTCCGTCAATATTAAGAGTGGGATCCTTTTGTTTTGCCAGCGCCAGCGCAGCGGTCACCTTGTCGATGCGCGGGTGTTTGGCGCTGCCTTTTGTTGAAAAAGAAAGCATGGCAACATTCGGCTCCTCCTGCATGAGTTCCCTGAATGTGGCCCCGGTCGTTACCGCTATATCCGAGAGCTGTTCCGCGTCGGGATCTATAACAAACCCGCCGTCCGAATAAAACAGCACCCCGTCTTTGCCGAAAGTTTTATCCGGCAGTATCATGATAAAAAAACTTGATAATGTTTTAATCCCCTTTTTCATTCCTATTAGATAAATGGCGGCCCTCGAGACATCAGATGTGGTGTTTACCGCGCCTGCGACAAATGTGTCAGCCAGACCTTTTTTTACCATCATCGCGCCGTAATATACATCCTTGGAAATTATTTTTTTTGCCTCTTCGGCCGTGAGCCCTTTGGCTTTACGCTGCTCATAAAATTCCGCCGAGTAGGCGTCAAGCGAAGGAAGGTTGTGCAGGTCGATAAGGTCGACGCCGTCAAGGTTAAGCCCCTTTGTTTTTGCCATGCCCTTCATTTTCTCAATATCGCCTATCATTATAATCTTTGCGATACCCATGGCCGCGGCCTTTACCGCCGCCTCAACAGTCCTTTCATCTCCGCCCTCCGGAAGAACCACCCTTTTCGGTGATTTTTTTGCCTTTTCATAAATAGTTTCCATGAATGATGCCATACCGAAGCTCCTTTTTATGCATGGCGCGTTTTTTTTGCGCCTGAATTTTTAACGAATTTGATTATATTCCCGCGGGATTGTTTTGTAAAGCGGAATATGGTTTTCCGGGTTCGGCCGATGTTTGCCTCCCAGGTTACGCCTCATTGTTAGCAGTTTAACCCGTGCGGGTTAAACTGCCGCGGTTTCCGGATGGCTTGCTATTGATAAGTCATTTTTAAAATGGCAATAACTTTTGTAAACAGATAAACATGGAACACCACAACCGCCAGAAAAAAAACCGATACTATCCTGTACATGACGAGGTATTGCGTCTTTTCAGTGGTGTAATAATCGATAAAATACGGCTTATTAATAAAAAACGAAATGCCCGAAGCCAGAAAAAACATCACAATGAGGCCGTAAGAAATATACAGATAGGCGTAATTTCCGTTAAAATAATTATCCGATTTCATATAGGGAATATTTACGGCGATTTCAAGCAGGATAAGAAGCACAAATTCGTATTTGTCCGATATGGCAATCTTTTCCCGTACCGACATTATCACGCCGAATGCCATGGCTGTAATATAATAAACATCCACACCCAGAGAGGCCGTCCTTACCGCGAAACCGTTCATATAGGCAAGCATTGGTGTAGCCAGCAGGAACAGTATCGGGATAAACTCCTTGTTTATCCCCCATTTGGAGTCTTTATCATCCGCCATTTAACGCCGCCTCCCCTGTTTTTACTTTTCCTCAAACCTTACAGATTTTTTTCGCCCTGCATCAGGTAGTTTTTCACATAATCCCCCACGCCCTCTTCAAGGGAGTGTGTTTTACCGGAGTAAACCGCGGACATTTTTTCCATTTTAGCCTCTGTAAAATACTGGTATTTGTCCCTTATCGTTTCAGGCATATCAATGAATTCTATCTCCGGTTTTCTTCCCATAGCCGCAAAAACGGCGTTTCCGAGCTCCACCCATGTCCTGGCTTTTCCTGTGCCGGCATTATAGATGCCGTTGGAGCCGGAATCGTAAAGCTTCAGCGTCATGTTGACGGCGTCCTTTACGTAGATAAAATCCCTCTTCTGCCCGCCGTCAGGGTATTCTTTTTTATACGACTTGAAAAGCCTGAGTTTTCCGGTTTCCATTATCTGGCCATAAGCCTTGTGAATCACAGAACGCATATCGCCCTTATGGTATTCATTGGGGCCGTATACGTTAAAAAATTTCACCCCCGCTATCCGGTCAAGCACGGCGTTATTCATTGCCCACAGGTCAAAAAGGTGTTTTGAGTATCCGTACATATTAAGGGGTTTGAGAGAATTTAGCGACGCGTGGTTGTCGGAAAAACCATCCGAGCCGTCTCCATAAGTTGCCGCCGAAGATGCGTAAACGAACCTTTTTGAATTCTTTACGGCCCATTTAGCCAGCACCTGCGTGAATTTGTAATTATTTTCCACAAGAAAAGAGGCGTTTTTTTCAGTGGTCGCGCTGCACGCACCCATGTGTATTATGCCGGTCACTTTTTCCTTAAGCGCCGGGTCGTTCAAAAGTATCCTTTTTAAGAATGCGTCCCTCTCCTCGTAATCGGAGAACTTCAACCCGACGAGATTTTTCCATTTGTCATCCTGCTGGAGCAGGTCGACGCAGTGTATATCCGTAATACCCCTTAAATTCAGTTCCCATACTATCGCGCTGCCTATAAAACCCGATGCTCCGGTTACAACTATCATGCTCCGGCCTCCCTGTCGCTGCCGATTTTTATCGTGATTTTTTTTCCGTAACGGCGTTCGTATTCCTTTATCCTGTCCCTGTAAAGTGACTCAAGGCTCTTTTTTACATTTTCAGGCATCATAACGGCAACCCCCCTGGATGACGCTTTCCTGCATGCATATTTTATTTTCCTCAAATAATTTATGCACAGGCTTTCCTCGTTCAAAACCTTCCCCCTGCCGTTGCACTGCTGGCAGTCGGCAAAACTGACATCGTCAACCCTCTTTGAATCGCGCTTTCGTGTTATCTCCATGAGGCCGTATTCGCTTATATCCAGCGTCTTGAAATACATCTTTGATTTTGCCAGTTCCTCGTCCATAACCGCTTTTACCTTTTTCCTGTTGGCCTCCTCCTGCATGTCTATGAAATCCACAACAATGAGCCCTCCGATATTGCGCAGGATTATCTGCCGCGCGGCTTCCCTGGCGGCGTTGAGATTTATGTTCAGCAGGCTGTTTTCCACATCCTCTGCGCCCTTGAATTTGCCGCTGTTGATGTCGATAACCGTAAGAGCCTCGGTGACGTCGATTTTTACGTAGCCTCCCTTTTTAAAGGAAACGATATTGTTGTATATCCCGTCAACCTGCGATGATATCTTGTAATATTCAAAAATATGGTCCACGCCGTTGTAGAAAACCACTCTGGCGTTCTTTTTTGATGTTTCTTCCATATAAACCTTTACCGAGTCGTGGGTTTTCTCGTCGTCGGTTATTATCTCGGCGGTGTTTGTATCCACATATTCGCGCAGAACCTTTATGGCAAGATCCTGCTCCGTATAAAGCACCCGCGGCGCCTTGTGCTTTTTATATGCGGCGCGCACGGATTCCCACTGCCTGTAAAAATGTTCTATTTCTTTCTCAAGTTCGTCAGCGGCCACGCCGGCCGCGTTTGTCCTGACTATTATCCCGAACTCGCCCTCATACGTTTGCCTGGCCTTGTGTATTATATTCCTGAGCCTGTCCCTTTCGGCGTCGTCTGTTATCCTTTTGGAAACGCCGGTATGTTTCAGATAAGGCGCAAAGACAATATGCTGCCCTGGCAGCGTGATGTTGGTGGTAAGCCTTGCCCCCTTTGTGGAGTAGGGCTCCTTTACAACCTGCACCATGAGTTCCTGCCCTTTCTCGAACAGGCCGGCGATATTTTCCTGTATGAGCGGGGCGTCCGCCTCGGTGGCCGCGTCGTCAAAGGCGCCGAAAGCATCCTTTAATTCCCCGCCGGACATGTCAAAATATTCCTTCTCGGACAAAAACGCGGGTTTTTCATCCCCGATGTCAACGAAGACAAAATTCATGTTTGAAACTATCTTCGTTATCCTTCCCTTGTAAATGTTCCCGTTTTTCGCGTAAATGTTCTTTTCGGTGAAATAATTCACCAGCCTGCCCTCTTCCGCGATGGCCACGCGCGTGTCGTAATCTTCAGTGTTAATGTAGATGCTTTTCATGTCACTCCTCTGCTTTCATATATTCCTTATATATGTTTTGTAAAATCCCTAATATCATCATTATAACCAGCACAGAGGAGCCGCCGTATGAAAGAAGCGGCAGGGTTATCCCCGTGACCGGCATTATGCCTATGTTCATGCCAATGTTTATGAACACCTGCATAAAAATAATCGACGTAAGCGCGGCTGCCAGCATTTTGCCGCTGTTGTAGTGGCACAATTTGACCACCTTCAACCCTTCCATAATCAGAAAATAATATATGAGCAGTACTATTATGCTGCCTATCAGTCCGAATTCCTCGGCTATCACCGCAAAAATAAAATCCGTGTATTTGATTGGGATAAAATTAAGCTGGCTCTGCGTCCCCTGCGCCCAGCCCTTTCCCATGAGCTGTCCCGACCCCACCGCTATCTGGGACTGTATGACATTATATCCCGCTCCCAGCGGATCGCTCTGCGGGTTGATAAAAACGCCTATCCTGGCCTTCTGGTAATCCTTCATGGAAATATATCCCAGGGGGAGTATGACCAGTCCCGCTATTATGATAATGAGCAGTTTCTTCGGCGGAATGTTTCCCATAAAAAGCACCACAAGCACCAGAGGCAGCAGGAGTATGGAGGTACCAAGGTCGGGCTGTTTTATAATAAGCAAAAACGGAACGCCGACAAGCGCGAACAACTTGAAAAGATTTTTCCATTCGAAGCCGTCCCTGTGCGAGGCGAGCAAAAACCTTATCATGGCAAGCGGCATTATTATCTTCATGAACTCGCTCGGCTGAAACTGGAATATTCCTATTTTCAGCCATCTTGTGGCTCCGAGCGACGCATGGCCCACAAAAAGCACCAGCACCAGGATTACAAGAAAAAAACCGTACATCCAGTTTGCCGCTGTTATCATGTGGTTGTAGTTTATATTTGCGAAAAGAAGCATGATTATTATCCCCGTGGAGTACCAGAGCAGCTGCTTCGCAAAAAACGGATTGCCCGAGGTGCCCGTGGCGCTGTAAACCGCCGCCGCGCCCACGCACATCAGAAGAAAGGTACAGGCAAGCAGGACCATGTTGAAATTCCTGAAGTACTCCCTTACCCTGCTTACAAAATCAAGTTTTATCCTCATTTGTCCCTCAATGTATTGAAATAATACTGGAATATTTCCCCGGCAAGCGGGGCCGCAGCCTCGCCGCCTCCGCCGCCGAACTCTATGAGAACGTAAACAACCAGCTCGGGTTTGTCAAAAGGTGCGTATCCCACGAACATGGCATGGTTGTCTCCGTGCGGATTTTCAACAGTCGCGGTCTTTCCCGCCGCCGTGAGACCCTCGACGCGCGCCTTATGGCCGGTGCCGTACGATGTCATGACGTCAAGCTTCAGCGCGGCGTTCATTGTGTGTATAACATCGGGTTTTACATCCACCTGAAAAAGTTTTGAAGGCGTATACAGCGAATCTATCCTGCGCCCGTCCAGAGTCACCGCCTTTAAAAGGTGCGGTACCATTACAAAACCGCTGTTGGCCATAACGGTCATTATGTTCATTATCTGAAGCGGCGTGGCAGTAACATACCCCTGGCCTATTGCCATCATTACCGTATTACCCGGGAACCACGGCGAACGGTCCTCGCGCAATTTCCATTCCCTGCTTGGCACCAGGCCGGCTTTCTCGCCCGGAAGGTCAATCCCGGTTTTTTCGCCGAGTCCGAACATGGTGCCGTATTTGTTAAGAAGCTCCACTTTCATTTTAAGGCCGACCTTGTAAAAATATATATCGCACGATTCAGCCACGGCATGGTAAAAATCCATCCAGCCGTGTCCCGCCCTCTTCCAGCATTTATAGGGCCATGTCTTAATCCAGTAAATCCCCTCGCATAAAAACGTATCCTTTGTTGTTATGACGTTCTCGTTAAGCGCGCCGGAACCGACCGCGACCTTAAATATGGATCCCGGCGAATAAAGCCCCTGTACGGCTCTGTTTGTGAGCGGATAAGCCTTGTTGCGCAGAAGGTTCTTCCATTCCTTCGTATCAACCCCTCCGGAAAAATACTGCAGGTTAAAATCGGGCTCCGACGCCATGCACATTATCTCCCCGCTGCGCGGATCCTGGGCTATAATCACACCCCTGTAATTGTGCTTTATAAGCAAATTCTCGGCAAACCTCTGCAGGCGCGAATCAATGGTCAACACCAGATTCTTACCCTGCACGGGCGGGATTGTTTTTATTATTTCTTTCTGTTTTCCGGACGCGTCGGTAAGAATGAGCTTCTGGCCATCCTGCCCCCTGAGCACCTCGTCGTAAAAATTTTCTATGCCCGTCTGGCCGATGATATCTCCCGCGGCCCTTGCGTCCTTATAACGCGTCTGTTTCATCTGGTCGTCGCCTATTTCACCCACATAGCCGAGTATATGGGATGCAAGGTTCTTATTATCATAACGCCTGATTGGTTCCTGTGTCACGGTAAGCCCGCTTATTTCTATTTTTTTCTCCTCTAAAAGGGCGAATTCCTTTTCAGAAATGTCCCGTTTAACCGGGATCTGGCTCAAAATAAAGTTCGACGCGGTTCCGGCCCTGCTTATTTTTTGCTCGATATCGTCCGGGGACATGTCCAGTATGGCGGCCAGCGAATCCAGGGCCTTTTTTCTGTCGGTATTCTGCGCGAAATATTTCGGGATTATGCCGAAAGTATAGGAAGGCTTGTTTGTGACAAGAGGGATATAATTGCGGTCGAATATTTCGCCCCTCGCGGCCGGTATCTTTTCGATTGTGGTGCAGTTCTCATCAGCCTGCTTTTTATAGTAATTCCCCTTTATCACCTGCAGGTAGGCAACGCGCAGCAAAAGCATAAGCATACACACGGATATTATCCATCCGAGCGTATTCACCCGCATCAGGCTCTTGTAGGAACTCTTTATCTTTTCCGAAATATTTTCCCGGGGGTTAACCATGGAACCAGCCTTCCGTAATCTATTTCAAGTATTTTGAATACAACCGCGCCGAACGCTATGGTCACGGCAGCCTTTAAAAAAACCTCTGGCGGCAGTTCAAATTTCTTCATTGAATTGTAGTAAACAAAGACCAGAAGCGCCCTCGTCAGCGTCTGTACCAGCACCGCCGCCGCAAGAATAATTACCCTGCTGAAATAATTTTCACGGAACAGGCTCATACAAAGGGCGGACGCCGTCAGCATCGCCATAAAAACAGAAACCAGTGAAAATCCCTGGAACGGCATCAGGAACGCGTCATGGACCAGCGCCGCGGCGATGCCGAATATGTAGGCCGTATAAACCTTTTCCCTGATGAGCAGCGCGACGACGGCTATAATGGTAAAATCCGCAAAACAAAAACGGCTGTTTATAACATACGCGGAATTGCCGAATAAAGCCACGGCAATAAGGGCAAGCCAGAGAAAAATATTTTTCCCGATAAGATCCACCTTCTTTATATACTATTCGCGCCTTTATACAGGCGCTATTATTATACCCTTTTTACGGGGTTATCTTTTCTTTACAACCAGTACTTCTTCAACCTCAAAAGTATCCACGAACGGCTTTATTGTTATGGCCATTGAAATGCCCGAAACATTTTTGTCTATTTTTTTCACTGTCCCAAGACGCATTCCCTCCGGGAATGACTTTCCCAGGCCGGAAGTCACTATAACATCGCCTTCTTTTATATCCTCGTCTTTTAGCACGAAACTTATGGAACAGGCTGAGCCGCTTTCGCCGGAAAGTATCCCGGCTACCCTGCTGCGCTCGTCCCGCGCAGAAATGCTGGACTTTACGTCGGTCAACAACTGGACCATGCTTGTCTGCTGGCTCACCTTTACTATCCTGCCCACAACGCCGTCCTGGGTCACAACACCATCGCCTTCGCCAACATAATCGTCGCTGCCGCGGTCAATGGTGTAATAATTTATGAATCCGTCGTCATTGGCCCCTATGACCCGAGCCTGGCAGACAATTGAACTTTTGAAATCCCGGTATTGCCTGAGCACTGATGAGCGCGCAAGCGCGGCGTTTTCGGCCTTTAACGCGCTGTTCTCGTTGTTTAATTCGAGGTTCCTGGCCGCAAGGATCCTTATCCCGTTCTTTCCCTGGACATACCCCGCGCCCGGCTCGAATGTCCCGCCCGTATAGGAGATAAACGACGAAACCTTCTTTTGCGCCGAACCAACCGACGAAGAGAGAAATGAAAAACCCGTTTTTTTCCATAAAATAAATATGCCGGGGAGCAGTATCACTGCGGCCACGGCATATATCAGTATTAAATTCGGTCTGTTTTTTCTTTTCATTTTCCGGCTTATATCAGACTTTCTTCTCCCTCAAATGAAAGCCTGCGAAGCACATCAAGCTGCTCTTCAAGCATCTTGCCGGCCCCTTTAACCACGCAATCCTGCGGATTTTCCGCAAGGTGGACCGGAACACCGGTCTCGTCGCGCAGTTTCTGGTCGAATGCTTTCAGCTGCGAACCTCCGCCTGTCAAAACGATTCCCTTGTCAATTATGTCCGCGGCAAGCTCTGGCTTTGTCTGTTCGAGAGTGTATTTTATTCCGNNTTATGGGTTCCTCAAGCGCTATTGCCATCTCGTCCGATGTGACCCTTATCGTGCGCGGAAGGCCCGTGGTCTGGTCGGAACCCTTTACGTCTATTTCAATTGTGTCATCAAGTTTCATAGCGCAGCCAATCTCTATTTTAACGCGCTCAGCCGTCCTTTCGCCGATATGGATATTATACGCTTTTTTGAGGTATGCCATTATGGCCTCGTCAAATTTATCCCCGGCCGTCCTGATGGAATTAAAAACTACCAGGCCGCCCATGGAAATAACCGCGACTTCCGTTGTTCCTCCTCCAATGTCCACAACCATGTGCCCGACCGGATCTTCCACCGGAAGCCCGGCGCCTATCGCGGCAGCCATGGGCTCGTCGATAAGATAAACTTCCCTTGCCCCGGCCTGTATGGCAGATTCCTTCACGGCCCTTTTCTCGACCGGCGTGACTCCCTTTGGAACCGAAATGGCGATCCTGGGATTTACCATTGAGTGCCTGTTGTGCACCTTTACAATAAAGTACCTGAGCATTTTCTCGGTCACGTTAAAATCGGCTATGACGCCGTCTTTCATGGGCCTTATCGCGTACACATCGCCGGGTGTTTTCCCGACCATCTGTTTTGCCGCTTCACCGACCGCTATTACTTCCTTGTTTTTATAAAGGGCCACAATGGAAGGCTCCCTTAAAACTATTCCCTTATTTTTCAGATATACAAGCGTAGTGGCCGTCCCGAGGTCAATGGCCATGTCATTTGAGAACATTCCGAGTACAAAATCAAATATCATTTCTTTGCCCCCTTCTTTTTAGCCTTACCAGGTGCTTTTTTCGCGATTTTTCTTTTTTCAGCTGTTTTAACGATAGGTTTGGACACAATTTTCGTATCCTCAGCCGAAGGAGCGGAATCTTTTGTTTTCTCTCCGCCGAACCATTTATCCGTATCAACTCCGCCCCACTCTATCAAACCCTGTAAAACAACAAGAGCTATCAACAGCAGGAGCAGAATGACTCCTATAATTACCCCTAAAACCATGAAAAACCTCCTTAAAATAATTATTCACCCGAAAAATAAACCTTTTCTGGGTATTGTTTACTGTA
>PLPI01000136.1 GCA_003159495.1 candidate division FCPU426 bacterium | reverse complement strand
TAGATTCTTATTCTTTATTTTCTTCAATTTTAAATCTTTTACTTCTACCCATTTATTAGGGCTACTAATAGCAATATCTATATACTTCTCTGGTACGCTGTCGAGCTTCAATTGAGATTTTATTAATACTTCTTTATCTTTAATATTTTCATACCATTGACCCGACCATTCTTTCTTATACATTATTTGCAATTCTATTCTCCTTGTCTTTTATTTAATTTTAAAACCTCTTGTTCAGTCTTCTTTTCTACTTTTATAATCTTAGATAATATTCCTTTAGAGCCAGGACCAGGACAATTATAATGCGTCCATATCATGCAAGTTTTGCATGGAACTTCATGACAATGAAATTTGAATCTTATTCCTTTCTTAGTTTCAATACACTTCATGAATATTCTACATCAAAACTTGTATTATTATTTTTCTCTATTTCATTTACTATCTTCTCACCTTTTTTATTTAGCTTACATGAAATAATAGTATAATCACCTTCGATTCTTGAAAATATTATTTTACCTATTGTAATATCTTTATCACTTAAAATTACCTCTGTTAACATGTACGCCTCTATTCTGACACTATGGTTATTAAAAGAAACCTCAAATATATCACCATCTTTGCTGGCACACTCTATTTTATCTTATTCAAATTTCACCTCCCCATATTTTTAAGTATGCCTGTTCGATAATGGCTCGTGCAGTTTCATAATCAAGCCTGCGCCTTCTTCGGCACTGTCTTTATAGTCTTTAATCACTTTGCGAATTTTGATTCTATTTAGATCAATTTTCATTTTATTTTTTCTCCTTTTTATTTTTAATCAAAACTCTAAAATATGTTGATTCTCCGCCTATTTCTGTCATGTGAAGGTGATTTTTTTTAGCGTTATCATTCAAACCGGCAACATCTAATACGGTATATCGATTTAATCCATCAATAATTTCAAATTGATTTGGATTGTATTTATGCAAAAATGTTATCGGGACTCCCATCACACCAGCATAATCCATAGGTATTTGTTCTGTTCTGTCTACATTTATCGCATTGTAGTTATCATATTTGGGATATTCTTCTTTAGTATATTTTTTATACAACACCAATTCTTCATTTCGTTTTGGCACATCAAAATTAGTAAACCAAACTACACCTTTTGGAAAGGCGTACTTTTTACCATCTATAATTTTATAATGGTTTTCGTAGTAATCTGGGATTTGGAATAATATATTTTTACCGTTTAGACTTTGTCCGAGCCACATTTGATTCTCTTTAATTAATTTAAAAATTTCCTTATAAGTAATTGCATTTTGATTGCCCATAATTAAGAATTTTTTCTTATGTTTGACAAGTTGTGCAACATATTCACGGAATAGAGAAAATGGTGGGTTAGTTACAACTATATCCGCTTCTTTGAGTAGTTCAATGCACTCCTCGCTACGAAAGTCACCCGTTCCAATCATCTCGGTCATAAACTTATTTGGTTCGGGCATACGATTATCATTATTATTGCCAGTGTATTCCAATTTATAAGGCGGATCTTTTGTAAATAAATTCGCACCTTTGTAATGTGTGGCGATCAATTTCTTCAACCCCAAATCTTTAAACTTCATGCTGAAATATTTAACGAAGTTGCTTTCTTTTGGGTCATCACAATTACAAAAAGCCACTTTGCCACGAAATTGGTCTTTGTAGTGCTTAAGTTCATTTTCAATATCCACTGGCTGAGTATAGAACTCGTCATTTTTAGCTTTACCTGCTGTACGTAGATCTTTATTTTTGGATTTAATTGTCATATGGGATCCTTTTTTTGCGGGCCTAGGATGGCGAGTTTTTTTATGGGATAATTTTTTTTTATTCTTCTTTTTCATTTGTTCCTCCTTATATTTTATTTACAACTTTACCACTATACCACACTTGAATATTTTGGGGGTATAGAACCTTACCCGGATAAAAATAATCGCTCTACGGGGCGTATACGAAGCCGTTTAGATCCCCGGCAGCTGCGTTTGCACAAAGTCTGCAGGGTCTTTATAAAAAACCCATACCTGAGACGGTTTTGTTCCTCGTTTCTTTTTAAACTCAAAAGCATAAATCAAATTTGTTTTTGTTTTTATTTCTTCTAGTGCCTGTTTAAGGCGATATCTTATTTTAAATTCTCTCGTATCTGTTAAAGGGACATGTTCTGGAACCTCGACAATATTAAGAGAACAGAATAAGTTATACATGGGTCTTTGTTTGAGAAAATATTTATATAATCCTTTTGCAACTGGCGACAACTTCAAGTATTCGTCTTTAAACCACAGAAAATATTTTTTATCCTCTTGAAATTGTTCTTTTATAGTCTGACTGAAGCTTATACTATATTGATTTATTACTCCTTTTTTTCTTTCTTCTTTTTTGTCATATTTTCTATAGAGGTCAGATATTATATTAAAATCTTTTTTTCCTACTGTTGTTCCCTTCCATAACATGCCAAGAAAAACAAACGTGTGTCTGTATAGCAGCAAAGCCTCGTCTATTAAAGCATAGCTTTCCTTTCCAATTGACATTTTAAGAGCCTGACATACTTCGTAATTTGTAAATTTCAATCTTTCCGGACGTCCACGCTCGATATACCACTTTTGAAGAAGCAATATTATATCCTCGTGGTAAACGTTAGGAATTTTTTTCTCAATAGGATTGAAAATTCTTATCGTTTCTTTTAAAACAATTTTTCCCGTTTTGTCTCTTCTAATTATTTCTCGTTTATATTCGCTTTGTGCTTTTCGTTTGTCCAGGACAGCAACGCTCCATTCCATGTTATTAATTTCTGCCATAATCATGCCGTCTCTGCTGTTTTCGCTCTCTGCTGATTCGCCGGCGCCGGTTTGAATTAACTTTTCGCCTTTCCTGAGGATAACGCCGGCATCTTGTAAAAAACTTATCAAATAACCCACTGGGTCATTAATTGCTCTGGTGGAATTTTTCTGATGATAGACCGCTTCCGCCAGCTCTTCTACAAAATCTTCCCCCTTACCTTTTTTTTCTGCCTCAAGATAAATCTGAATAAATCTATCCTTGTTTATTTCATAATCTTCGCCAAAATAATTTTTCAATCTCATAATTACATAATCGTTAATCT
>PLPI01000036.1 GCA_003159495.1 candidate division FCPU426 bacterium | reverse complement strand
GCGGGGGAAACAGCGGGGTGGTTGCGGGAATACTTGCGGGTTTTTCCGCGCTGCTTGTCCATGCGTTTTTTAATTTTCCTTTCCAGATAATACCGACTACCGCGGTTTTTTACGCCCTTGCCGCCGCAGCATCGGCATTGCAGGGCGATACGCGGGTGAGTGAAGCTGATGCGGGGCCCTTGATAAAATATTTACTTATAGCCGTTTGCGCGGCCTCTGCAACAGCCGCGGTTGTTTCCTTTAAACCGCTGATTGGCGACGCATATTTAAGAAAGGCAAAAGAAGCCGAACATTTCAACCGGAGTTATGAGGCGGTGAGTTACGCCCAGCAGGCTTCGGACACCGACCCATATAACGACGAGACGGCGCAGTATTACGCGCAGCTTCTGGGAACAAGCGGCAATTACGAAAAATCTTTTGACGCCTATAAACGCTCCGTAAAACTGAACCCCGGCAACTGGGAATCGCTGGACGGCCTTTTTAATTTTTATGCCATGAAAAACGACGCGGCCGGGGTAAAGCAGACCGCGGACAGGATGTACGCAATTTCGCCGTACTCGGTGAAGGCTATAACTGCCGAAGGCTACTCGCTGTATACATCCGGGAAGTTCGACCAGTCGGCGGCGTTGTATGAAAAGTCCATGGCAAAGATCGGGGAAAATGCCCCCATACTCAGCCAGCTGTCAGCCTGTTACGGCGCCCTTGGAAATGTGCAGAATACAATTGAGTACGCGAAACGCGCTATAGCAATAGACCCGGGTTTTATCGACGCTTATTACAATCTTGCGGTCGCGTATTACAGGATGCACAACATGAAAGCGGCAAGGGAAAATTTAAACGACATACTGAAATTATCGCCGGGAAATGAAAAGGCGCAGGGGCTTTTAAAAGCGATGAATAATGAGCATAAATAAGGCAATAACAGCGTCAGTGCTTTTTTTTGTTTTGTTTTTTGTATATTGCCGCACGCTGAATCCTGTATTTCACGCCGACGATTCGCCGGAAACCATAGCCTGCTCATATACCCTGGGCATACAGCATCCGCCCGGGTATCCGCTTTCGACGTTAACCGGGAAGATATTCTCGATGATCATGCCCGGAAACAGGGGATTTGCCGTAAATTTACAGGCCGCTGCAGCTGGAAGCGCGGCGGCCGTTATGCTTTTTTTAATTATGCTCGGCGCGCTCGGCGGAAAAATCCCGGAACCCGTCCACTATGCCGCTGCCGTATCTTCGGCGTTGACTTTTGCCTTTGGGCTAACTTTCTGGAGCCAGTCGCTCTCGGCAAAGGGCGGAATTTACAGCATGAACGCGGCGCTGCTTCTCGGGATAATTTATTCATTGATGAAATGGGACGAAACGGGAAAAATCCGGTTCCTTAATATGGCAGCGTATATTTACGGCCTTTCTCTGGCAAATCACTGGGAATCAATGGCGGCCGCGTCTCCGGCGCTGGCGGCCTATGCGGTTCTGATACTGGCGAAAGACGGAAAACATAACGGAAAATATTTTATAAAAGCCGCGGCTTCTCTGCTTTTTATCCTTCCGGGAATATCCGCGTACGCATACCTTATTATACGCTCGCGGACAGGCGCATACCTGAACTGGGGCGACCCGGAAAATTTGAAGGGGCTTTTGTGGGTGCTTTCACGCGCGGAATATACGGCAACGGAAACAGCGCGGGATATGGCAGTGGTTTTGCGCCAGCTTTCCCGCGCGGGCGCGGATATATTCTCGCAGTTTACGGCCTTCGGCCTGCTGCTTGCGGCGGCCGGGGCATTTTATCTTTACAGAAAGGGAGCCCGGCGGGTGGTTGTTTTGTTCGGAACGCTTTTTTTTACAATAACCATCGGGCTTTCGTTGTACTTCAACCTGAAAAATGAAATGCTGTGGATAATGGATGTGTTTTTTATACCGGCTTTTGCCGCGCTTTCCGCGCTTGCCGGCGCCGGGGTTTTATTACTTACGGGCGCCGTTAAAAAAGGGTTCTTTAGACAGGCGGCGGTTTTTATTCTGGCAGCGGCAATGCCGTTGTGGCTTTTTGCGTCAAATTTCAGGGCGGCCGGACAGAGCGGCAATTATTACGCATATGACTACGGTAAGAACATTATAAAGTCGGTTGATACTCCGGCAATTGTGATGCTTGAAGGTGATTACGCGGTGATTCCCATGATGTATTTTAAATATGTGGAAAAGGATGTGGATTTCTGCCCTGTAACGACAATACTGCTTAACGCCGCGTGGGACGTTGAAAACCTTAAAAAAAGATGCCCTGGCATAGTGATGAATTTTACGGATGACGCGCCCCTTTCCGGCAAGATACGCGGGCTGGCGGAATCAAATTATAGAAATTCGGGGATATACACATCCGTTTTCAGGAGCGCCTTTGCCTCATATTACCCTGAGGGAAACGCGGTGCTTTTGCCACACGGGGCGGTCATGAAAATGGATTTGGATAAAAAAGCCGGCCTTGTCCGTGACGAATGCATATTAAAGACACTTTCGTACCGCGGATTGGTGGGCGCCGGCAGGGCGATGGATCCGACCACAAGCCTGGGAATGTCGAATTACTCATCTTCATACATGGAAACAGGCAACGCATTTTCATCAATCAACATGAATGAAAAAGCCCTGTATTATCTTATCCGCGCGGATGCCGTCGCAACCGACAGGTCAAAGGGGCTTGCCCTTACCAATCTGGGGGTGCTGTATTCANNACTTGGCAGAACCGGGGAGGCCCTTGACTGTTACTTAAGGGCGGTAAATGCCGATCCGGGCGCGGCTGAGGCTTATTCCAATATGGCGGGCATCTACAACGATAAAAAAGAATTTGAAAAATCCATAGAGGCGTGCAGTGCGGCGTTAAAGATAAAACCTGACTTTCCCGACGCCTATAACAATATGGCCATAGCATATTTTAACTCCGGTGACAGGGCCGCGGCGGTTGAATTCATGGAAAAAGCAGCCGGCCTTGACCCGGCCGATGAACGCGTAAGAAAAAATCTTGAGGCGATGAAAGCGCAGGTGAAACAATGAAAATATTAATGCTCTCGCCGGTTTTCCCGTATCCTCCGGCGGACGGCGACAGGATAAGGATATTTAACATAATAAAGGAACTCGCGGAAAAAGGGGGCCACAGGATACATCTTGTAACATTTGCCGCCCGGGGTGAAGAGGATAAAATAAGCCGGATAAGAAAATATGTTGAATCCGTGGACGTGGTGCATATTTCAAAACAAGCCATTATTATGAATTCGTTAAGGGGGATATTTTCGCCGGTGCCATTAAACACCGCCGCCTATAAAAGCGTAAAAATGGAGCGCGCGGTTGAAGCGGCGGTAAAAAAATATTCCCCGGATATTATTTTTGCCTACAGGCTCAGGATGGCGCAATATGCCGTAAAGACAGGCCTGCCGCGCGTGATAGATTATGTCGATTCGCTGGCGCTTTTTATGAAAAGGAGCCTTGCGTTTGAAAGGCATCCCGGTTTCCTGCTCTATTACGGATTTGACGCGCCAAGGGTCCTTGAATACGAAAGAAAAACAGCCGGTGAATTTTCCACGGTCTTTATCAATTCCGAAGATGACAGGGATTTTCTCGGGAGCACGAACATAACGGTGGCCCCCAACGGAGCGGCTGAAAACGTCCTTAAAAAACAAAAAAAACAGGGCGCCGTTGTTACGGCGGGGCTGCTCGGGAATTTTTCCTACAGGCCGAATTTCGAGGCGGCGAATTTCCTTATTAAAAAAGTGTGGAAAAAAATCAATGATAGTGATAAAAATATAAGGCTGGTCATAGCCGGAAAAGGAAGCGCACGCTTCGCGAAATCGGCCGGCGGCGGGATAGTTATAAAAGACTATGTGCCGGATATTTCCGCTGAGCTGTCCGGGTGGGATATGGCGGTTATTCCGGTGCGGTACGGAGCGGGAAGGCAGAACAAACTTATGGACTGCTGGGCCAGGGGAGTCCCTGTGATAGCGGCGCCTTTTGCGGCATCCGGTGTTTACGGAAGGGATGGATATAACCTGCTTACGGCCTCCACACCGGATGAATTCGCGGAAAAAATAACCGCGCTTAAAAAGAACGCCGCCCTGGGGAAAAAACTTGCGGCAAACGGCGCCGCGACGCTTAAAAAATATTTCAGGTGGGGCGGCACGGGAAAAATAATAAACAGAGCCGTCTTAACGGCCGTAAAAAAATTCAAAAAGAGGTAAAGATGAAAAAAATCGCGCTGTTATTAATCCTTGTAACCGCTGTTTTATCAGCCGGCTGCCATACCCTTAAAAGGGAGCAGATAATCGAGGCGCCGAAAACCGTGGACGAACAGACAAAATTTGAAAAAGACGCCAGGTCGTCTTATGACACGGGTGATTATATATCCTCCATAAACCTTTTAAAGGCCCTGCTGAAAAGGGACCCCAAAAACGCGGTTTATTGGGGACAGCTCGGAAGCTCTTACGCGCAGCTGAATGAATTTGATTATTCGACATATGCCTACCTGAACGCGATAAAATTTAACCCCAGGGACGTAAAGTCCATGTACAATTTATCCATTATCTACGGCGAAAAGGGCAACGGCGCCGGCGCAAAGGAGATACTTGCCAGGGCTCTGAAGCTTGAACCGAGAAATCCGCTGCTTCAGGCCAGCCTTGGAAATATAATGATAGACGAACAGAAATATGACACGGCAAAAGCGCTTTACGAGAGGATTGTCGATGTAAAACCGGATTTCGACATCGCCCATTTCAACCTCGGAGTTATAAATTTTGAGCAGAAGAACCTGGACGCGGCCAAAAAAAATTATGAGGACGACCTTAATTTAAAACCCGGTGATTATGAGGCCAAGGAAAACCTGGCCGCCATAGCAATATTACAGGAGGATTTTGCGGGAGCGGTGGCGCGCTTAAAGGAAGTCATTGAGGCGAACCCCGCCGATGACGAAACACTTGAAAATGCCTATTA
>PLPI01000020.1 GCA_003159495.1 candidate division FCPU426 bacterium | reverse complement strand
GTATTTGTGATAAAAGAAAGCACCGACTGAAGCGCGTCGGACTGCCCCGGCCTCTCCATGAGTTTGGCGACCATGGATGGTATTATCATCACCGAAGAGGAGAATATTACTGCTATAACACCCGAGTAATCTATCTTTAACGGAAGCTGTGTCGACTGCCCGCGGTATATTTTCCTTCCCACAATACGCTGGGCGTACTGCACGGGAATTTTCCTGAAAGACTGCTGGGATATTACCGCAAGCGCCGTCAGCGCCACCATAACCGCGACGAATATTACTATCGCGAACAGGCTTGTCGAACCGGCCTGGAATAGTGCCACCGTCCTTCCAACCTGAGATGGAAGGTTTGCCACGATGCCGGCCAGGATGAGCATTGACATTCCGTTGCCGACCCCGTATTCGGTCATCTGCTCGCCGAGCCACATAAGAAATATTGTGCCTCCGGTAAGCGTTAACACAGTCGTAAGCACGAAGTTGAATCCGAAATCCGGCACCAGTGTCATGCCGTTCATATTGACGCTTCTCATCCAGAAAGTCGTCGCGAATGACTGTACCGCGCATATTCCGACCGTCAAGAACCTTGTATACTGTGTTATCTTTTTCCTGCCCGCGTCGCCTTCTTTTGAAAGCGCCTCAAGCGCCGGTATTACCGATGTAAGAAGCTGTAATATAATGGAGGCTGAAATGTACGGCATAATACCCAGGGAAAAAATAGTGAACTGCCTTAAGGCTCCGCCGGAGAAAAGGTCCAAGAATCCAAGGAAACCGCCCGACTGCGACGAAATAAGCATTTCCATGACTTTTGTGTTGATTCCGGGAGTAGGCACGTGCGTGCCGAGCCTGAAAACAAAAAGCATCCCGAGCATAAATAAAACCCTTTTTCTGAGTTCCGGTATCCTGAATATATTGCCGACTGAATCCATCATTTTACGAGCTCCGCCTTTCCGCCGGCGTTCTTTATCTTCTCCGCGGCTCCGGTGGAAAATTTATCAGCTGTGACATTGAGGGGTTTTTTGATATCCCCGTTGCCCAGCACCTTTAACAGTTTTGATTTGGACTTGATAAGATTCTTTTCAAGCAGAACCGCCTTATTAACAACAGCGCCGGAATCGAATTTTTCATCAAGTATAGTAAGGTTTATTATCTGCCATTTTGTCGCGAAAATATTGTTAAATCCGACTTTCGGCAGCCTCTGGACGAGCCTCTGCTGTCCGCCCTCGAACCACGGCGCTTTTGCGCCTCCCGAGCGGGCCTTCTGTCCCTTGAAACCTTTGGCGGAAGTCTTTCCCATTCCGGAACCGGTTCCGCGGCCGACCCTTACCTTTTTTGTCCTTTTAGCCTTATTTACCTTCAGATCCTTAAATTCCATTTGTATTATCCTCCGTGTTTAAATCTCTTCCACTTTGATCATAAAGCCGATCTTTCTTATGGCTCCTGCCAGTTCTTTCGTCTTTTCAAACTCCCTCGAATGATTGATTCTTTTGAGCCCGAGCGCCTTGATGATGCGCCTGTTCTGCGGGAGCTGTCCATAAATAGATTTCACGAGAGTCAATTTTACTTTAGCCATGTTATTTGCCCTTCCTCAGCGCAAGTATCGTTTCGGGATCGCGTAACTGCCCGAGCGCCTCAAATGTTGCGTAAACAACGTTGAACGGATTTGTCGTGCGTCCCACGCATTTTGTCAGGATGTCGTGAATGCCCGCCGATTCAACTATGGCGCGCACTGCGGCTCCCGCGATAACGCCTGTACCCGGAACTGCTGGTTTTAAAAGCACCTTGGCCGCTCCGAAATCTCCTGTAACTTCAAAAGGTATTGTTGTGCCTTTCATGGGGATCTTTTTCAATCCTTTTTTTCCGCGGGCGATTGCTTTTTTGATCGCCTCCGGCACTTCCCTTGCCTTGCCGAGCCCGTATCCTACCGAACCGTGCCCGTCGCCGACAATGGCCAGGCAGGAAAACTTAAATCTTTTTCCCCCTTTTACCACTTTGGCTACCCTGTTTATACTTACGATCCTCTCTTTGAGGTCCGATTTTGTACTGTCCATCCTGGGTTTCAAAAATAGTACCTCCCTTTAAAATTTTATGCCGGCTTCGCGCACTGAATCCGCGAATGCCTTGACAACGCCGTGAAACTGGTAGCCGCCCCTGTCGAACACAATGGTGGTGACCCCTTTTTCCTTGCATTTATCGGCTATCTTTTTTCCTAAATTAACCGCAGCATCCTTGTTTTTACCCTTGATGCCGGCTTCTTTTGAGTTTGTGGCAAGCCCCAGTATTGTTTTCTTTGAAGTATCGTCTATGACCTGGGCGCAAAGAGTGGTGCTCCCCCTGAAAAATGAGAGCCTCGGTTTCTCCGCAGTGCCTGTTACCTTTGAACGAAGCCTTTCATGCCTGACTATCCTCTGAACTCTTTTCTTGTCCGTCCTTTTTTTTATTGTTACGCGCATTTTAAATCACAGCCTCCGTTATTAATATATCTCACCTTCCGTGGCTTTAACCCGTCAAAGGGACAAAGCCCAGGTGGCTTTACTTTGCCTTGGCGCCCGCCGCGCTCTTTCCGGCTTTTCTCCTGATATGCTCGTTCTCATACATTATGCCTTTTCCCTGATAAGGTTCCGGCAGCTTAAACTGTTTGATTTCGGCGGCCGTCTGCCCGACCAGATGTTTGTCCGTTCCGGTAAGTGTTATCTTGGTCTGGTTATCGACAACCGCTGTTATGCCTTCCGGGATAGTATAGTCAAGCGGGTGGGAATAACCCAGGGTAAAATTCATCACTTTACCCGCAAGGTTTGCCCTGTATCCGACGCCTTTTAAAAGCAGAACCTTTGTGTATCCGCCGGAAACTCCGATAACTTTGTTATTAATGGTGGCGCGTTCCATTCCAAAAAGTGCCTTGAGGTTCTTCACCGTCGGCGCACCTTTTTTTATGGCAACCGTTACATTTGCCGCGTCCGCTTTATAGTCAAAATAAGGGCTCACCGGATGGGTTGCCTTGCCTTTCGGCCCGTCTATCTTTATAACTTCACCCTCTATGCTTACTTTGACCTTCTCTGGTATTGCTACGGGTTTCTTTCCTATTCTTGACATTCGTTGTCTCCTTTTACCATATCTCGCAGATTATTTCCCCGCCGATTCTTTCTTCCCTGGCTTTTGCTCCGGACATTATGCCTCTGGAAGTTGATATCAGCAGGACGCCAAGGCCGCTCTTTATTTTCTTGATATCCTCTGACCCCGTGTACACCCTGCGCGATGAGCGCGATACACGCTGTATCGAATGGATAGCCTTTTCGTTCTTCTCTCCGTATTTCAGGTAAACCCTGATATTGCCCTGTTTATTATCCTCAATGTACCTGTAGCCTTTTATAAAACCTTCCTCTTTGAGGAGTTTTACAATATTCTGTTTTACCTTTGAAGAAGGGACATCTACATAGTCCTTTTTCTTCGAGTTTGCGTTCCTGATCCTTGTTAATAAATCCGCGATTGTGTCCATTGTTCCTCCTTTACCAGCTTGACTTCTTGATGCCGGGAATTTCTCCCTTATACGCAAGCGCCCTGAAACATATCCTGCAGACGCCGTACTTCCTCATGTAAGCCCTCGGCCTGCCGCAGATAGAACACCTGTTGTGCTGCCTGACCTTGAATTTCGGTTTCTTTTTCGCTTTGTTTACCTGACATAAACTTGCCACTTTTATCCTCCTATTTCTTACGGAACGGCATGCCCAGCGCCTCGAGCAGTAAGAAAGCGTCGCCGTCGTTTTTAGCCGTCGTTACAAAAGTTATGTCCATGCCCATGATCACAAGGACTTTCTCGAATTTTACTTCGGGAAATATTATCTGTTCTTTTACGCCCATAGTATAGTTGCCGCGCCCGTCGAATGAGTTGCGAGGGACGCCGTTAAAGTCCCTTACCCTGGGAAGCGCAAGAGAAATA
Organism: candidate division FCPU426 bacterium; assembly: GCA_003159495.1. Lineage (GTDB taxonomy): Bacteria > Oederibacteriota > PGYV01 > PGYV01 > Palsa-1178 > Bog-1181. The sequence continues at coordinate 6,288 of PLPI01000020.1, read as the reverse complement.
AACCTGTCGAGGAACTCATACATCCTGTCGCCGCGCAGCGTGACTTTCGCGCCGATGGGCATGTTCTGCCTTAATTTAAAATTCGATATCGAAACCTTTGACTTTGTTGTCAGGGGTTTCTGCCCCGTTATGGCCGTTAATTCCTCGATTGCTTCATCAAGGGCCTTGACGTTCTGCGTCGCTTCTCCCACGCCCATATTGAGCACAAGCTTTGTAAGCCTGGGCACCTGCAGTTTGTTCGTAAATCCCCTGGCCTGCATTATCTTCGGGATTATTTCCTTTTCATACCTTTCTTTAAGCCTTGCCATTTATATCAGCCTCCTATTTTTCGTCGATCATTTCGCTGCACTTCTTGCATATGCGGACTTTTTTGCCGTTCTGCAGCGAACCGATTTTTACCCTGGTGGGCTTCCCGCATTTATTGCATATAAGCATAACCTTTGAGATCGCAACCGGGGACTCTTTTTCAAGTATCCCGCCCTGCTGGTTCTTCTGCGAAGGTTTTGTGTGCCTTTTTACAAAATTAATTTTTTCAACAATAAGTTTGCCGTCCGGGAAAACCCTCAAAACCTTTCCGGATTTGCCGCGGTCCTTGCCGGTAATAACATTTACGACGTCGTTCTTCCTGATCTTTATTCTCATTTATGCATCTCCTCCTAAACTACTTCAGGCGCAAGCGAGATTATTTTCAAAAAATTCTTTTCCCTGAGTTCCCTCGCGACCGGCCCGAATATCCTGGTGCCGCGCGGCAGATTCTGGTCGTTGATTATGACCGCGGAATTTGTGTCAAACCTGATATATGATCCGTCTTTCCTGCGGGTCTCTTTCTTCAGCCTTACCACGACCGCCTTTACCACATCTTTTCTTTTTACCTGCGCTCCCGGTATTGCGTCCTTTACCGACGCCACTATGACGTCGCCGAGCCCGGCGTACCTGGCCCTGGTTCCTCCGAGAACCTTGATGCACATTATAACCTTTGCTCCGGAATTATCGGCTACTTCAAGCCTTGTCTGCTGCTGTATCATTTTTCTCACTCCCGTCGTCTATAAGGTCTATTTTTTGGAGTCCTTTTTTAAGGATCCCGGTGACTAACCACCTTTTATTCTTTGACAGCGGCCTTACTTCCTTGATTGAAACAAGGTCGCCCGTCTTGCATTCATTTTTTTCGTCATGAGCCATTACCTTTGTGGTCCTTTTTATATATTTCTTATAAACAGGGTGCTGGACTTTCCTGACAACCGCAACCTTGACCGTTTTGTCCATTTTATCGCCTATTACAAAACCCTCAATAACCCTTCTCTTGTTTTTTTCGCTCATTTGCCGGTGCCTCCTTTTACTGCTGCCTTTTTCTGGTTGAGTATCGTAAGCAGCCTGGCAATATCTTTTTTAATAATCTTTGACTGTGAGGTGTTTTCAACCTGTTTGGTCGAGAGTTTTACCTTCACTTTGAAAAGGCTCTCTTTGAGCTCTTTTATCTTTCTTTCTATTTCTTCAGCGCCTAAATCCCTGATTTCCTGTGGCTTCATTTAAATCCTCCGTTATATGTTAAATCTCAAATCTTTTTACGAAGCTGACCGCTATCGGCAATTTACCCGACGCCTTTTTAAAAGCAAGGCGCGCAATATCCTCTGTCACACCGTCAAGTTCAAAAAGCACCCTGCCCGGCTTAATTACGACCACCCAGAATTCGGGGGCCCCTTTGCCTTTTCCCATGCGGGTTTCCGCCGGTTTTTTCGTGACAGGTTTGTCCGGGAATATCCTTATCCAGAGTTTTCCGCCCTTTTTCAGGTTCCTATTAATGGCAACCCTGGCCGCCTCTATCTGCCTTCCGGTTACCCAGTGCGGTTCAAGCGCCTTGAGCCCGTACTGCCCGAAGCTGACTTTATTGCCGCTGGTGGCCTTTCCCTTCATCCTGCCTCTCTGCTGTTTCCTGTATTTTACTCTTGACGGCATTAACATTTATGTAATCCTCCGTGTTTATTTAATTTCGTCGCCGGGAAGAATTTCTCCCTTAAATATCCAGACCTTCACGCCTATCGTGCCGTAGGTCGTAAACGCCGTGGCTGTGCCGTAATCAATATCGGCCCTCAGGGTCTGAAGCGGCACCCTTCCTTCAACGTACCATTCCGTCCTTGCTATTTCCGCTCCGGCAAGGCGCCCGGCGCAGCAAATTTTTATTCCAAGCGCCCCTGAATCCGGCGCCATGGCTGTCTGCATCGCTTTTTTCATCGCGCGCCTGTATGATATGCGTTTTTCAAGCTGCTGTGCCACATTCTCGGCCACAAGCTGGGCTTCAATTTCCGGTTTCTGTATTTCCTTGGGTTCTATAAGTATCTGTTTGCCCGTTAATTTCTCGAGATCTTTTCTTAAAACCTCTACTTCGGTGCCTTTTCTTCCTATGATCATACCCGGCTTCGCTGTGAAAATCTTAAGGATGGCCTTGTTTCCGGCTCTTTCTATTTCCACCCTTGAAATACCCGCGCTGTATAATTTTTCCTTGATGAACTTCCTTATTTTAAAATCCTCAAGCAGGAGGTCCTTAAAATTCTTCTTTACCAGCCACCTTGACTTCCAGCCTTTGATGACGCCTATTCTGACGCCTTCAGGATGAATTTTCTGTCCCATAAAATATTGTATCTCCTTTTTATTTGTTGTCTGTCACGATAACTTCAACGTGGCATGACCTTTTATTTATCTTAGCGGCCCTGCCCTGCGCGCGCGGCATAAAACGCCTTGCGTACTTAAGTGTCGGCCCGTGATCGACCCTGATCGCCTTTACTACAAGCGCCTCGGCATCGGCTCCAAAATTTTTAGATGCGTTTGCCACCGCCGACTTTATCACCTTTATAAGGTGCGGCGATGCCGATTTGGGTATAAATCTCAGGCGGTCAAGCGCCTCGCCAACCGGCCTTTTAACAGCTTCCCTTGCCACAACCCTGACTTTCCTGGCCGGCATTCTTAAATGCTTTATTGTTGATTTCGCTTCCATTTATAATCTACTCCTTCCGTTAATTTATTACATATACATGCTACGGCTCAATAAACCCGCATGCCTTTCGGCACACCGGCCCAGGCCCGCTAAAAAAGCCCCGGCCTTAAGCCTCACAAACGGCCCGATTCCGAGCCTGTTGAAGGTCGCCGGCCTGAGCCTGTCGAAGGCTTAAGTTTTTGCGAGCGATTCTTTCTTGGCTTCGCCGTGTCCCTTGAATATCCTGGTCGGCGAAAATTCTCCGAGTTTATGCCCGACCATGTTCTCGGTTGCGTAAACAGGAATGAACTTCTTGCCGTTATGAACCGCAAAAGTAATCCCTACCATTTCAGGGGTTATCGCTGAACGCCTTGCCCATGTCTTGATGACCTTCTTTTCTCCCGACTGCTGCATTTTCGTCACTTTCTCCAGCAGTTTAACGTCGATGAAAGGGCCTTTTTTTAATGACCTTGTCATTTACTGTATCCCTCCTGAGCCTTTTTCTTTCTTTCTTCTTATAATATACTTGCTTGAAAGCTTGTTTTTATTCCTTGTCTTGAATCCTTTTGCCTTCACTCCTNNATCCTGTCGGCGACTGCGGATGCGCGCCCGACTTGCTGCGGCCTTCGCCGCCTCCCATTGGATGGTCTACGGGGTTCATGGCAACGGCCCTGTTCCTCGGCTTCCAGCCCATCCAGCGGTACCTGCCTGCTTTTCCTATTACAACATTCTCATGTTCAAGATTCCCAACCTGTCCAACCGTTGCGTAGCATTCCGAGCGAACCATACGCAGTTCGCCTGACGGCATCTTCAAAACCGCAAGGCCGCCTTCTTTTCCCATTATCTGGGCGAACGAACCCGCGCCGCGGGCAATTGTTCCGCCCTGGCCCGGATGAAGCTCGATGTTATGCACTATTGTTCCAACCGGAATATTCTGAAGAGGCAGCGCGTTGCCGAGTTTTATCTCGACTTCCGGCCCTGTGATTATAATATCCCCGACTTTTAAACCAACCGGCGCTATGATGTACCTTCTCTCGCCGTCTTTATAAATTATCAGGGCTATTCTTGATGTCCTGTTCGGATCATATTCAATTGTTTCAACTGTTCCGGGAACGCTTTTTTTATCCCTCTTAAAATCTATGGTTCTGTATAACTTCTTTGACCCGCCCCCTCTGAACCTTGATGTTATCCTGCCATAATTATTGCGCCCTTTTTTTCTGTGAAGGTTTTTGGTCAGGGACTTTTCCGGGCTTTCGCAAGTGACGTCATCTTTTGTGTCGACCGTCATCTGCCTTCTGCTCGGAGTTATCGGCCTGAATGTTTTCATCGCCATTTCTTATACTCCTTCTAAAATGTCTATTTTTTCGTCTTTTTTCAGTTTCACAATGGCCTTTTTTACCCTTTTGGCCTGTGACACCGACTTGCCGAATCTTTTTGCTTTTCCCGGCATAGTGACTGTGTTAACTTTCAGCACATGAACCTTAAACAACGCCTCAACGGCCTGCCTTATCTGCTCTTTAGTGGCTTTTTTCTCAACTTCAAATGTATAATAATTTCCAGCTTCACGCATCTGTCCGCTTTTTTCAGTAAGAAGCGGCCTTTTAATTACCTGATAAATATCCATATCTTATCCCTTCCTGCTGATGATTTCTTCCAGCGCCTTTTTCGTCATCAGTACTTTTTTATGTGTCAGTAAATCAAAAATATTCACGGTGCTCTGCCTGGTGACAGTAAGCCTCTCGATGTTCCTGGCGGATTTTATCAAAGTGTCGTTTACGCTGTCCGCTACCAGAAGCACCTTTGAATTTTTAAGGTTAAAGTTTTTCAGGATCATAATCACTTCTTTTGTTTTTGGCGTAGCCACGGAAAACTCGTTCAATACTACAATCTCTCCGTCGCGCAGTTTTCCCGCCAGCACGGCCTGAAGCGCCAGCTTTTTCATCGACTTATTTATGTTTATCCTGGCTTTGTCCGGCCTCGGCCCGAACGTTACTCCGCCGCCTTTCCAGATGGGGGAACGTATGGAACCATGCCTGGCCTGGCCGGTGCCTTTCTGCTTCCACGGTTTTTTTCCGCCCCCGCGCACTTCGCCCCTTTTAAGGGTGTTTGAAGAACCGGTGTGCTGGTTCTGTTCGTACGCGAGCATTACGTCATGTATCAGATCATCCTTTACCTTAACGGCAAGGAAATCGTCGTTTATTTCAAAGTCCGATACTTTTTTGTTTTCTTTGTCCAAAACTTCCAGTTTCATTTGGGATTTCTCCTTTTATTTCTTTGCTGGTTTCGCCTGAACAATCTTCTTTTTGGCGCTTTTCTTTATCACTACCAGTGAATTCTTGCTTCCGGGAACGGCGCCTTTTACAAGCACGTAATTGTTTTCAGCGTCAATTTTTTCTATCATCAGGTTCATTGTGGTTATCTTGTCAAAACCCATCCTGCCTGCCATCTTCATGTTCTTAAAAACCCTCGCAGGGTAAGTAGAGGAGCCTATGGAACCCGGCGCCCTGTGCATCATGGAGCCGTGCGATGCGGGGCCGCCGCTGAATCCGTGCCTTTTCATTACGCCCTGGAATCCCTTGCCTTTCGATACGCCGGAAACATCTATAAAATCGCCTTCTTTAAAGACCGACTCCACAGTAATCGTATCGCCGACCTTAAACTTTTCGGACTCTTCCTTTGAAAGCTTTATCTCGGATATCTTGCTCTTTAAAGGCATGTCAAGGTGGTTTTTCTCGTTCTTAAAAATCCCCTTTAACGCCTTTGGCATATTCTTCGGTTTTTTAACATCTATCGTACCGAGCTTTAACGCCGTGTAACCGTCGCGCTCCACGCTTTTTTTGTCAACCACAATGGAGTCCTCGACCTGAACTATCGTCACGGGAACCACCTCTCCCCTGGCGTTGAATACCTGTGTCATTCCTAATTTTCTGCCTGTTAGTTTTGTTACCACTTTTCTTGTCCTCCGTTTACAGCTTTATTTCTACGTCTATCCCCGCCGGGAGGTCGAGATTCTTTAATTTCTCAACTGTCTCATGATTCGGATCGAGGATATCTATGAGCCTTTTGTGTACCCTCATTTCGAACTGTTCACGCGACTTCTTGTCGACATGAACGGACCGCTGAATCGTATACTTGTGAATCTTTGTCGGGAGAGGTATTGGGCCCGAAACCCTTGCACCTGTCTCCTTAACTTTCTTGATAATATCGGTTACCGATTTATCGAGAAGCTTGTGATCATAGGCCTTGAGCCTTATCCTGATTTTCTGTGTTTCCAACTGCATTATAAGTCTCCCTTCCTTATTCTACTATCTCTGTGATTA
>PLPI01000092.1 GCA_003159495.1 candidate division FCPU426 bacterium | reverse complement strand
AGGAGGGATAAGGTGATAATTATTAACTCTCAACTCAAGGTGTGGCCATCTTACTTTGATAAGCCGCAATGACGGGGTTAAGAAGGATTTGGGGGTTATAAGAAAAAGATATGAGGGTGGGAAATGAAAAAGTCAATTTACAAGGTCCAACGCCATACTTTTCGCTACCAATACGCCTACGAAGACTGTTCAGTCTTCACTTGTAACCCAGACCGCCAAAAGCAACAGGATCAGATCCTGATTCATGATTCTACAACATCCTTCCTGCATTAAATAAGCTGCGTCACGCCTAATTTTACCTTGACAACCTATATAAGGGATAATATAATATCCATAAAAGGAGAAAGAGATGATAAAAGATAATATATTATCTATTAAATCAGATTTTATAGGGTCAAGCCCTGTGGAGATTGGCAGGGGAATATCTTTGCGGGCCCGCACGCGGCGGCTTGAACTTAACCTTACCCAGGCCGCCCTTGCTTCGCGCTCCGGCGTGAGCCTGGGGACTTTAAAGCGCTTTGAAAGATACGGGGAGATATCATTAAAAAACCTGCTTTTGCTTGCCGTGGCACTTAAATCCACTGACGGTTTTTCCTCACTCTTTTCTTCCAGAAACTACTCCACTTTTGAAGAGGCCGTAAGCCAGGCAGCTCCCAAAAAACGGAAAAGGGGGCGGATAAATGATTAAAAAAATAAAAATCCTTGAAGTTTACATATACGAAAAAAAGGCCGGGAGGCTCGGGCAGGCCGGGGACGGAACGTTTGTATTTGAGTACGACCCGGATTTTTTGAAAACAGGCTTTTCCATATCACCTTTTCATTTACCGCTGAAAGCCGGAGTTTTTACCGCCCCGGCAACGCCTTATCCCGGGATGTTCGGTGTATTTAATGACAGCCTGCCGGACGGCTGGGGAAGGCTTTTAATCGACAGGCTTCTCCTGAAAAATAGAATAGACCCGGCCGGGGTTTCGTCCCTGGACCGCTTAAGCATAGTCGGCAATAACGGAATGGGCGCCCTGGAATACAGGCCCTTAAATGAGTTTTTTAAGGGAAGCGGCAGGGCCGGCATAAAGGAACTGGCACGGGAAGTAAAAAAGGTTTTAAATGAGAATTACACGGGCCATCTGGAGACACTTGCGACAAAAGGCGGTTCATCCGGCGGGGCAAGGCCCAAGGCCATGATAGAAATAAAGGGCGAATCATGGATCGTAAAATTTCCGAACTCAAGTGACGGCACAGGCACGGGAATGATGGAATATGATTATTCTATAGCCGCAAAAAAATGCGGTGTAATTATGCCGGAAACGCGGCTGCTTGAAAAAAAATATTTCGCCGTGAAGCGTTTTGACAGGCGTGCGGGTAAAAAGATTCATATGCATACCGCGGCCGGCCTTCTGGACGCGGATTTCAGGGCGCCGTCGCTGGACTATACGGACCTGATGAAAGCAACAATGATTCTGACGGGGGACATACGGGAGGTTAAAAAAGTCTTTCACCTTATGGTATTTAATATACTTTCCCATAACAGGGACGATCATGGCAAAAACTTTTCTTTCATATATGACAACGGCAAATGGTCGTTTTCGCCGGCATATGACCTGACTTACAACACGGGTTTTAACGGCCAGCACACCACAACTCTTTTGGGGCAGGGACTCCCGCGAAAAAAAGAAATCATGGAAGCCGCAGTAGAGGCCGGCATAAAAAAAGAGGAAGTGGAAAACATTCTTAATGAAACTGCTGCCGCGGTAAAAGGGCTGAAAAAATATATAAATTTAGCGGGCAATACATTGAGTTAATAGTCAATGGTGACGGAAATATTATCTACTTGCAATGTCATTGCAGCTATTGTAATTCGCCGGTTTTTGTATTATAAAGGTTTTATTGATGCCGGATAGTTGTCATAGATTCATGATTCTGGCTCCGACACTTTAACCTCTTGCCGCAGAAAACAGTGGTGGTAAAATTGGGCAGGTGGATAGCAGGGATAAGTGATAATAATTATCAACTCTCAACTCAAGGTGTGACCCCGCGTTTTTCTCCAAAATTTGCAAGAAGTACGGTGCCTGGGTTAAAATACTGGTAAAACTTTACTTGATTTTAGTAATATTTTACGATATGCTTTAAATGTAAAAAGGAGGTAATAGCATGGGCACAATAACGGTTACTTTAAAGATTGACAAGGACAAAAAGAAGGCCTTTTATGATTTTTGCCATGAACAGGGGCTTATGGTAAATAAATTTTTTGAAAAAGCCGCTGAAAATGAGATTGAACGGCAGCTTTTGAACGAAAGCGCCAATGTATTCGCAAATTACGGAAAACGCAGGAAAAACGCCGTGGATTTTGATGAAGTGGTAAAACAGATAAAAGCAAAGAAAAAGTAAAATTATGCGTATAGTTAAAATGATGGTCGAATTTTTAAGAAAATTTCTGTTGTTGTCCACCGAAGACCAGAAGATAATCACCCATATCAGGGCGGATGTTGGACGGAAAAGGGAATTTAACAGGAATGAAGGCTTTATAGCCATGCCGGCAGGGCAGATTACGGACGCCCGGGGATTTGTCTACGAACCTTCCATGGATTTCAGACTTAACAAATTAAGGCTTACCGGGCCGTATTTCAGGATATGGTTTGCCGTTGAAAAGAACGGCGATGTTTATTTTGTTGATTTCACAAAACTTGCTTAAAACTTCCCCCTTTATCTTTCCCCTGTCCAATGCTAAAATAATGAATTAAAGCGCCTTTAAAAAAAGCCCTTACAGGGAGTTTAAATGGAATTTAGAAAAGAAAAAAACACCCTTCTTATCCTGTTTTTTGCCTCGGGCATCAGCGGACTCATATATGAAGTCGTCTGGATGCGTATGCTTTCCCGTGTTTTCGGCGTCACCACCTACGCAACATCAATAACCATGGCCGCTTTTATGGCCGGGCTCGCCATCGGCAGTTATGCATTCGGAAAAATGGGGGACAGATCAAAAAATCCCCTGAAAATATATATGCTGCTCCAGATATTTACGGCCGTATTCGCGGTGGTGACACCCCTGCTTTTCTCCGCGGCAATTCCTCTTTACCGCTGGATTTATGAAACCTCCGGCGAAAGCATGGCCGTTGTAAAAATTTCAAAGGCGGTTATTTCGTTCGCCGTGCTTTTAATACCAACAACACTCATGGGCGGGACATTGCCCGTGCTTGTGAGCCATCTCACACGCAAGGACAGCGGCTTCGGAAAAAACCTTTCCATTATGTATTCGATAAATACCATGGGCGCGGTTGCCGGGGTCATACTCAGCGGATTTTTTACCATAGGGCTTTTCGGGGAATGGGCCACGATATTAATCGGCGCGGCGCTTAATCTGGCCGCGGCTGACGGCGCCGCTATACTCGGCAGGCGTACGGCCCGGGATGAAGGGGAAAAAAGCGTCGATTCTTTCAGGGAAGGCGAGCAAATATCCCCTTATACCGGCGGCGTGAGATATGCCGTGCTCGCGGCTGTTTTTATAAGCGGCTTTACGGCTCTTGCCTATGAGGTCATATGGACAAGGCAGCTTGTGCTTTATTTATTCGTTTCCGTATACGCCTTTTCCGCCATGCTCGCGGTATTTCTGGCGGGCGTCGCCGCGGGCAGTTTTGTTATGAATAAAATCATAGGCAGGATAAAAAACAGCCTTTATATTTTCGGCCTGCTTGAGGGGCTTATAGCTGTCTTTACACTTGCGGCGGTTTTTATATTCCCCTTCCTTGACAGGATGTTTATTACAAGGATGACGTCGCCGCTTTTTGTGGTCTTTCCCGCATCGTTTATTTTTGGAATGATATTCCCCCTCTCCGCCTCGTGTTTCGCAAAATCCACGGGCAGGGCGGGGGAGTCTATCGGCGCGGTTTACGGCTTTAATACGGCCGGGAATGTATTGGGCGCCCTTGCCTCCGGTTTTATTTTTATAACGTCGCTGGGTTCCGCCAAAACACTTATAATGCTGGCTGTGGTAAACGCGGCCGTCGGCGCCGCCCTTATTTTGCTTGAGCCGCGCAAAACCGGGGAGAAAAAGGCCGGATGGATATTAGCGGCTGTTTTAATAATGATTGTTGCGGCGTTTATGGCAAAAACCAATGTTTTCCTTGATGTTATCGTCAACAGGCTGCGCCACATGGGTCCGAAGGTGGAGCTTTTCCTTAATAAGGAATGCACAGAGGGGACCCTTACGAGTTTTAAGGTCAACGGCGGCGCCGGGCTCCAGGTGAACGGCAACGGCCAGACAAAACTGTGCACCGAGACAAAGCTCATGGCGTACCTGCCGTACGTGCTGGCGGATAACCCCCAAAAAATGCTCATCATATGCTTCGGCATGGGAACCATATTAAAATCCGCCGGCATGTTTCCCGCGCTGGCAATAGATACCGTCGAGCTCGTGCCGGAAATATACGGCTGTTTCGGATTTTATCACAAAGAGGCACCGGAAATATTAAAACATAAAAACCTCAAAATGTACGGCGGGGACGGAAGAAATTACCTCCTGTTGACCCCGGAAAAATATTCCATAATATCCATAGACCCGTCGCCGCCAATCTATAGCGCCGGAACGGTGAACCTTTATACAAAAGAATTTTTCACAATGTGCAGGGACCATCTTCTGCCGGGGGGCGTAATGTGTTTGTGGGTGCCCGGCGACGAGAGATATGAGTGCCAGCTGATAATAAAAACTTTTCTGACTGTATTCCCGGAGGCCGACGTGTGGAAGGGGCCGAATGACTGGGGATTTTACCTGACGGGAAAGAACGGGGAATTGAAAATAGACCCGGCAAGGTTTGAAAAAACGCTTGATACGCCCGCGATAAAAAACGACCTGCTGGAATATGATAAAAGTTGTTACACGGGCAGGCAGCTGCTGGGACTTTTCCTTTCGGAAAACAAAGGGGCCGCGGAGGAACTGAAAAAAATTCCTGTAATAACCGACGACCATCCTTACACTGAATTTATTCTGTGGAGGTAAAATGAAAAAAATAGCGGCAATAATTGTTCTTGTTGTTCTCGCGCTCGGGGCGGCATGCTATGCGGAGAGCCTGGACACGCTTATAAACGGCACAACCGCGACCGCGGCAACGGGACTCAATCCGGCAAAGGTAATTGCGGGGCTTTCAATGTGGGCGCTGATATGGGGTTTGATATTCAACGCCGTGGGGGTTTTTGCATTTCTTTACGGGAAAAACAAATCAAACGTGATATTCATGGTCATAGGGGTTGTCCTTGTTTTATACCCCTATGCTGTCCAGCAGACTGTGGCGGTTTTTGTCATAGGAGTGGTTTTGACAGCGGCCCTTTATTTTTTCAGGCGGGGAATTTAAAGCATAAAGCAGATATTATAAGCGTTGAAAAAAACGGTGCATTGTGATAATTTGAACATAAGGTTTTGTGATTCAGGAGGGCAATAAATGAAAAAAATACCGGTTATATTAACCCTCATTTTGTTGCTATTTTCAATTTCATCAAACTGCTTTGCGCCGGATAACTGCGAGTCGGACGGCTGCTACACTTCAAAAGGGGCGCTGATACAATGCGGCGGATCATGGGATGACGTATATGCAGGCGTTGCATATCACTGCAATTGCGTCTGCGGCCCATGCGATCAGGATCCGTCACAATGTGTCAGCGCATCGGGCGGGATTTCAGGAGGATCCGGATCAGTTATAAAGGCAAATATGCAAAGCGATGTCCAGGGAACGGCCTTTTTTTCGCGAAACCCGGTCTATGAAACCGGGGACTGGGCCGACGGTAACTCCCGCAAATGGGACGCATTTGAATCCAGGGTCCTTGAAAACGGCTACGGCAACATTTCTTCCTTTATTAATACCCCGGCGGATAACATGTCTTTCAATGATTTTGTCTACCAGGCTACCATAAAATATCTCAACAACAATTATTTCAACAACGGAAGCGGCGACTCACGGCTGGTACGCGATGATTCAACCATACCGAACGCCTCTTTTTATACAGGCAGCGGCAGCAACAACGCCGTGCCCGGGACTACTCCGGCCCCGACTCCGGCCGCAGGCGGGGGAGGCGGCAGTCCGAAACTGCCGGATGGTTATGAGGAAAATGATTCGGACGGGGTATATATTGAGGGAAGCGTTCCGGAGATACTCGGCGGCGGAAATATTACCGTCGAGGAAATGGAACGCCTGCGCCTTAATTCCATAATCAACCACAACGGGGTAGTAAACGCAGACGCGGCGGAGATACAGGGAATGCAGGATGAAACGGCGGCGAAGCAGGAAAAATCCAATGAAATAATAAGCGCCCTTTCAGAGGGTTTCGGGACTGCAACCGACCCCGGGAGCGACTATTACGCGGAAGAGATAGGAAAAAAAGCGGCTGAAGCAATCGGGGCCGGGGAAGAAATCGGCGAGACGGGCGGTACAGTTGCCGGCATTTTGACAGGCGTATATAATATAGGAAAGGACCTCTCAAAAGGGGATGTGACCGGAGCCTTAAGCGAACTGCCGGGCGGCGTGGTGGCGCTTCTGCCGGAGAGCCTTTCAGGCGCAGGCGGCGTTGCGGTTACCGGAGGCGCTGTGTACACTTATTTTGCGGGAAAAGTAGGGGACCGAACCGTTGAAAGCGTAAATACGGCGGCATCTACACTTACGGGGATAAACACGGATGTCACCGGCGGAAAATCTTTTTCCGAGACGGCCAATGAGGCGATACATGAAAACATTGAGAAATTAAAGGGAATGATATTCGAGAAAAAAAACCTGGATGGAACCTACTGATGAAAAACAAAAACATAACAATTATACTGGCGCTGTGCTGTTTTATCCTGGCCGCCGCACCGGCCGCCGCTGAAACAGCGAACAAGGCAAAGAAAAAATATTTACCCGGAGCTTTTATCCTTTTGCCGGAAAAAACAAAGTTGAAATTCGAGTGGGCATTGGCGCCCGTTGAAAACAAGCAGGCTGAATCAGCAGGCGATATCAATGCCAGATTTTCCGTTGACGGCGTGGGAAACCCGTGGCTGAGCCGCGACAACGATATGCTTGCGGATATGGCGGGAGGTTTTGTTTTAAGGACGGCGACACAGTTCAAAGGGTTTACGTTTCTTGACAGCGGAATGATTTACCTGACGGACGGTAAATACCTTGATTTTATGGCAGAACCGGATAAAAAAAGCGCCGTTAAAGGCGTTATTATTGACGTGCGCCTGCAGCCGCTGGCAGCCCTTCCGGCCCCTGAATGCGCCATATTCCCGGGTGAGGGAAATATACTTTATTTAACGGGCCATGACGGGCACAGCGGGACGGACAGCGTTTATACTTTCGGAGGAAAAGGGAGTGTTGTTAAAACCGGAGGTAAAGGCTCGGCCCTGTGTTACAGGGAAATATTTTCCGCAAAGAAACCCATTACTGCCGTTGCCGGGGACGGGAATAAAACATACATTGCCATGGGCCGCATGGTGGTTGAATTAACACAGGGGCCGGATGCCGTTAAGGGGTTTTTTGTCCATCCATCAGAAGATATTACCGGGCTGGCATACAGCGCAAAGGCCGGGTTGTTTTATTCCACGGCTTCCTGCGTAGGATACGCGGGCGCCAACGGCTGCATAGATTTTATCAGGCTTGCACAACCGGCCATTTTGATGAGGAAAAATTCGCTGTATGTTTTTGTTCCCGGTGATTTCGGCGTGCTTAAGATAAGCAATGTTGAGGATATGAAAACCAGTAATTTTAAGTCCAAAGAAAGCGCGGCGCGATAATATGGATAAAACAGCGCAATTAATTTTTAAAGCCGCAGCCCCCGCATTTTTAACAATTTTAATATCCATTGCCGTACCGCAAAACATTTACGCCGCGGATTTTGACCCGGACTCATATATAAGCGGCGGTATGACATACCGCACCCCTGACACGGACCAATCCAGGCCGGGATTTGACAGAAAAAAAGCCGCCAGGGATTACCTGACACTCGGATACCTGCCTGACGCGGTGGACATGTACAGAAACCTTAAGGGAGACGATGACTGGGAACAGCTGGAGGCCGAATACGCGTACGCGCTGGCCTTAAGCGGCTATAACGAGCCGGCTATGCTTTATCTGGATGACGCGCATGCGCAGGAGCCTTCGGGCGGTGGCCCCTATTACTACGCCGGAATGGTTTTCATGTTTGCGGGCTACGGCGACCTGGCAAAAAATTTCTTTAAAATAGCCGGAGCGGGCGGCGGTGGATTTTACGGAATTGCTGCAAGCGCACCCGGGCTGAAAAAGAACATCGGCGCGGTATCTTTTGCCCCGATGGATGGGGATTTTAAAAAGGAACTCGGTTATAACGGCAGCGGCGGTGTTGTTGTACTGAATGTTTTTCCCGGGCCGGAAAAATTCCTGACCGGCATTCAGGCGCATGATGTAATAATAAGCTTAAACGGCGCGGCCGTTGAAAGCGCCGGCGGGATTTTGAACATTATAAATAAAAAGCAGGCCGGGGATATCATCGGCGCCGTAATATGGCGCGATGGGGCAAAAAAAAGTATAAATGTCAGGGTGGGCTCATCAGATGAGCTTGCCGGCCTGCCGGAGCTGGCGAAAAAAAGCGCGGCGCCGGATGACACGGCAAAAGGGCTCCTGGTCAGGGCAGTGACCATGCTTTCGGAGAAAAAATATTTTACCGCTATACTCATATACAGGGGGCTCATCGAAAAGTATCCGGACTGGGAAATACCCTATCTCGGATATACACTGGCCCTTGAAAAGGCCGGGGCCTTTGACTGTGAAAAGCAGGCCTCAAAACAGGCGCAGGCAGCCTCCGGCAATGACAGCCAGGCAAAACAGCAGCTGGAAAAAAAAGCAAAACAGCTTGATTCTGCGCCGGCCGGCAAACAGGATAAATGGATCAAGGCCCAGACCACGGACAGCTTCGCGGAAAAACCGGCAGGTTTTTACCTTGGGTTCGGCGGCGGACAGCTTATGTTCGGGGGCAGCAACGGATTTAAACTGGTCATCAGCGGCAGGGCGGGCATGCTTATGAATACGGGAGAGGATATTTCACTGAACCTCGGGCTGGATACTTCAAGCGGCCTTGATATAGGGGCGAATGCAACACAGCGTTTTTATGTCGGCAAAGAATACAGCATAAACCCGGGGATTGCCCTGGATTATAACACCGGGCGCGGCTCGCTTTCCCTGGGGCTGCTCGGCGGCGGGTCGTGGTATTTTGAGAAAAACAACAGCCTGGACCTGCTTTTAAGCCTTAACGGCTATATAGGAAACGGCGCAGGGGTCTCTGCCGGATTTTATCTGGGCATGACAAGGTATATGTGATGAAAAAAAAGAATCCGCGTGTAAAAATTATCCTGATTTTTGCCGCATTAATATTTTCCGCGGCAGTATGTGGTTTTAATGCGCCGGATGAGAGCGCGTTGAAGTTCAGCCGTACTGATTTTTATTCAGGAGGCGGTTATTTTGACGGCGTTACGGTTTCCGCGGCCGGAAACCTGTCCCTGGAAGCTTCCAAAAAATTTATGGCGCTTGAATCCGGAGAAAAGGACAATATTTCCATCGAAGCCGCGGCGCTGTGGAAAAAAATATCAGGCGTAAAATCAGGGGCGGTTCTTGTGGAAATACGCGAGCAGGGGAAAAGGACGGCCTTATGGAAATCGGACGGGGATGATTCGGCGGAGATGATAGAACAGTGGGGGCCGCAGATAGTACAGCAGTCAAAAAACTCTATTTTTATGTCGGCTGCGGTATCGGGAAACAGCCAGCAGTCTGGCCCTGTGATAAGCGGGACATTAGGAAGTTATTTTCTTTATAATATGCTGGACTGCGCCGTGAATTTATCGGCCTCGGGCACAAGCGCGGATATAGGTTTAAGCGGCAGGTGCCACTACCAGCTGGACCATAAATGGGATTTAAACGGCGGGATAGGATTTAATTTTTCGGGAAGTTCCGGGTCGGCCACAGGGGAACTGATGTTTCTGCTGGGAGCAAGCGAGTTTTTGAACTACAGGAGCAGCCTTGATTTTACCGCGAGCGTTGGGACGGCAGGCGACATTATGCTCGGCTCGGGTGTGACATATTATTTTGACAGGATTCCATGGCAGGAAACACCGGCACCGGCACCTGCCGGCCGCGGCGCGCAGCCGGAAAATACTCCGGAGGCAACCCTGACGCCGGAAGATACTTTTACGGTGGAGGCGACACAGACGCCGACTCTGACACCGGAAGATACATTTTCACCAACAATGACACTCCAACCGGAAAAAAACCTGGAAACACCGCAGACTGTTGTTACAACGCAGCCTGAAGTTATGATACAGCTGGAAGATATCGGGAAGCCTTCTGAAACGCCGCAGGCCGCATATACACAACAGACGGCGGCGGCAATAGAGCCGGAAAATACTCAACAGCCTGTTTCGACGCCGCAGGCGGAAAACACACAGCAGCCTGTTGCCGCAGTTCAGCCTGAAAATACACAACAGCCTGTTGCAACGCCGCAGGCGGAAAACACACAACAGTCTGTTGCTACGCCGCGGGCTGTAAACACACAACAACCTGTTGAAACACTGCGGGCCGTAAATACACAGCAACCAGCAGTTACAGTACAGCAGGTTGAAGCGCCCACTTCTGTTTATACACAGGTTGTAACGCCTGAATCCACCCCTGTTTCCGCAGTCGAGGCCCCTTCTTCACAGGCAACGCCGGAGGCTGAAAATGTTAAGGAAGGAACAACAGCGGGGTTATTTATTGAAGCAGACCTGTATAATGGAATAAAATCTTTAACAAACAATTGGAAAAATCTTGGCGGACGTATCGGTTTCGGCACTGATGGAATATTCGGCATGAGCCTTATACCGGTATATATGGAAGACAACCGCACACAGCCGTTATATCAGATGGCGGGGCTTGACCTTGCCCTTGATTTTTATCCGTTCGGCAGGTCCCCTTCGGGATTATACATAGGGCCGGTAATAGGAGGCAGGCATTTTAATTTTAATCCTGACCCGCAATCCGGAAATTATGGCGGGTTTGCAATCACGGAAAATAATATCCAGTTAAGCGCGGGCGGCGAGGCCGGGATAAGGCTGCTGGCGGGAAGGTTTGTTATTGACGCTTCGGCGGCATACAATAAACTACCCGCCGTAAACCAGTCGGATAACTGGCCGGAGCCATTCACGGATAATATCAGGCTGAGCGCCTCGGCCGGGTTCATGTTTTACGCGGCGGATAATAAAAAGCAAGATTCTTTTAAACCCGAGGAACCCGGCATGACAACACAAAGCGGGAATGAAACCGGGACCGCCGATGTTACAACAACCACACAGAGCGCGCAGGCGCAGGCCGTGAAAAACCCGGCCGCGGGGGTCTTTTTTGAGGTGGACGGAATGCGCCTTGAAAAATACCTGGATGACGGAATCGAAGAAGCCAACTTCAGGTTCGGATTCGGCGACGGCGGGATATTCGGGATGAGTTTTATATTCGACGGAAAATATTACAAAGACGGCATATTTGACGCTTATGTCCCGGGATTTTCGCTCGGCTTCGGTTTTTATCCCTTCGGCAATTCGCCGTCCGGGCTTTACCTGGGCCCTGTCATAGGAGGAAAATATAATTTCGACGACAACCGCAACGCGCCGCCGGGAACACCTGTGAATGATTACACGATAGTAACAGCCGGAGGCGAGGCCGGGATAAGGATACTTATGAACTGGCTTGTGCTTGACGCAGGGGCCGAATACGATTATGACACAAAAATATATCCGTCCACGCCGCCTGCGCCGCAGTCGTCATATGATTTAATTTACCGCGCGGAACTTGGATTTATGTTCTACAGCAATCCGGGCAACTAAAAAAGCCGCGCCGTAAGCTTAAATAAAGTTTTTTTTATTGTATTGACAAAAAGAATCAATGCTTTTATAATTATTTTCGTCGGGTAGTCTGGCTGCTTAAAAACAACGCGGCTTTTTTAAAACAGGAATGGACGGCAAAGAATAACCGGAACTCAAAAAATAGTGTCGCCGCCTCACTCCTCTAGATATACCCCCTTATATCATTGCCAGTAGTTTTGGCTCACGCCTAAAAAAGGCGGCGACACTTAAATTTTCTCAGCTCAAAGGGGATTTTTTAAAGGATTCATTTACACGTTTAGCATCTATTTAACCATCTGTTAACATTCACAGGCCCGGGGTAAGGGCTTAAATCTTGTAAAAGGCGCGGAATAAAATCTGCGCCTTTTTGTTTTTTACAGCGTATATACAACATCCGGTTGCTTTGTTAAATAAACTACAGTTGACAAAGGACGGAATAAGGTTTGAGGAGTGCCCCGCAGAAAATAGGGCCAGGGTATTTTTCCCAGGGAAACCGGCGGCGGAAGAAAAATTACTTGATTAAATATAACATATATGTTATATTTAATTTGATAAAAATACGGGTACAAACGGGGGCTAATAGTGCCAAAAAAGGATTTTTATGAAACACCGGCGGGGAACGTACCGGTACTCGATTTTATAGAAAAAGAATGCCCTTTTGAAGTTCAGGCCAAAATAACGTCGGGCATTGATGATATTGAAAAATACGGGACGCAGTTATTATATATTAGGCCGGGTGTGATAAAGGCGCTGGGAAACAAGCTCTTTGAATTAAAAGTCTTTGGAGAGGATAAATGTTATAGGGTTATACACGCCTATGTCAGCGGAAACATAGTTGTATTCCTTCACGGGTTTGTGAAGAAAAGGCAAAAAACAGACCCGGAGGATATAGCAGAATCATTAAGCAGACTGAAAAAGTATTTAAAAAACAGATGAGGAAACCCAGAGGAGGTAATGATATGACACACAAAATTTCTAAAAAAGCCGCCGGTAGATATGAAGGATTTTTAAAGAAGAGTTTTAATAATCCAAAGTTTAAAAAAGTGTACGATGAGGAGCGTTTTTTAACATCGGTCATGGCTATGTTATATGTGGCCAGAAAGAATGCTAAAATATCACAAAAACAACTTTCGTCAAATTCAAACATTCCGCAACCTGAACTTTCAAGGATAGAATCAGGGAAACAAAACATTACCGTTTTGATGCTATACAGGTATTTAAAAGGCGTTGGTAAACAACCACATGTTGAAGAAAAGAACAATAGGCACACGATTGCTTTTTAACTTCCCCTCCACTTTGACGTGCCGGTGACGCTGATATCTGATGACGTGGTGATTCAGTAAAAAACAATTGACAAAAATTCATTTTAAAAGTATATTAATAAGGCTTATTTAAATGCAAGTTATAGTTTATTTTTATTTTACAAATTGGTATTCATAATAACAATTTGATAAAATTTGGATATTTTATTAAAGTAATTTAATTGGTATGCCGATTATGTATTAGACAGGTTTATAGGAGGAAATAATATGAATTTAAAATTAACATTTTCTAAATTGGCCAAAAAAGATATATTGAATATATTTGATAAAACAGTAAATGCAGATGGCTGTGTTGTGGAAAAAAAGGATCCATCTCAAAAAGTACTTGCTATAGATGGAAACGAACTTAATTATGATGAATTTGCTGGAATAAAAAAAGGATCGGAAATTTTTATAAAATCTGATTTAAACTCCATAGTAAAACTTGCAGATATTTTAAGTTCCAGATAGACATTAGCATGCTACCCACATGGCTTAAAGAAGTATTAGAAATTTTAAAGCCGGAAATCAAAACAACAATTAAAATCGAGAACTTACATGTTGGCGATAAAATAGTCAATGTGAACATTGATTCCAACCAAACAAAAAACAGTTTGGAATACAAACCCGACCAAAAATTTTTAACTATTAACCTACCTGCTTTGCCGCCGGAAATCAGGAAACAAATTGAGCCAATATTAAAAAAAGCTGTTGATGTTGAAGACCAGACATTATTAGAACAAAGCACTGAGGCTTTACTTGAAGATTTTGTAAAAAAAGAAAATCTTCCAGAAAACAAAGAAACACTTAATTTTATTTCACAAAATGTTCCAACTGACGATGTTGATATATGGAGAAAAGCATTATATATTAGAGGTTGTTTTGACGAGTTAAAAGAAACCACGGATGAAGATATAAAAAAAGCAATAGGGTATAAAATTAAACGCTCAAAGCATGATGTTATTTCGGCATACGGAAAAAAAGGAAATAATATTGCAAATTTATGCACGGCAAATTATATTAAAACTTGGCTTATGCCACTTTATAAAAATTCATGTGAATTGTATCCAATGGATATAAATAAGGCAAAAGAAAGTTTTGAAAGAATTTATCAAAAAATTACAGAGGAGTTGCCTTTTACAATCTTTGTAGCCGGTGAAATGAACAAAGAAAAGATAAATGCAGAAGCAAAAAACAGATTAAAATACGGGATGGATTTTTTTAACATACATGGAATTGGAAGACAAAACATCAAAACTATTACTGCTTTTGCTAATGACATAAAATCCGGAAACAATCCTATATTTGAAGTTGAAAAAATTGATGAAGAAGGAAATGTGATTTTACTAGTTGTAAATGTAAAAATTGACAAAAAGCTATAATGGTTTTTTGTTCATGTTTTTGGTATCTCCTTTAGTTGATCTAGTCGCGAATCGTGTTAACAAGTTAAAACCAGCCTAAAATTTTAACGAGCCACAGCCTTCTGATTGTAGTAATAAGGGTTTTATTAACTTTACCAACAGGCCCAGCCAACACGACACCCATTACTTTTTGCCGCCTCCGGGCCGCAATGAATCCTTGAAAAATTTATGGATTTCATATATACTAAAAACATTTTACAAAACCAATGCGGGGTGATATGTGGACCTCAAAAATACCGTATTATATACACAGCATACTTCATTAAACGCGCTCATGGCGCCTTTTGCCGGGTGGAACATGCCCATCCATTACGGCAGTATCATTGAAGAGGCCAAACACACCCGCTCCGCGGTTTCCGCATTTGATATCTCTCACATGGGGGAGTTTTTTGTCACCGAGGACCCTTCCAGGTCGACGCTTGACGAGGCCATCACAAATCCCGTGGTTAAAATGAAGGAACATACATGCCGTTACGGTTTCCTTTTGAATGCCAACGGCACGGTCATGGACGACCTGATAGTTTACAGGCTTGCCTCCGACAAGTGGATGATAGTGGTTAATGCCTCTAATATTGAGGCGGACGCAAAGGCTATATCATCCGGGCTTTCAAAGGATGCTGTTTTTACTGATGCATCTGATGCCACAGTAAAGATAGACCTGCAGGGGCCCAGGGCCATGGAAGTCATGAAAAAAATCGCCGGGGACGGGATAAAAAAATTAAAATATTTTACATTCGATACATTCAGCCTTCTCGGTGAGAATGCAATAATAAGCAGGACGGGATACACAGGCGAGCTGGGTTATGAGATATATATTTCNNCTCGGCGCGCGCGATATATTAAGGCTCGAGGCGGGGCTTCCACTTTACGGCGATGAATTGACAGATTCCGTGACGCCGCTTGATGCGGGCATGGAAAAATATATTGATTTTGAAAAGGTCTTTACGGGAAAAGAAGCTATGTTAAAACATAAGGGCAATATAAAACGCATATTGACCGGAGTTTCCGTCGAGGGGCGCAGGACTCCCAGGCACACCAACAAGGTTTTTGTTGACGGGGCCGAAGCCGGAGTCATCACCAGCGGTGTTTTTTCGCCGCATTTAAACCGGGGAATCGGGTTTATGTACCTGGACAAAGATTTTGCAACTGAAGGCAGGGAAGTCGCCATCGCGCTGGACAGGGGAGAGACAAAAGGGCTCGTGACAGCGCCGCCTTTTATAAAAAATACTTCAATCAGATACCGGGAGGAATAGTATGGAAATCAAAGAGGGTTATTTTTATTCAAAGGAACACGAGTGGGTAAAAATCGAGGGCAATACGGCGAAAGTCGGAATTTCGGATTATGCCCAGCATAAACTGGGGGACATTACATTTGTGGACCTGCCGAAAACGGGAAAAGAAGTAAAACAGTTCGCTCTGCTTACCGGCATCGAATCCGTCAAGGCCGCGAGCGATATTTTTTCGCCCGTCTCCGGAAAAGTAACTGCTGTAAATTCCGCCCTGGAAGGCGCGCCGGAAATGGTCAACAAATCGCCTTTTGAGGATGGCTGGATAGCCCGGCTCGACATAACAAACCCGTCCGAGACGTCAAACCTTATGGACGCGGCGGCGTATAAAGTTTATCTGGATTCACTGGAGGGCTGATGTCTAAATTTACGCCCCATACGGAAGATGAAATAAAACAGATGCTTTCAGATATAGGCGTGAAGTCGGTTGCGGCCCTGTTTTCAGACATACCTGCGGATTTGAAGCCAAAATCATTTAACCTTCCCGCAGGCATGGCGGAATACGAGGCCTTCGGAAAACTCAACGGACTCTCGGCGGCCAATAAAACGGAAAGGGTCCTGTTCATGGGCGGCGGATATTACGACCATTTTATTCCGGCTGCTGTGGACGCTATGTCGTCTCGCGCGGAATTTTACACGGCTTACACACCTTACCAGCCGGAGGCATCGCAGGGGACGCTTCAGGCCATATTTGAATACCAGACAATGATTGCAAAACTTACGGGCCTTGATGTTTCAAATGCCTCGCTTTATGACGGCGGNNCTATGAAGCTGCGGCCATGGCCGTAAGGACCAACGGAAGGTCCAGGATAATAATAGACGCGGGAGTCAATCCGATATACAGAAAAATATTAAAGACATACGTAATTAATCAGGACATAGACATAGTCGAGGCAGACCTGAAGGATATTTCAACCGACAGGGAAAAGATAATATCCCTGCTTGACGACAGGGCGGCCGCGTTGATACTCCAGACGCCGAATTATTTCGGGATAGCGGACGATTACACGGACCTTTTTAAAATATGCGATGAAAAGGGAATTACAAAGATAAGCGTTTTTTACCCGATGTCCCTGGGCATACTAAAGACCCCCGGCGAGATGGGGGCTGATATTGCCGTGGCCGACGGGCAATCGCTCGGGCTGCCTCTTTCATTTGGAGGGCCTTATCTCGGGATTATGGCCGCATCAAAGGGTTATGTAAGGAAAATGCCGGGAAGGATAGTGGGCGAAACGCTCGATAAAAACGGGAAGAAATGTTACGTCCTGACGCTACAGGCAAGGGAACAGCATATCAGGCGCGAAAAGGCCACCTCAAACATCTGCTCAAATCAGGCGCTGTGCGCCCTGCGCGCGGTGGTATACCTTTCACTTTTGGGAAAGGACGGCTTCAGGAAAATATCATTGTTAAACCTAGAAAAGGCGTCATACCTGAAGGAAAAATTGGCCGGTTTTGTTGAAATAAAACCGGGTGTTACCTACAATGAATTTACGGTAAAACTTAAAAGCGACGCCGGAGAATTTGTGAAAAAAATGGAAAAGGCCGGTTTTTATGCGGGCATACCCGCGTCAATATATTATCCGGACAAGAAGAACTGTCTTATCGTGGCTGTGACCGAAAAAAGAACATTGAATGAAATCGACAAATTCGCCGACGCCTTTAAATCGGCGCTATCGCAGGTGGCATGATGGAAAACATATTCTCTAAAAGCGTTGCGGGCCGCACCGGCGTGGATGCGGGAAAAACAGATGAAAATACAATAAACAAAATACCGGAGAATTTAAGGCGCACGGTATCAAACGGGCTCCCGGAATTATCCGAGCTTGACGTAGTAAGGCATTTTACAGGGCTCTCAAGGGAAAATTTTTCCGTGGACACCAATTTTTATCCGCTCGGTTCCTGCACCATGAAATATAACCCGAAAATAAATGAAGCTGTTGCGGCTCTGCCGGGGTTTACGGGGCTTCATCCTTACACCGCAATGATAGATGAAAGCGCCGCGCAGGGGGCCCTTGAGGTATTATATGAGATATCCAGGCAGTTATGTGAAATAACCGGCATGAAGCGCTTTACGACCCAGCCCTACGCCGGGGCGCACGGGGAACTGCTCGGGATGCTTCTCACGGCGGCCTATCACAGAAAAAAAGGCAATAACAAAAAATATGTCATAGTGCCGGAGTCGGCCCACGGGACAAACCCGGCCAGCGCGGCGGCGGCGGGATATTCCATCATAACGGTAAAAGTCGACGCTGAAGGCGGCATTGATATTGATTCGCTGAAGGAAAAAATGAGCGATGAAGTGGCGGCCATCATGATGACGCTGCCCTCGACGCTCGGGGTTTTTGAAAAAAGGATAAAGGAAGTAATTGAAATAGCCGGAAAGCACGATACGCTCATGTATTATGACGGGGCGAATCTTAACGCGATACTGGGAAAATTAAGGCCCGGGGATGTGGGGTTTGACATAGTCCACATAAATCTGCACAAGACATTTTCAACGCCTCACGGCGGCGGCGGGCCGGGTTCCGGAGTGGTCGGGGTTTCCGAAAGGCTCCTGGATTTTCTTCCCGTGCCGGTGGTGGCAAAGGATTCCTCTAACAGATTTATCCTTGATTATTCCGTAAAGAATTCCATAGGCCAGATAGCCTCGTTTTTCGGGAATTTCGGGGTCATACTAAAGGCTTACACTTACATTTTAATGCTGGGAAGGGAAGGCCTGATTGACCTTTCCGAAAAGGCTGTGCTCAACGCCAATTATTGCATGGCAAAATTAAAGCCGTTTTACGACCTGCCTTACGACAGGATCTGCATGCACGAGGTGGTATTCACTGCAAAAAGGCAGGCCAAAAACGGCGTGCACGCAACCGATATAGCCAAGGCGCTCATTGACAGGGGAATACATCCGCCCACGGTATATTTTCCGCTTGTGGTCGAGGAAGCCATCATGATAGAACCCACCGAGACGGAATCAAAACAGACAATTGATGTTTTTATCGAAGCCATGAAAGAAATAGCGGATACGGCGGCGTTCGAGCCGCAGAAGATAAAGGACGCGCCTATAACAACGGAAATATCAAGGCCGGACGAGACAAAAGCCGCGAGGGATTTAAAGCTTACATGTTTTTAAACAACAGCATGCGCCTGGTGCCTTTCGCCTTTTATTCGCCGTATGAAAACATGGCAATCGATGAGTACCTGGTGGAATATTACGAAAAGACGCGGCGGCCCGTTTTGAGGCTTTATTCATGGAGGCCCGCCGGAATATCAATAGGAAAAAACCAGGACGCGCAGGGCGATATTGATCTTGAGAAATGCGCAGCGGCTTCTGTGGCGGTCGTAAGGCGAATGACCGGCGGCGGCGCAATCTACCATAAAAACGAGCTTACCTATTCCATAACCTGTTCCGAAAAGGATATTTCGGACGGCGTTTTGACCGTAAAGGAAACATTTGAAAAACTCAACGCGTTCATAATAGGGATGTATTCAAAATTCGGGTTTAAAGCCGCATACTCAAAGGATGTTTTTCCATCCGGCGTCAGCCACGGGCAAAGGGCGCCGCTGTGCTACGCCGCAAACGAGGAATATGACATCATAATTAACTCCAAAAAAATAGGCGGCAACGCCCAGATGAGAAAAAAAGATATTATTTTCCAGCACGGATCCATTCCGCTTGAAAATAATAAGGAGGCCCCGGGGTTTTGCAGGGGGGATGTTGCATCCTCAAATTACACTTCGCTTAATGAGCTTACAGGCAGGGAAATAGGGGAGGACGAAGCCGCGGCAAACCTCATGGCGGCTTTCATGGAGGAATTCGGGGTTGATTTGAGGCGCGAGCCCCTTGGAATGGACGAAAAAAGAGGGGTTGTGGGGCTACTCACGGCAAAATACGCGATGAACAACTGGAACCTGAAAAAAATAAAATAGAAAAGGCAAAAATGCAAAAACCCGCGTACGCCGTAAAAAAAGTGGATTTTAAAGAGATGCACCCGACAGAAAAAGCCATCGCAGGGCTCAACCTTCACACTGTATGCCACCAGGCGAGATGCCCGAATATTTCCGAATGTTATTCCCGCGGGACCGCGGCATTTCTGATACTTGGCGACACATGCACGAGGAACTGTTCCTTTTGCAATGTTAAAAAAGGCAGGCCCGTGGAGCCGGATAACGGCGAGGCCGTGAAACTGGCCGAAGCGGTGCGGCGCCTTAAACTGAATTACGTTGTGATAACCTCGGTAACGCGCGACGACCTGCCGGACGGCGGCGCGTCGGCTTTTGTATCCGCAATCGGTGAAATACGGCGGGTAAATTCCGGAATAAAAACCGAGGTGCTTGTCCCGGATTTTGCGGGAGATGAAAAGGCAATAGGCGCGGTGGTGGAAGCGCTGCCGGAAGTATTCGCCCATAATGTGGAGACCGTCCCGTCGCTGTACAGGGTAAGAAAAGGGGCAGACTATAAAAGGAGCCTCGGGGTATTAAAATATGCCAGAACCAGCGGCAGGCTTTCGGCGGTAAAATCAGGGCTTATGCTGGGACTGGGTGAAAAAGAAGGGGAAATCCTGGAAGTTTTCAACGACCTGAAGGCGGTTGGCTGCGATTATTTGAGCATAGGACAGTACCTCCAGCCCGACAAGGGGCACGAGCCGGTTGTTGAATATGTCACGCCTGAAAAATTCAAATGGTACGAAGAGAAAGCATATGAGGCGGGATTCAAGCATGTCGAGAGCGGGGTATGGGTGAGGAGTTCGTATATGGCGGAAAAATATGTTTCAAAGTAAAAAGTTAAAATAAGGAATTTTTCACTGGTTGCAATGGCGTATAATATGGGTTATTATGTGAAAAGAAAAAAATATCCGTGGAGGGCAAATGTACGATCTGGTCATTATAGGTTCGGGGCCCGCGGGGCATACGGCGGCCCTTGAGGGAGCCAGACATAAATTAAAAACCGCGCTCATTGAGCGCAATCCGGGCAGCCTGGGCGGGGTATGCCTTAACGAGGGATGTATCCCCTTAAAAGGGCTGCTTTATTATTCTTCAGGAGGAGGCGATTATCATACCATACGCGGGGACGTTATGCAGAGGGTGGCATTTCTGCGCAACGGCCTGCGTTCAAGGCTTGTTTCCGCCGGCGTGGATATTATCGAGGGCGACGCCAGATTCACGGCGCCACATGAGATAGAGGTTTCAGGCAGAAAAATAACCGCGGCTAATTTTCTTATTGCGGTCGGGTCGTCGCCAAAACGTTTTTTTAACAACCCGTCTGTATTCTCGCCGGAAAAAATATTTGAACTCGATGACGCCCCAAAAAAGGCGCTTATAATAGGAGGCGGCGTCATAGGGTGCGAATACGCCTCTTTTTTCAACAACATCGGCGTCAGCGTCGACATTGTCGAACCTCTTCCAACCATACTTTTCGGCGAGGACCCGGAGATAGTCAGCACCCTTTCCAGGGAATTCAGGAAGAAACATATAAAGCTTTTTGAAAACAGCACGATAGACGGGATAAGCACCGACAGGGAAGTGGAAATAGGCTCGAACGGGGAGGTTGTCCGGGAAAAGTATGACATGATATTCGAGGCTACGGGCAGGCGGCCGAACACGGGAAGGCTCGGGCTTGAGGCGGCCGGGATAATAATTGATGAAAAAGGTTTTATAAAAATTGATAATAACCTTGAAACGAATGTAAAGGGAATTTACGCCGCTGGCGACTGTGTTCCAACCCCTATGCTGGCTTATACCGCCTCAAAGGAAGCTTCCATCGCGGTGGAGCATATTGCAAACGGCAGTCAGGGGCGGATCAATTATGCCAATGTGCCAAAGCTTGTTTTTTCGTCGCCGCAGGCGGGAAGCGTGGGAATAAGCCAGGCGGCCGCGGTTGAAAATAATATCCCGGTAAAAATATACAGGTATTTTTTCAAGGCAATAGGCAAGGCCGTGGTGGAGGGCAGGGATTCGGGGCTTATAAAGCTCATAGAAAACAAGGAAACTTCGGTAATAATAGGGGCGTGCGCAGCAGGCGAAGAAATAACCGAGATAATGAACGAACTTTCCGTAATTGTGGGCGCCGGCATCACGACGCAGGTTTTAAAAGAGTGCGTCCACGTACACCCGTCGTATTCCGAGATAATAACAGAGGCCCTGACTTACGGAGGATAAAGGGTTACACCCGCGCTTATTTACAACCAAAACCCGGCTAAAAAAACAGCTCAAAGAAACTTGACAGGGCGAAAAGCGTATGATATATTTAACCAAATGGTTAAACTGAAAAGTTAATATAATTGATATGTGAAAGAGGCGGAATATGGAAAAGAAAAAAAAGAGAACAAAGAAAAGCATGAAAAAAAAGGGCGGTTCCGGAGATGTGCTGAATGTTACAGCCGCGGCCGTCGCAATGTGGCTCAGAAAGAAGGGATCATGGCTGTAAAACACGACGAGGTAAAAACCAAGGACAGGATATTAAAGGCCGCCATTGAGGAATTCATAGACCACGGCTTTGACGGCGCGCGCACACAGGCCATAGCCGACAGGGCGAATGTCAACAAGGCCATGCTTCACTACTATTATGCCAGCAAGGAAAATATGTATGAACAGGCCATTAACACCGTCGTAACCGCAATCATCGACAAGTTCGGAAAGATACCGGCTGTACAGCCCCAAATTGAGGACAGGATAGGAAGCGTAATGGACGTTTATGTGGATATTTTTACCGATTACGCCGATTATTTTAAAATAGTGATATATGAGGCAATGCGGGGCGGCAGAATCCTTAAAAAAGTGTTACTTTCAAATAATCTCCTTCATAACATCAATATCAGGAATTTTATCAAGTATTTTGACGACCAGGTAAGTTCAGGAAAGGTTAGAAAAGTTGACAAGGTCCAGCTTTTCATGAGCATTGTTACGCAGATGCTGCCTGTGTTCATAGCCGGACAGATATTAAACGAGGTAGTGGATGTATTCGGTGTTAAAAAGGCCATTGCGGAAAAATTTATAAAAGGAAGAAAAAAGTTCGTCCTTGACCTTATTATGAACGGGATAAGGATAAAATAGAAGTAAAAAAAGGCGCGGAGGGTTGCTAATGGATGTTGAAAAAATAAAGAAGTTAAGGCCCATAATAGTAGTTGTCGTGATACTCGTCATACTGGGCTTCTGGCTGGTGCCAAAATTTTTTCACACTTCCACCGGGATTTTTGCCTCTGGCACGGTGGAAATAACAGAGGCTGACGTTTCGTCAAGGATTGCAAGCAGGGTGACATCGCTTGAAAAGGACGAGGGGCNNGCAAAAGGGGGAGACAATGGCAATTCTGGATAACTCGATTGTCGCGGCGCAGAAGGACGCGGCGGGTGCCATGTTTGCCAACGCGCGCGACATTTATACCAGGTCGAAGAACCTTTTTGAGTCGAACGCGATATCCGAACAGCAGTTTGACGCGGCACAGGCCGCGTATATTTCATCCGAAGCGCAGTTAAGGGAGGCGCAGGTGATGTTCAATGAGGCAACTGTTGTTGCCCCGTGGAGCGGTATTATCCTGAGAAGACATGTTGAGGCAGGGGAACTTATTTCGCCGAACACGCCCCTTTTTACAATAGGCGATTTGTCGCAGGCCAAGGTAACAATATATGTCCCCCTGACCCAGATGACCATGATCAAATACGGCATGAAGGCTTTCGTTGAAATTGACGCTTATAAGGGAAGAAAATTTGAGGGGACGGTGACGTTTATCTCGGGTGAGGCCGAGTTTACGCCGAAGAACGTCCAGACACAGGATGAAAGGATAAAAGAAGTATTTGAGATCCAGATAACCGTGCCGAATCCGGAAGGTATATTAAAACCCGGCATACCGGCGGATGTTGACATACAGATATGAGGCAAAAAACGTGGAAATAGTCGTTAATGTCGAAAAACTGGATAAAAATTTCAAGGGCGTAAAGGCCGTTGACGGCCTGGATTTTACCGTAAACCGCGGCGAGATATTCGGGTTAATCGGGCCGGACGGCGGCGGGAAAACAACGACACTCAGGATGCTCTCGGGAATTATGAAACCCACCGGCGGCGCCGCGACTGTGCTGGGAAGGAAACTTCCCGACGAGGCGGAGGGGGTCAAGGAGCATATCGGGTACATGTGCCAGAAATTCTCGCTTTACACAGATCTTACGGTCGAGGAAAACATAAGATTTTTCGCGGATATATACCTTATAGAAAAAAAAGAGCTTGATGAAAGGCTCGGGCCGCTGCTGCAGATGACAAGGCTGGCCCCTTTTAAGGACCGACTTGCCGGGGATCTTTCAGGCGGCATGAAACAAAAACTTGCCCTCATATGTACCCTTATCCACAGGCCCGAGATATTATTTTTGGACGAGCCAACCACGGGTGTGGACCCGGTCTCGCGCAGGGAATTCTGGGAAATACTCCAGCAGATACATACGGACGGGGTGACGATAGTTGTGACCACGCCGTACATGGACGAGGCGGAGCAGTGTTCCAGGATAGGGCTTATGTTCGGCGGCAGGATAATCGCCATGGATACGCCGCGTGATATGAAAAGGTCATTTAAAGGGGTGGTGCTTGAGTCACATCCGGCTGATATAAAAAGTTTCAGGGAAATTATAGCGTCCAGCGGCCATATTTTGGACCAGCAGCAGCTTGGCAGCAGGTTCCATCTGGTGGTTGAGGACATGGCGGCAGCGGATGATTTTATAAAAAAGGCGGGAAAAGATTCCATGACGCATGTTATCGCGGCGAGCGTCGAGGATGTTTTTATCGAACGCATAAAAGAATAAAACATTGAGGTTGAAATGAGGGAAATTTCAGTAAAGGCCGAAAAGCTTCAGAAAAAATTCGGCGATTTTACAGCCGTCGATTCGGTCTCATTTGAGGTCGAAAAGGGGGAAATATACGGGTTTTTAGGGGCCAACGGCGCCGGTAAGACCACCACCATCAGGATGCTGTGCGGGCTTCTTCAGCCGACTTCAGGGGACGCGATGGTGGCCGGATTTTCCATAAAAAAGGATCCGGATGAGGTAAAAAAAAGGCTGGGGTACATGTCGCAGAAATTTTCGTTGTATCCACTGCTGACGGTAAGGGAAAACATAGAATTTTACGCGGGAATTTACGGCCTCACCGATGCCGTGATAAAAGCAAGGATACCCGAAGTTTGCACGCAGGTGGAGCTTGAAAAACTTGAGGATAAGATAACCGGGGATATGCCGGGAGGCTTAAAACAGCGCGTGGCGCTTGCGTGCGCCATCGCCCACAAACCGGCTATAGTATTTCTGGACGAGCCCACAGCCGGGGTAGACCCCATACTGCGGCGCAGGTTCTGGGAAATAATCGGGGCGCTATCCGACAACGGGACGACGGTTTTCGTGACCACACACTACATGGACGAAGTGGAGCACTGCAACAGGATATCACTGATGCACAGCGGCCGCATAATAAAGGAAGGCACCATTCCGGAGATAAAAAAGGCAGCATTTGAAAAACCGATTCTTGAGATACAAACCGATACGCCGGTGAAGGCTTATGACGCGCTTAATAAAGTAAAGGAATTCAACGGCGACGTTTCCATACACGGTGCGCTTATACACCTGATAACGGGGATGGAAACGGCCGGAGCCAAGGCGCTGATGGAAAAGGCGCTTGCCGCGGGCGGGGTGGAATTTACGCATCCCGAGGAAGTGGAACCGACCATGGACGACGTTTTTGTGAAGCTTGTGAAAAATTACGAGGCCAAATAGGCCGGGTTGATACCGGCGGAAGCCATGTTGCGGGTTTATCCCGGGTATATGACANNCGCCCGGTATTATATAGACGGCCCCTGCGGGGCCATCAGATGAGCGGCGCAAGGCCAATAAAAATGTCATATACCCGGGATCAGGGGAAATTGGCGGGGTTTTACGCCAGTATATGGTTAAAGGAGAAAAGTCTTGGCGAAAAAGGACACCGGAAAGCTCAACGCTAAAAGGATAATACCGGTTATGAAAAAAGAGTTCCTTCACATAGTGCGCGACACGCGGTCGCTGGTAATCGCGCTTTTGGCGCCTGTGATTTTACTGGTGCTTTACGCCTATGCGGTCACGTTTGACATAACAAAAATAGACCTGGGTGTGGTTGACTACGACCATTCATCTCTCTCAAGGGAGATAGCGGACAAATTCAAGGCGAGCGGCTATTTTGAGATAAATAAAGGGTGCGAAAACAGCATGGCAAAATGCGTGCAGGCGCTGCGCTTGAACGGAATAAAAATGATCCTTGTCATCCCGCGCAATCTTTTTACCGACATAAAAAGGGGCAGGGAGGTAAAATTGCAGGTCATAGGCGACGGCTCCGATACAAACACTGTGACAATAGGGCTGGGTTACAGCCAGGCCATCATAGCGCAGGTATCCGAAAATATTACACTTGAAGCCGTGCGTTCGCGCGGATTTGACGCCAAAAGCGTCCCGATGATAGAGCCGGTTCCAAGGGTATGGTATAACCCGGAGTTGAAATCCACAAATTATATAGTGCCGGGGCTGGCGGCCATAATCATGATGTTGATTTCCGCGCTGCTCACGTCGCTTACAATTGTCAGGGAAAAGGAACACAACACTTACGAACAGCTCGTTTCCACACCGCTTAAACCGCTCGAACTTATGATAGGCAAGATCGTACCTTATATAATCCTCTGCCTTATTGATGTGGCAGTGATTGTGGCCGTGGGTATTTTATGGTTTCATGTCCCTTTCAGGGGAAGTTTTATTGTGCTCTCGGTTTATACGCTGTTATTCCTTTTCTGCGCGCTGGGGCTCGGGCTGATAATCTCGGCGGTTGCGGAAAACCAGCAGGTGGCGGTAATGGGAACGGCGCTCGGAACCCTGCTTCCGTCGATACTTCTTTCGGGATTTGTATTCCCGATAGCGTCGATGCCGGGAATAATACAGGCAATAAGCTATGTAGTGCCGGCGAAATATTATATTGTCGCGCTCAGGACGATATTTTTGAAGGCAGGGACGGGATTTTTTACCATATGGGGCGAGGGGATGTTCCTGCTGATATTCGGCACCATATTCATAACAGCCTCGGCAAAAAGCTTCAAAAAAACAATAGATTAGGAGGTACCGGCGGAAAACTGGTTTAGTTTAGCGGGAGGGACTTTTTTAAGCAACGGTCGCCCGATATTATAAGGGTTTTAGCGGCGCCGGGTCTTAAAAAAGTCCCTCCCGCTAAACTCAAGGTTATAGATAAACCATGGTTTTCCGCCGGTACCAAAGAAAGGGATGTTTTTATGGGAACCTTAAAGGAATTCTTAGTGCCGGTAGGGCACATGATGAAAAAGGAATTCATAGAGATGAGACGGTCAAAGCTCGTCATAATGCTCATTATAGCGCCGATAATTCAGGCAATTGTTTTCGGGTACGTGGCAACCACCGACATAACGCATGTCCCGACGATGATATGCGACGAGGACTCGTCGTCACAGAGCCGCGCGCTTTCGGATAAATTTTTGAACAGCGAATATTTCGACATAGTGGATTTGACCCGTAACCCGCAGACAATACAGGGCGAGCTCGGAAGCAACAGGGCGAAAGTTTGCATAAGGATACCAAATGATTTCGAGAAGAGGATAAAAAGGGGAGAAACAGCCGTTGTGCAGATAATAGGCGACGGCACGGATTCCAACAGCGCCACGCAGACCATGTCCAGGGCCCAGCTTATCATCATGGCCTTTTCAAATAATATTTTTGCCGATAAAATAACATCAATGCGCTCGGTTGTGGGGACTCTGCCTTCCGTTTCCATGGAAGAAAGAGTGTGGTACAACCCGGAACTTGCCAGCGCAAATGTCATGGTTCCGGGAGTCATCGGGCTTATCCTGACAATAGTAACTCTGGTCATAATGTCGCTTTCCATTGTCAGGGAAAAAGAATCGGGAAATATTGAGCAGATGGTGGTGACGCCGATAACCCCGCTTCAGATAATCGCCGGAAAGGTGATACCGTATATAGCAATCGGCCTGGCTGACATAGTCCTTGTCGTGGTTGTCTGCGGGCTTATTTTTAAAACGCCGTTTGTCGGAAGTTTCCTTCTTCTTATGGTCCTATCTTTTTTAATGATTATGGTGAATCTTGGAATGGGAATATTAATATCCACGGTATCAGCGACCCAGCAACAGGCCATGTTTTCGTCAATATTTATCATGATGCCGAACATACTCCTTTCGGGGTTCATGTTCCCGATAAAGAACATGCCCGTGGTCCTGCAGTGGCTCACATACCTTATTCCCATGAGGTATTATATGGTAATAATCAGGGGGATATTTTTAAAAGGGCTCGGTTTTATGGAACTTCTTCCGCAGTCGGCCGCGCTGTTTGTTTACGGTGTTATCGTATTTACCGCGGCCATCAGGGCATTCAGGAAAACGGCGGGGTAAAAAAATGAAGAGCAGTTTTGCGGACATTTTCAGGGCATTTAAATACAGGAATTACCGCCTTTATTTTATAGGGCAGAGCGTTTCCTTTACCGGCGCGTGGATACAGCAGGTCGCCATGGGCTGGCTCGTGTACCGCCTCACCAATTCCGCCCTCATGCTCGGCCTCATCGGTTTTACCTCGCAGGCGCCGGCATTTTTTATGGCCCCTTTTGTCGGCGTATTAAGCGAAAACAAGGACCGCAGAAAAATATTAATTTATGTGCAGTGGTTCTTCATGCTGCAGGCAGCCCTTTTAACCCTGCTTGTGTTGACAAAAACAGTGCGTATCTGGGAAATAATAACTTTAAGCGTCATGCTCGGCGTTGTGAGCGGTTTTGACATGACCACGAGGCACACCTTTTTTGTGGATGTCGTGGATAAAAAAGAGGACCTTGCCAATGCAATCGCCCTGAATTCAGCCATGTTCAACGGCTCGCGCCTTATCGGACCCGCAATAGCCGGTGTGATAATAGCGGCCGCCGGGGAGGGGATATGTTTTCTTGTAAATACGCTGTGCTACGCTGTGGTGGCTGTATGCCTGGCCATGATGAACATAAAAAAGGAATACCCTCATGTAAAATTTGGGGAGATTGATTTTATAAGGCAGATAAAGGCCGGCACCGGTTATGCCTTTTCCTTCCGCCCCATCAGGGACGTTATTATAATAATGTGCGCGGTCTTCTTTTTCGCGTCGCCGTTTACGGTATTCATGCCGGTCTTCGCAAGGGATGTGTTAAAGGGCGGGCCGCAGACAATGGGGATTTTAATGTCCGCAATGGGCGCCGGAGCGCTTGCCGGGGCGGTATACATTGCGGCGAAGAAAAATGTCGAGGAACTTTCCACTGTGCTTTATGTTTCAGCCTTTCTTGAAGCCGCTGGCCTGCTTGTTTTCAGCGCGTCAAAACTTATGTGGCTATCCGTTATATCCGTAGCCGTTGCCGGCGCGGGGGTTATGATATTCAATTCCACGGTCAACACACTGCTGCAGGTTTTGACCGACGACGACAAACGCGGAAGGGTGATGAGTTTTTTCATAATGGCCTTTACCGGTATAATCCCGCTGGGCGGCCTGCTGCAGGGTTGGGCCGCGGGGAAAACAGGGGTGCCGGTGATTGTATTCGCGGGAGCGCTACTGGGGGCGGCCAGCGCCGTGGTTTTTATATTTAACCTCAAAGAACTGGGGCCGATTATGAAAAAAGTTTATGTCAAAAAAGGAATGATACCGGAGGCGGAGGACGAAGCCTTCGCAGGAGCGGTAAATATAAAACGGTAACAAATCCTCCCCCTATTGACAAATTTTCCCCGGCGCGTTAAATTGTTATCAGATGCCTGTCGCAAAGGGCTATAGGAGAAAATAAATGTCAAAGCAAAGCTACGAAAAACCGCCTTTATCAAAAGGCGACGAACTGGATATGGAAATTGTCGACCTCGCCTACGGCGGGGACAGCGTCGGAAGGTATAAAAATTTCACCGTATTCATCCCTTACGGGGTTCCGGGCTCGACAGTACGGGTCAGGATAACCGAACTCAAGAAAAACTTTGCCGCCGGAAAGATTCTGCGCATAATTGAGGAATCACCCGCCTATACAAAACCGGTCTGCCGGTATTTCGGCGTCTGCGGCGGATGCGACTGGATGAACATAAAATATACGGCACAGGTCCAGTACAAGCACAAGTTCGTGAAATTCATGCTTGATAAGACAGCCGGGCTTCCCGGCATTGAAGTAAAAGAACCAATTACGTTCGACAATCCCCTTTATTACCGCAACAGGGCGCAGTATAAGGTTACAATAGACAACGGCGCGGTGAAACTCGGGTTTTACAGGGCGCGCAGCCATGAGGTCGTCGGCGTCGATGAATGCATGATACTCAATCCCGTAATAAACCAGATAGCCTCCATTATCACAAAATCTTTTAACGGGGATAAAAAGGAACTGAGCCTTTACGACGAGGCGGGCGGCCGCGGGTATTTAAGGCATGTGGCCATCCGTGTTAACATGAAGGGTGAAAGCCTTGTGACATTTGTGGCGGCGGGCAGGGACGTTAAACAGTTTTTAAACCGCGCTTCCGAGGCTGTGAGGCTCAATGTCCCGGGCTTAAAGGGTGTCATACTTAACATCAACACCGAACCGGGCAATAATGTTTTTGCCGACAAGGAAAAGGTGATTTACGGCCAGCCTTACATAACGGAACGGGCGGCGGGCATTGATTTTAACCTCAGTTCGGGCTCCTTCTTCCAGGTAAACGCGGCCATGCTTGAGAAAATGGCGGACTTTGTAAAAGAGAGCATAAAACCCGGAGCAAAGGTGCTGGACCTTTACGGCGGAGTGGGCGCGCTGACCCTTCCTTCCAGGGACAAATTCAAGGAGCTTTTTGTGGTGGAAATCGACACAGGAGCGGCCGAACGCCTGCATGAGATGACGGTAAAAAATAATTATCATAACGTTACGGTGGTCAACGGCCGCGCCGAGGACGCCGTGGACAGGTTCATGAACGACGTGCGCATAACGGACCTTGTCATTGACCCGCCAAGAAAAGGGATACACCCGAAGATAATAGCGGCTTTAAAACGCAGCAGGATAGAAAATATAATTTACATCTCCTGCAACCCGGCAAGTTTTGCCCGGGATATCAACGAACTCAAGGAAAATTATTTTCTTTCCGAAGTGCAAACCCTTGACCAGTTCCCCCAGACCTACCACATAGAACTCATGGCAAGGCTGGAAAAGAAAAAGGCCGGAAGGGTTGAGGCCCATGGACGATAAAATAATTGATTTTAAAAATGTAACGGTCGTCAGAAGCGGCACAAGAATCCTTGATTCCGTGGACCTCTCAATAGGCCACGGGGAGCATACGGTCATACTAGGGCCAAACGGCTCGGGAAAATCCACCCTTATAAAACTCATGACAAGGGAAGCATACCCGTATAAAATGGAGCCGTTCACATTTAAAATATTCGGCGAGGAGAACTGGGATATAAACACCCTGCGCGGAAAACTGGGCATAGTATCGGATTCCATGTCAATGTTTGTGAACCCGGATGTGAACTGCTTTGATGTGGTGGCCTCATCTTTTTATAACGCCATGAACATGTACAACACGCAGGTGTCGCGGGAGGTTTCGGAAAAATCAATGGAGGCCCTCGGATTCATGGAAGTGGCGCGCCTGAAAGCGCGGCTCATATCGGAAATATCATCCGGCGAGGCCAGACGCGTCTTTATTGCCAGGGTGCTGGCCCACAACCCAAAGGCGCTTTTGCTCGACGAACCAACCAACTCGCTTGACATACACGCGATGAAAAAA
Organism: candidate division FCPU426 bacterium; assembly: GCA_003159495.1. Lineage (GTDB taxonomy): Bacteria > Oederibacteriota > PGYV01 > PGYV01 > Palsa-1178 > Bog-1181. Next base: position 8,460 of record PLPI01000092.1, on the reverse strand, counting down.
TTCAGGGATACCATATCAAGGATAGCAAAAAAAGGGGTTACCATAATAATTTCGACGCACACGATGCAGGACATAATATCCGGGATTAAAAAAGTTGTGATGTTGAAAGAGGGCAAGATTTACCTTTCCGGCAAAAAAGAAGAGGCGCTGACCGAGAAAAACCTCTCGGGGCTCTTCGGGATGCAGATAAAACTGGTCATGGAAAAAGGGAACTATACGGCCTTTTGACAGTAATGGTTACTGTTGGAAAATCCGTTTTGGGTTTTATCCCCGGTATATGACATTTTTATTGGATTTGTCGCCCGGTATTATATAGACGGCCCCTGCGGGGCCATCAGATGAGCGGCGCAAGGCCAATAAAAATGTCATATACCAGGGATCAGGTAATGTTTACCAGGTTTTTCTATAGTACATTATAGCAGTTAAATTGTAATGGAGAAAAGCATGAAAAAAGTCTTTATAAAAACTTTCGGCTGCCAGATGAATGTTTATGATTCAGAGAGGATGGCAGGCGAACTTTCCGCGGCCGGATATACCCTTGTGCCCGTTGAAAAAGAAGCCGATTTCGTCGTCGTAAATACATGTTCGGTGCGCGCGCATGCCGAGGACAGGGCCGTGAGTTATATCGGCGCGGCGGTTAAAAACAAGAAAGTCATAGTGGCCGGATGCATGGCAGAGCGCATGAAGGATGAACTCATAAAAAAATTCCCCTCGCTTTACGCAGTGGTGGGGACATTTAATTTTTCAAACATAACGGATATCCTCGCAAACCCAAAACCGCGCCTTCATCTTGACAGGTCAGGCGAACATTACACGAACAATGTAAAAAGGGGGGCCGGGATACGCGGGTCAATGACAATAATGCAGGGGTGTGACAATTTTTGCGCGTACTGCATTGTGCCGTATGTCCGCGGAAGGGAACGCAGCAGGGATATAAACGGGATAATCGGGGAGTTAAAGGATATGGCCGCAGGGGGATTTAAAGAGGTACTGCTTCTCGGGCAGAACGTGAACTCATACCTTGATTCCGGAACAAAGACGGATTTTGCAGGGCTTTTAAGGCGGGCCGCGTCCGTTGACGGCATCGAACGAATCCGTTTCATGACCAGCCACCCGAAGGATCTATCCGACGGACTTATCGACGCCATTTCCACCGTGGACAAAGTCTGCGGCCACGTGCATCTGCCGCTGCAGTCCGGCTCCGACAGGATACTTGAAAAAATGAGGAGAAACTACACCGCCGCGTGGTATAAAAGCAGGGTTGAAAAATTAAGAAAGTCAATGCCGGGGATTTCGGTCACCACGGACATACTTGTGGGGTTCCCCGGGGAGACACAAGAGGATTTCATGGAAACGGTGAAAGTTGTCGAAGAGTGCCGCTTTGACGCCGCGTACATTTTCAAATATTCCGTCAGGAAAGGCACGCTTGCCGAAGGGTTCGGGGACGACGTGCCGGATAAAGAGAAGTTAATGCGCTTAAATTATGTGCTTGAACTGGAGAAAAAAATAGGGGAAGATATTACCAAAAGCCTCATGGACAAGGTCCAGGAGGTTCTTTTTTACGGGCCCGCAATGAAGCAGTCCGGCATGATGGAAGGCACGACCCGGGCCAACAGGAAGGTGATCATGGAGTGCGGCGTCGGGACGGCGGGGTCCATTAAGAGGGTAAAAATAACCGGCGCATCGGGCGCCATACTAATTGGAGAAAACCAGGAATGAAAAAATTATATGTCATGATTTTTCCGGCGGCTCTGGCGTTTTTATTTTCATGCGCCACGGCAGCCGTAAATACAAAGGAAACGGACGCTTACCTTAAAGCCAACGCGGCGTATGATAAAATGGATATCGCGGGGGCACTCAGCGGTTACAATGAGTTCATTACGGAATTTCCACAGTCAAAATATGTTCCGGACGCGCTTTTGAAAATGGCGGCCCTTACTGATTCCGTCGACGGCGCCGATAAAATTTACCGGCAGGTCATAGCGCTTGCGCCCGGAACAGGTTCGGAGGACGAGGCCCTTATCGGACTCGGAAAAATGTATTACGCGTCCGGTGATTATAAAAGGGCCCTGGATTTTTTCACGCAGTCATATGAAAAATTTCCGGACATGGCCGGGGCGGAGGAAGCAGGATACCACATGATGCTTTGCATGTACGCTGAAAAGGATTATGACGGCCTTGACAGCGCCTTTGCTGCTTTCTGGAAAAAGGGTTATTTAAAATTTAAAATGCGCGCGCAGGCTCTTTACGCGGATTCGCTTTATGCAAGGGGGAATTACGCGCAGGCGGCGAAAATTTACAGTGATATAACGGCAAGTACTGCGGAAAACAGCGCGGGTATTTATATGCCGGAGGTTTATTTTAAATTCTCTGATTCCCTTAAAAAATCCGGGGATGAAAAAGGGGCCGCCGGCGTTTTTTCAGAACTGAAGGAAAAATTTCCGGCGTCACCAGAGGCAAAAGGTGGGGCGCAAGCCGCGGTTGATGCGGCAGCCGCGGAACCGGAGCCGGAAAAGGCTCTCCCGGCAGGCAATTACAGCGTCCAGGTCGGCGCCTATACGAACAGGAGATTCTGTGATATGTGGGAGAAAAAATTAAACGGCGCAAATTACGAAACATATGTTAAAAAAGACGGTAAATTTTTCAAGCTCTCTGTCGGCAGTTTTGCCACAAAAGAAGGGGCGCAGATGATGAAAGAAGAGCTCAAGGCGAAGCAGAACATGGGCGGATTCATAGTAAAATTCTGACCTGAATTACCGGAGGCTTTTGATGAAAGGCATATTTTCCGTCTGGGGCAAAACAAGGCAAATAGTTTTAATAGCGGTGACGGCCGCAATATACGCCGGCGCGCTCATACCCTTTAAGGCGATACAGATAGTTCCGGGGCTTACAGAACTCCGGCCGGCCTCGGTTTTTCCGGTCATATTCGGCATTATGTTCGGACCGGCCGCGGCGTGGGGGGCGGCAATCGGCAATCTCATAGCGGACTTTTTCGGGATGCTCTCCCCGGCATCGGCTTTCGGGTTCCTGGGAAATTTTCTTTACGCCTATATCCCGTTTTTGATATGGAACGCATTCATTAAAAACGAGGAAGTCGTCATGAACCTGCGGCAGTGTGCCGTATTTATTTTCGCGTGCCTGGCAGCCAGCGCCGTATGCGCGCTCACCGTGGCCTCCGGCGCGGCGCTTTTTAAACTCGCGCCGTTTAAGGTCCTTCTGGTGATAATATTCATAAACAATTCGCTGATGTCCATGGTGCTCGGCATTATACTGATGAAACTGCTCTATAAAAGGCTGGAGAAGTCCGGGCTGTTTTACGAAAGGCCGTAGGATATAACAGATGATTGAACTGTCAGCACTGAAATACAAATACAAAAACAACCTGTCTTACGCGTTAAACGGCGTCAACCTTTCCATAAATTCCGGCGAGAAAATACTCATAGCCGGAAAGAACGGCGCCGGCAAGACGACCCTTTCAAAGATACTCGCCGGCATAATACCGCTTCTGGAAGGTCACGGCGCCATGGAGGGCGAAGCGCTTTATAACTCACGGCCATACTCCGGATATATATACGGGGAACTGCGGGGGAAAATATCGCTTCTTTTCCAGGATTTTGAGGGGCAGATTGTATCCACCACGGTTAAAGAGGAGCTTGTATTTTATCCCATGAACCTTGGCAGAACATACGGGGAGTCGCTCGGCGCCGCAAAAGGGCTCGCCGCGGATTTCGGGATATCGGGGCTGCTTGACCGGAACATTGCGGAGCTCTCCGGCGGCGAGAAACAAAAGACGGCAATCCTGTCGCTAATGACGGCACGGCCTGAAATTCTTATCCTTGACGAGCCGCTGACCGACCTTGACCCGTATTCTCAGGAGGCCGCCCTTGAAATGATAAAAAATTTTAAGGGGACGCTGATTGTCTTTGAACAGTCGGTGGACTGTTATGAATATTTTGACAGGATACTGATTATGAAAGACGGGGCCTTAATATCCGGCGGCGGGAAAGAGACTGCTGGGGAGGTTCTCAGCCTTGATGAGTCCGGCATCGGCGCACCGGAAATTTTCAGGGCCGCAGGAGGATATTTCCCTTCATTAAAATCTGCCTGCGGCGCAATAGAAAAGAATTATATTTTTGACGCTGAAAAATATTCCCGCATGAGCGCGGAAAAAATTTCTCCCGCGGCCATTATACAGGTAAAAAACCTTTCATTCGCATATCCGGGGGCGCCGGAAAACGCCCTTTCCGGGGTAAGTTTCGAGATAAAAAAAGGGGAATTTTTAGCGGTTGTCGGGGCTAACGGGTCCGGGAAAACCACCCTTATGAAAATAATCGCCGGTATTTATCCGGATTTCAGCGGCGGGGAGATTTATTACAACGGCGTATCCATAAGAAGGCAGATGGCGCCCGGGCGCGCGGGGTATGTTTACCAGAATCCGGACAACCAGATATTTTCCGAGACGGTCTTTGACGAGATTGCCTTTGCTCTCAGGGTGAAAGGGGCGGCTGAATCAGGCGTCAGGGAAAAAGTTAATGCCATAATGAAAACATTCGGGCTGACTGATTGTTCTGGAGCCGACCCGTTTTCACTGCCCAAAGGCGACAGGCAGAAGGTGGCCTGCGCGTCTGTGCTGGTGACCGAACCGCAGGTAATCATACTCGACGAGCCCACAACAGGGCTTGACCGGAATTCATATGACGCCCTTATGGAAATAATCAGGGACTTAAATTCCCGGGGCAGGACGATTGTGGCCATAACCCATTCAATGGAAGCCGCGGCCGGGTTCGGGGATCGCATCCTCGCGCTTTCAGGCGGCAGAGTCGTTTATGAAGGCGATAAAAAAAAATTTTTCAGGGACGGCGCGCTTGTGAAAGCGGCGAATGTAAAACCCACCGGATTAATGGAGGCCTCCATGGAGCTCAACGGGAATATACTGCTTAACTACGGCGAATTCGCGCAATGCTGGAGAAAAAAATGAGTTATTTTTTTTATAAAAAACAGGATACTTTCCTTCACAGGCTCGACCCGAGGACGAAAATTGTGTCGCTGCTGCTGTTATTCACCATCGCGGCCGCCACAAGGGAAATATACATCCAGATAGTTTTTATGCTCTCGCTTATTGCGCTCTTTTTTGCCTCGCGCAGCACGGGCTCGCTGCGGCGCATGGGGACGCTTTTCGGGACAATTGCTTTCATGACATTTATTCTGTGGCTCTTTTTCTATGACGGCCGTGTAAAAATGTTTTCGGCCGGGCCGGTGGTCATATATAAAGGGGCCTTTTATTTTTCCGCCCTTTTCGCCCTGAGGTTTGTAAACCTGCTGTTATCCGGCCTGCTGTTTTTGTCCGTGGCATCAATCGAGGATTTTTCCGACTCGCTTGTGCTTTTTGGGGTGCCATACGGGGTGGCTTTCACATTTTCATTGTCATTCAGGCTTGTGACGGTATTTGCAACAGCGGGCTCCGCCATAGTGGAGGCGCAGAAAGTGCGCGGCAACGACCCGGACAGGGGAGGGATACTTTCCAGGATAAGGTCATACGTGCCGCTTCTGATACCGCTGATTATTAACGGCATTAAAAAAGCGGAAATACTCACACTCGCGCTGGAATCAAAGGGGTTTTCGCCGGGCAATAAAATAAATCTTAAGGGCAAATACAAATTTACAGCCTACGACGCGCTCGTGATATGCGCAATGTTCGCGTTAAGCGCGGCAGCGATAGCCGCCGCGCTGGCGTAAATATAAAAGCGGTTTACCGGATTGCCGTGCAGGCGGGATTTTTTTACGGCCGTCGTCCGAAGTTCGCTTAAGGGAAATACATGTTAAGAGAGAATTTATGGTCTGCCTGAAAGCTGTTGTAATAATCCTGGTTCAGGAAGGCATAATCAAACTGGAATAAAATATTGCCTAATGTGTATTTGGCCCCGGCGCCCAGAGAAAAGTTGAATTGCTGACTGCCGGAGTCGTAAGAAACGCCGCCGCGCAGGGCAAATATTTTAAAAAGCGTATATTCGGCGCCGGCTTCGGTTGTAAGCCCTTCAAATTCATTCTCGACAAGTTCCAGTGATGTTTTTAGGGAATTATCAAGCAAATCTGCCATTATGCCGGCTCTGATAACAAAGGGGATCTGGTCCTGTGTCCCCGTGGTCCACTGCATTGACCCGCCAAGGTCTTGAAGGACAATGCCAAGGTTAAATAGGGGGCTGAGCTTTATATGAAGGGCTGCGTCCGCGGAAAATCCATTGGCACCATATGTTTCAAGGTTCGTTTGCAGAAATTTTATATTAAATCCCGCGCTTATATCCTTAAAAAATTCTTTGCCATAGCTAATGAAATAAGCATTCTCCGAATCGGAGAAAGTGTAAAATGAGGCTGTATCAGTTAACCGGCCTTCTATATTTGATACTGAAAAATTTATATAATTCAGGCCTATTGTTCCGTAGGTTGTGGGAAAAACAACATTAAAATAATTGTAGTCACGATGTGAAGTAAGCAGGGAAAACATGGTAGAGACAGATATATCCTTGAGGTAAGCAGTAGCCGCCGGATTCCAGTAGGCGCAGGTGGAATCGTCGTAATATGCTGTAAAAGCCCCGGACATGGCAAGTGCCCTGGCCCCGACGCCAGTGCGAAGAAAAGCGGCTGCACTTCCAGCGTCACCAGTGGCTGCGAAAGAAACAGAACCCAAAAGTAATAAACACGCTATTAATGCAATGTGTTTTATCTTTAAATGATAATTCATAATAACCGCCCCTATTTCAATCAAAGTAAAGTTATTTATTGCTGTCCCATAACTTAAATGCATTTTGCGCTTTTTATCTATTTTTTTCAAGTAAAAATGAAATGTGGATTCACAAAAAAAGAAACAGATGATTTGAAATGGTCAAAAAGACGTGTCATTAAAAGCAAAAAACGAGTTAAGAAGTCATATTTAAACGTAAAAAGAATCTATTTTTATTGACAATGTATGTCCGCGTGTGTTACTCTTCATTTTGAAAGTGGGTAAATTAATTAATAATATATAAAAATATATATGTTGAATTTAATTACTGGGGAAAATATATTTGTATAAACTTGTTGATTATAATTTATTGTTAAAAGGTAATAAATGAAAATTAAAATTTTATTGATTGTGATAATGGTATTTATAGAGATAACGGGTGGTTCAAATGCTAACTGCTAAAAAGCTATTTATGCAGCAAGCTTCGGGGAATTATACCCGCACAGTATTAAAGAGGGGGCAAAATGAACCCAAGTATAGGCTTTAATAGAATTGAATATGTTGTTTTATTATTTATTTGTTTATTGTGTTTAGGCTTTCAAGCATATGCTTTTCCAAATCAGACAAATACAGTCAAACCAACCATATACAGTGTGGACGTTAATGATTATATACATTCAGAAATAACGGATAAAAACGTTTTAATTAAGTGGGACACATACGAAAGCATTCCAAAAGAATATTTTAATATGACTGTAAAAGCACCTCTAAAAGTTATTGGATATTTTGTCTATGTGTTTAGTAAAGAGGACGGAGAAACAGAAAACGACGGTTATGTTAAAGACATCAACGTTGATTCAAAAGGAAACACAAAACATGGAAATTTTTGGCCAACAAAGAATATTAAATTATTTCCGAACCACAAGCAATCCATATATTATACAAAAAGCAATTGTTTGAATCTGCCCGGCTTAAAAGCAGGCAAACAATACTTAATTTCAATTATGTATGTGTTTCAAAGCGATTTATCTGATGATTCAAATGTTTATTTTTACCGCCCTGCCGGAATATACTCAACAACAATTATAGATCCTGTATATATTATTAAGGCCCCTGATAATTATAATCAAGAGGGAAACACAAAAGCTTGTTCTGAAGAAAAGCTGGAAACATTGTCAATTTCTGAATTGAAGGATAGGATGGCGGAATTTAATAACAAATTTTTAGAGGTAGAGGGTTGTTTTTCGGAAGCAAAAGGACAATTCAAAGATGTACACAAAAGAGATTATATTAATTGTTTTAATGTAAATGAATATTACTTAACCGACGGTAATTATTTATTGGCAATAAACGGATTCAATTATTTTTATGACTTGGCATTGAAAGATTCATATCCGAACAAAAATTATGCTAGAATGCTTGTTTATATACATAAAATAGCGGACAGCAAGGTACCAAAATACAAATATGATGATTATAAAAAAATAATTTCAGAATCAAAACACCCGGACATTATTCCTTTATTTTTAAAACCCGAACCTAATAATTACCAGTGTGATTTGATACATATTTTGGACATATCAAAAAAATAAGGGAACCAAAGCAATATAAATATAGGGGTAGCTAATCAAAGGGGTTTAAGATGAAATTGATCGGAAGTAAATTTCAGAGTATGTTTGGGCTGTTCAACCAGTACATAATAAATTTTATATCTTTTAATTCAAAGAAAACGCACATGAAAT
>PLPI01000105.1 GCA_003159495.1 candidate division FCPU426 bacterium | reverse complement strand
CTGAAAAACTGCTCGCTCTCGATTGACTCGATAACACTCGAACCTATCGCCGCGCTGTACGTTACCATACCCGAGGACATGAGGCTTTTAAACCTTGCCCTTGTGGATGTGGGCGCCGGGACGTCGGATATTGCCATCACGAAAAAGGGCAGGATAGAATCATACGGAATGATACCAAAGGCGGGCGACGAGATAACAGAGGCCATATGCGGCGAGTTTCTGGTGGATTTTAACACGGCGGAAAAGATTAAAAGGAACGAGCCGGGCGCGCAGCCTTACATGAGCCGCGATATTTTCAACAATGAGGTTGTGATAAACACGGAGCAGTTTTATGCCGCGGTGGCGCCGAAGGCCGGCGAAGTGGCAAAGGACGTGGCCGACGAAATACTCACCCTTAACGGCTCGCAGCCGCAGGCTGTGGTGATGGTCGGCGGCGGCAGTTCGCTGAAAATATTAAGGGACAAGGTGGCGGAAAACCTCGGCCTGCCGGCCAACAGGGTCGGCTCAAGGACGCCGGAGAGCGTGGCAAATATAGAGAACCTTCCGGATATATTAAAGGGGACCGAGGGCATAACCCCGGTCGGTATACTTGAAATGGCCCTCTTTAAAAAAGGCATAGCCTTCGTCGAAATGGCCGTCAACGGCGAAAAGGAATTTATAATAAATCTCGACCAGACCATAAGGGTCATTGACGTTCTGCTATCGCGCGGGCTGGAGCTGAAAAACCTTTACGGAGTGCCGGGCCGGGCTCTGACATATACGGTGAACAATGAACTGAAAATACTGCGCGGCGGCCATGCCGCGCATGCGAAGGTTTTTGTGAACGACGCGGAGAAAAACCTTGAGGACACCGTAAAACAGGGTGATTCAATATATATAACGTCGGCCTCGAACGGCTCCGACGCCGGCGCCGTGATACGCGACATCATAGGCGAGGGTTTTATAACCTCGGTGGAAGTCAACGGTAAAACCATGCATATCGAGCCGCGCATAATGCTCGCCGGCAGGGAAGTTTCCCCGCAGGAGCAACTTGCCGACCGCGCGGAACTTGAGATAACCAGAATAGACACGGCGCGGGAAATACTTTCACGGGCCGGGTACACGCTTCCGGCCGCGGGCGAGAGGGACATCATGATAACGGTTGATAGTGAACCGAAAATAGTAAAGCAGAGGAATTACAGGCTGAAGGTAAATAATATGGAGGTATCCGCGGATTTTAAGGTGAGAAACATGGACAGGATGGAATACAGCGAGACCCCGTCGTATTTCAGGATAAAGGATATTTTAAAGTCGGCCCCGAAAAAGGCAATAAGCGTTGTCGTCAACGGAAAGCCCTTTGAGCTCGAGCAGGGAGCCTCGGAAATATTCATGAACGGCAAAAGGGTTTCGGAGGAGGAATTCATAATAAACGGCGCGGCCATCGAGATAAAAGCGAAGGACGAAAACCCGATGCTTTCTTCGATTTTCAAAACCTACCCGCTGGATATGCAGAGGGTAAAAGGCAAGATGCTGGAGCTTAAGGTGAACGGTGAAAAAGCGGGCTACACCACGCCGATAACCGAAGGGTCGAACATAGAAATAATTTTTACGGACGCGGGCTAAAAATTATTTAAATAAGTTCAGATAGTCTTCCAGAACAAAAATTCTGTTTTTAGAAAGACCTGTGGTTTCTTTTAATATTTCTGCATCTTGAAAATCAGCAACAAGCCTCAATGCTGTTACATATGTCACTTTGAGGTAAGATGCTATATTATTTATAGTCATAACAGGCACTGTAAATAAATGTAAAAGCAATTCCCTTGCCAGTTTAACCCGCTTTCCAAACCCAAGCATTTTATCGTCATAAATTTTTCTTAAATTAACTATTGCCTGAAGAGTTTCCTTTCCGTTTTTTGAAGTATCAATCAGGCCAGAAAGGAAAAATTTCAACCATTGTTCCATACTGCCGGATGAGCGAACCATGGTCAGGGAATCATAATAAGACCCTTTATGTTTTTCAAAAAAAGCTGAAAGATATAAAGATGGTTTTTGAAGTATTCCAAGTTCTACAAGTTGTAAGGTTATAAGCAATCTTCCTATTCTGCCGTTACCATCGCAAAATGGATGGATGGTTTCAAACTGATAATGACTTATGGCGGCTTTTATAAGATTTGGTATGCCTAATGATTTATTATGCCAAAAACTTTCAAGATCTGATAGCAATGCAGGAACTTCGTCAAAATGAGGCGGGACAAAAAATGCATCTTTAGGGCCGGATCCGCCAATCCAATTTTGACTGGTTCTTATATCTCCCGGATACTTGTGTTCGCCACGCACACCGGACAGAAGAATTTTATGAGTCTCTTTCAAAAGACGAATTGATAATGGTAAATTTGATAATTCCGAAATGGCATGGTTCATTGATTTGATATAATTATGAACTTCTGTCCAGTCGTCGCGTTTTTCCGGATTAACCTCGGATTTTGGCATAACAACATCGTCAATGTCGGTTTTAGTTCCCTCTATCTTGCTGGATGTTGTCGCCTCTTTAATAATATGCATCTTAATAAAAAAGTCAACATCTGGAACAAGGGTCGAGTATGCGTTAAGCTCTCCAATATATAGCATTGCTTGTTCTAACATAAGAGTTATTTCTTTGTCTGACCAATCAAATGGTTTGTTAATGAATGAAGGCGTAAAGCTTTTGTATTCCATCTCAGTATTTATAAAATTTGTTCTATAATTACCACATGTATTCATTAAAAAACTCCTTAATATTTGATATTTCAAATTAACATTTAATGGAATAAATGTCAATTGAAAGATTCAAACATTAACTTAGGCAGCTAAGTTAAGTTATAAACAAATCATAACTTAGCATGAAGTTGAATTAAAATTGTGTAGTTTATCGAAAGATTTAGATTGACAAGCGTTATAAAATATGGTAATATAATTACTGTAGCGAATATAACAATCTGAAAAAGGAGTTCGGCTATGAAGGTAAATCTTAATGAAATAGCAGATGTTTCAACAGGGTACATTAAACGCGAAACAAAAAAAACTGCTGAACCCATATATATATCAATTATACAGTTAAGAAACCTTAATGTCAATGGAGTGATTGACTATACAAATATAAAGGAAGAGGAATTAGGTATTAATGACAGATATCCAAAGCTATTTTCCGGAGATGTGATATTTGCGGCGAAAGGCAGTAAACGCAGCGCCGGGGTTATAGACCGGGATATTAAAGGAATAACAGCTTCGAATCATTATCTTATTATAAGGATAAGGCAGGAATATAAGGGCAGGATATTGCCGGAATATCTTTCTTTTTATCTGCGCCAGAAGCCGGCGACAGATTATTTTAATCTGCACGGCACTGGTTCGCATATGCCTTTTATTTCAGCCGCGGCGCTAAAGGAACTGCCCGTTGAACTGCCGGATATTGAAAAACAGAAAAAGACAGTGGAATTGGACAAGCTTATCAGCAGGGAACAGGAACTGGCGGAAGAAGTCCGGGATTTAAAAAATAAGATGTATAAGGAAATTCTGGCCAGAGTGTTGTCGGGAGGGGAAATCCGTGATCTATAAAGTATTCATAAGCAGCGTCCAGAAGGAACTGCAGGCAGAGCGTGAAGCCGTGAATAAAATGGTTTCAGAAGACGCCCTGTTTAGCGAGTATTTCACTCCATATATATTTGAGGCAAGAAAAGGCGCAAAATCTCACTCCGCAAAGAAAGAATACACGGAAAACGCCGCGGACTGTGATGTTTATATAGGAATAATAGGAAATGAGTACGGAAAAAAAGGGAAAGATGGAAAATCGCCGGTTGAAAGGGAATACAACGAGGCAAAAGAAAAATGCGTTTATATTCTCATAAAGGGTAAAAAAGATGATGGAAGGGAAAAGGAAACAATAAAGTTCCTGAAAAAGATTAAGGATGAGAACCAGGGACATTGTTATAAACGGTTTGAGACCATGGAAGAACTGTTGGAAATAGTCAGACATAGCCTTGTGGACTATCTTAAAATCCAGGGAGATATTTTTAAGGGTAATTTTGAGGACAGGCCCGTAAAAGACGCGACGCTTGATGATATAGACAGTGAAAAAATCGAATGGTTCATAAGGACAGGCACTGCTGTTAAAAGACTTAAGCTGCCGGCAGGTTCAAAACCGGTTGATGTGCTCAAACATTTTGAGCTGCTTCATAAAGGCAAACCGACTATAGCGGCCATATTGCTTTTTGGTAAAAAACCGCAAAAATATTTCAGGGTATCCGAGATAAACTGCGCGCATTATCCGGGAGTCGAAAATGTGAAACCCATGATATCCCAGCATGTATATGAAGGCACGCTTTTTGATCAGGTGGACAATGGCGCGGCTTTTGTCCTGGGAGCCATAAGCAGGGCCGTTATACAAAAGCCCGGCCGGGCGGATTTTGACCGGCCCTTTGAGATACCGGAATTTGTGGTGGAAGAGGCCATAACAAACGCGATAGTCCACAGAAACTATGCGGAAGTTGGAAGCGTACAGCTCGGCCTTTTTGCCGACAGACTGGACGTATGGAACCCGGGGACGCTTATGAAAGGCTTGAGCCTGGACATGCTAAAAAAGGTCCACTCGTCAAAGCCGAGGAATCCGAAGATAGCGGAAGTCATGTTCCGCGCGGGATATATACAGAAGCAGGGGACGGGAATAGCGGAAATGATGAGGAAGTGCAGGGAAAAAGGACTGCCAGAGCCGGAATTCAAGCTTATGATAAGCGATGTTATTGTAACAATCAGACGGGATATATTTACCGATGAGATATTGAAAAAAGCCGGATTAAATGAGAGACAAATGAAGGCAATGAATTTTGTAAAATTAAATAAAAAAATCACAAACAAGGATTATACGGCGATAAACAATATTTCCAGGCAAATGGCAACTATTGATTTGAAGGAAATGGTGAAAAAGAAAGTGCTTAAAGCAACCGGCAAAGCCGGCAGGGGAATTGCCTATGAATTGCCTAAATTGACTAACAACAGAATTGACTAATAATTGACCAATGATTAGTCAATAATAAATTGAAATATTGTAAAAGATTTTGCTCGTACTTAGGCGTAGTTATTGGATTGGGTTTCAGTTATTCGCTGGAGATCATGGTTACCCTCTCAATGAAGATTGAAGTCAATATCGGAATAGGGGTGATTATCATGGTAAAGGCAATAATGCTTACGGCGGGAACCGCGCTTGTGGGGTAAAATGGTTCCAGTGTAAGAATGAAACAATCCGGATAACGCGGCCATTATATACGGGATAAAGCGCGGAGGGGGTTAACCGCCCCCTCGCCTCGCCCCAAAAAAAAGGAGGATTTATGAATCCAAATGACCCACGGATTGGACTGGTTGACACGATTAGAAAGGCAGCGGGAACAATTGCCGATTATAATATTAATAACTTGATGAAAAAAGAAAAGTTAGGCGAGTTATCATTTGTAGATATGGAAGATTATTTTAAGGTAATTATTCGGTATTGTAATATATTGAAAACTAGTCAGAAAATATTTGAAGTTTCAGAAGGAAACCTTAATTATCTTATAAATCCATGTTTAAACCAAATGGGTATGATAATGAAGCAAATAAATGAATTAGAATGGGAAAAATTTGATAATCCGAAACAGATTATAACGAATTACAAAAATAATTTAAAAAGTTATTATGGTACATTTTTAGACGGAATACTAAGAATTATATTTATGTTAGCGGATAGAAATGACGAGGATTTTTCAAAAAAGATAATCGAAATTGAAAATATAAAAAAAGAAATGATTAACAAAGGCAAAGAGATAAATAAGATTCTAGATGATTCAAAAACTGCGGCCGGAAAACTTGGGGTTTCGGAGCATTCAAAAGTATTTGCTGAACAGGCAGACGAGCATTTAATTGCTTCAAGATGGTGGCTAGTGGCAACAGTATTGACCGGTATTTTGACGCTTGTAGTTGCGACATGGAGCATTAGTTGGTTCATGAAAGACTACGAACAATTAAAAATCACAGGTTACGCAATACAGTTTGCTATAACTAAGATGGTAATATTTTCAATTCTATATTTTACTCTAGTATGGGTATCGAGAAATTACCGGTCTAACAGGCACAATTATGTCATTAACAAACATAGGCAAAACGCACTTTCAACCTTTAAAACATTTGTTGATGCAGTCAAAGAGGATCCTGCAATTCAAAATACAATTTTAAATAAAACTACTGATTGTATTTTTTCTCATGAAGTAACTGGCTATTTGCCTAAAGAACCTGACGGAAACCTTGGAATGCAGCAGATATTTGAAATATTACCAAAACTTGCAGGCAAGAACGAATAATAAAAAATTAAATTGGGAGGAATAAAGTGACCGAAAAAATCAATCAAAAAGAAATTAACGAAACACTATGGAAGGCCTGCGATACATTCCGGGGGACTATGGATCCTACGCAGTATAAGGATTATATACTTGTGTTTCTCTTCCTTAAATACCTCAGCGATATATGGAAGGACGCTAAGGTTGAATATGAAAAGCAATACAAGGGAGAGAAGGAGCGGATAAACCGTAAACTTGAAAGAGAACGGTTTTATCTGCCTGAACACTGTACTTATGAGTATATATATGAGAAGCGCGACCAGAATAATATAGGGGAGATTATTAATAAGGCCCTTGAGGAGATTGAAGAGCGCAATAAGGCAAAACTGGACGGAGTGTTTCGGAATATTGATTTTAACTCGGAATCAAACCTTGGGCAGGTTAAGGACAGAAATCGGCGGCTTAAACATATTATAGAGGACTTTTCAAACGAGAAACTTGATTTTCGGCCTTCCCGTATCGGGCATAATGACATAATAGGGGATGCTTATGAGTATCTGATATACCGGTTTGCCAGCGACGCGGGAAAAAAAGGCGGGGAGTTCTATACTCCGGCCGAGGTTTCAAAACTGCTTGCTAAGCTGCTTAAACCCAAAGCAGGAGACCGGCTTTATGACCCGGCATGCGGGTCGGGGTCTTTGCTTATAAAAATGGCCAAGGAAATAGGGAGCAACGACTATGCTGTGTTTGGACAGGAAAATAACGGCAGTACATGGGCGCTTTGCAAGATGAATATGTTTCTTCATGAGATAGATGGCGCAAAAATTGAGTGGGGTGATACTCTTAATAACCCACTACATATTAAAAATGATGATTTGATGAGGTTTGATGTTGTCGTGGCTAATCCTCCTTTCTCACTGGATAAATGGGGAGCGGAAAACGCCGCGAGTGACAGGTTCAGGCGTTTTGAGCGCGGCGTCCCGCCTAAAAGCAAGGGAGATTATGCTTTTATTTTGCACATGATAGCATCCATGCTTGAAGGAACAGGCAGAGTAGGAGTTGTTGTTCCTCACGGTGTGCTTTTCAGGGGCGGAAGCGAAGGGAAAATACGGCAGAGTCTAATAGAAGAAAACCTGCTGGATGCGGTTATAGGACTTCCAGCGAACCTTTTTTACGGTGTCGGCATACCGGTTGCGATACTTGTTTTTAAGCAGGGAAGGAAGAAAAAAGAAATACTCTTTATTGATGGCAGCAAGGATTTTGATAAAGACAAGACTAAAAACGTGCTTCTTGATGAGCATATTGAAAAAATTGTGAAAGCTTATAGGGGATTTGAAACTATTGATAAATACGCATATCTTGCGGGGTTTGACGAGATAAAAGATAATGAGTTTAATCTGAATATACCGAGATATGTGGATTCGTTTAAACATGAAAAAGCAGTTAATTTAGTTCAAATAGAAAAGGATATAAACAATACTGAAAAAGAACTTATTGACATACAAGCACAAATTAAAGAAAAAATTAAAGAATTGGGTCTGTAAGGTGAAACATGAAATATAAACTACCATCAAATTGGAAATATGCAAAAATAAAAGAAATTGCAGACATCGATACTGAAACAATCAGTGAGGATACAGACCCAAATTATAGATTTAAATATATTACACTTGGAGATGTAAATAAAGGAAAAATAAGTGATGAACTTTCCGAATGCTCTTTTGAAGAAGCACCTTCGCGAGCACGAAGAGTAATAAAAAAAGATGACATTATAATTGGAACAGTAAGACCAAATCTTCAAGCGTTTGCATATATTGAAAAAAATATAAAAGACGTTATAGTTTCGACGGGATTTGCAGTAATAAGTCCAAGAGAATGCGTAAATGGTAAATATTTGTACCAATTTTTATATAGCGAGTATATAAAATGGCAATTATATACATTGATTGTCGGATCAAGCTATCCGGCGATAAATTCTGATGATGTTGCAAATTTAAAAATCCTATTACCTCCACATGAAGAACAACAAAAAATTGCAGATATATTTTCTTTATATGATTTTGCCATTAAAAAAATCGAGCAGTTAATTATAATGAAGGAAGAATACAAAAAAGCAATAATACAGCAAATGTTTGATAAAAGAAAAATTGTTAAAGGCATTAATCTAGAAATATCAAATATTTTATCTGTAGTTAAGAGAGAAGATGATGGTAAAAAAATATGGGAATTATGCACTTGACAAAGCAAGATAATTTTGGTATAATGGTGGTGTAGAAAGATAAAGAGTAGAATTTATGGTGGAGAAAGTGGAGTTGGCGGGACGTTCCCTCGGGGTTTTAACCGTCATAGGGTCTGTTCTGGTAGCATCTCACCGATACAACCAAACTCCAAGCATCCACTCTCCCCATAAACATTCTACTACAAATAAAGGAGAACCTCCATGAAATACACACCGCCAAAGTTTGAGAAATTAAGTGAGATGAGTTCAATAGACGTAGCGAGATTGACAGAAGATGAAGCGAGGAGTATATTAGAAGGCATTAGATGGGGCAAAGAACCAATATGCCCTCATTGCGGAAGTTTTAATGTAACAAGGCTGAAGTCGGATATGAAGAAGTCAACAAGGGATGGCGTATTGCAATGTAATGAATCAGCGTGTAGAAAACAATTTTCCGTATCGGTAGGAACGGTTATGGAAGACAGTCATATAACATTAAGACAATGGGTTCAAGCATTTAATTTAATGTGTGCAAGTAAGAAAGGAATATCGGCATTGCAATTACAGCGTGAGTTAGGGTTAGGGTCTTACCGTTCAGCGTGGCATTTAGCACACCGTATCAGAGAAGCAATGAAATCAGAACCGTTGGCAGGAGCATTAAAAGGTATAGTTGAAGTTGACGAAACTTACATAGGCGGTAAACCAAGAAAAGGAACTGGAATAGTTAATAAAAGAGGACGTGGAACGAAGAAGCAACCAGTAATGCTTTTGGTAGAACGTAACGGGAAAGCATATTCTAAACCAGTAGAATTTGTAAACGCTAAGACTTTAAAAGGAGCAATAAAAGAAATGGTAAACAAAGACTCAACAATAATGACCGATGAATGGAAGTCTTATACAGGCATAGGAAAGGACTTCAAAGGCGGTCACAAAGTAGTAAATCATAATCAAGGCGAGTATGTAAACGGCAACGCTTACACTAATACCGCTGAGTCATATTTTGCCTTGTTAAAACGTGGAGTTCATGGTACATTCCACCACATAAGCAAAAAACATTTAGCAAAGTATTGTAATGAGTTTAGTTTTAGATGGGATAACAACAAGGTAACAGACGGCGCAAGAACAGAAAATGCTATTAAAGGATTTGAAGGAAAAAGATTAATGTTAAAGGGGTTAATGGGATGATAACAAAAGAAGAAGCAAGACTAAAAGTAAAGGAATTATTATATAATTATAAAAAACACGAAGAAGCGATAAAAGATTTACAAGAAGCACAAATTGAAAATAATTTTATTCGTCCCCTTTTTGAAGCAATAAATTGGAATACAAAAAATACGCAATTATCTGTAAATAACTATGAGTTTATTATACAAAGAACAGATGCAAAAGGTAAACGCCCCGATTATATTTTACAATTAGATAATCAACATCTTTTAATAATGGATGCTAAAAGGTTTAAACATAATATTGACGACCACAAATTATTATATCAAATTTATTCTTATGCGTTTTCAACCCAAAATCAATCATTATATAAAAAAATTGATTTTGCTATTTTAACGGATTTTCACACTATTATTGTTTTGGATTGCACGGTATTTGTTAAAAATCAAAAAATGTTAAAAAGTCTTATTATAAAAAAATGGGTGCTTACAAATCATATAACGGAAGATGACATTTTATTATCCTTGGAAGAATATATAAATAAAAAAGAAGATAAGTTATTTGATTCTTTCTTTAGCGAATTTTGGGATTTATTTGAAAAAGAAAATTTAAGAATAGCCGCTAAATCAAGGACTGAATGCCCAATTGGTTTATGGTCGCTTTTTCAACCTTATAAGAAAAAAATTCCGCCAGATGAAGCGTTTTTAAATGATTTGGATAATAGCAAAACAGGATGGCGAATTTGTATTGCAAAAGATATGAAAAAAAATAATCCCGATGTCGATGGTCACATTATTACTGCGGCAGTTCAATTATTAATAGATAGGTTGCTATTTGTAAAGTCATTATCGGACAGAGAAATTGAAGATGATTATTTAGAACAAATTGCAACGATTTCTAAAAGAACAGGATTGTCTGATACAGATACTACTTGGTTTAATGCTTGTAAATCAATATTTGAACAATTACGCATATTTTATAATGGTAATGTGTTTGATAATAGAAAAGAATTAGACATAGTTACCGTATCAAATAAATTGATTGTAAAAATAATAAGCGAACTAAAATCTGACAGTTCACCTTATAATTTCGCTACAATGCCAGTAGAAATACTTGGTACAATATATGAAAGATTTTTGGGCAGTATTGTAACAACCACAGACAAACAAGTAAAAATAACAAATAAAAATGAAATAAATCAAAAAGGTGGTGTTTATTACACTCCCCAATATATAGCGGAACATATTCTTAATAACACTTTGGGCAAAATCCTTTCAAATTGCAAAATACCTGATGATGTTTCAAAAATAAAGATACTAGACCCTGCTTGTGGTTCGGGTTCTTTTTTATTAGTTGCGTATTCAATGATAATTTCATGGTATCTGAATTATTATAATTCGGAAGGCATTACGATTAAAGATAGGTCTTTTGCATATAAAGGGATTGGAGGTAAAATATTTTTAACGGCAAAATTAAAAAGGCAAATATTGCTTAATAATATTTATGGAGTGGATATAGATGAACAAGCGGTTGAAGTTTCTTGTTTTTCTTTATCTTTAAAGGCTCTTGAAGATACCAAAAAAGATGAGTTAATAGAAGAATTTACTTTATTTAAGCAAACTATTTTGCCCGATTTATCAAACAATATTAAATGTGGAAATTCTTTAATGGGTTATGATTTTAATAATATTTTATTAACAGAAGTTAATAAAGTTGAAAATATGAATAAATATAAATTATTTGATTGGAAAGGGGAAAATGGTTTTCCTGAAATAATGAATAATGGTAAATTTGATGTTGTTGTTGGAAACCCCCCCTATTATAGTGTTGAAACTTGGGGAGCAAATAATCCACAAACTGAATATTTTAAGGAAAAATATAGTGAGATATGGCAAGACAAAAGTGATATTCTTAATTATTTTGTTTATCAATCTTCAAAATTATCAAAGCAATATGTTAGTTTTATTATTAAAAATGCTTTTTTGTATGGAGATAAGAGCCAAAAATTAAGAAATTTTATTGTTGAAAAGTATCCATTTAATGCAATTGTTAATTTTGAAAAATACAAGGTTTTTTATAAATCAGATGTAACAACGGCTATTGTGTTATGGGATAAAATGGGAATATATAAGACCGCTAAAGTTTTAAATATACAAGAAAAAAACGTTAGTATAGATTATATTCAAAAAAAAATGATAGATGGTTACGATTTTACAATTGAATTAAGGTCAAATCAAGTATTCGCATTAGTTAATTCGCAAATTGAAAAATTGAACAATAAAATTGATGATAAACATAAACGTCTTGGGGAAATAGTTGAATTAGGTAGTGGAATGCAAACAGGAACTAATAAAGTTTATCATTTTGACGAATATCCTACTAAATTTTCTGATAAATTCATAAAAAAACATATTACGAATGAATATATTCAACGGTATTATATAAATTCTAAAACGGGATATATTTTATACTTTGAAAAAAATGACGAATTTGATAAACTCCCCCAAAAACTTCAACACTATTTAGAGGAAAATAAACAAGTTCTTAAAGACCGTGCAGATAAAAAAAGAAGAAAAACAGCAAAATGGTGGAATTATACATTTCCTATGCACCAAGAATTTTATAATTTGAATAAAATATGGTGTTCTTTTCGTGATGTTAGAAATAATTTTTCTTATGATGATACAAAAGAATATGTTGGATTAACTAATACCGCTGTAATTTTTGACACCAATCCAGATGTAGATTTAAGGTATTTATTGGCATTATTAAATTCGAGATTATTAACGTTTAGGTATCGTTCTATTGGGAAACAAACTGGAGGTGGAATGTTTGAATATCTCGAAAATAGTATTTCAAAGATTCCTATTCCTATTATTGATAAAGAAAAACAAAAACCTTTCATTATTTTAGTAGTCCAAATGATAGAACTTCAAAAAAAATATCATATTGAAAATAATAAAGGCAATAAACAAAATTACAAAGATTCAATATATAAAGTTGATAAACAAATAGATAAATTGGTTTATACTCTTTATGGTATTGATAGTAAAGAAGATATTGATTTAATTGAAACAAATGTTTTAGAAGCAGAAATAAAATGAAACGCAAAACAAATAAAGGAAAAAAGTATGATAAGCCCTTATCGCTCTACGGTCTAAAACCAGAAATAGCACTTGGGTTATTTATGAAGATAAGACCTAAAAAACACAAGGGATAGACATGCTTTGTCATGTGCATAGTTCCGAAAAATATTACCTATTTTGGCAATTACAATAGATGGAATAATGCTTCAAAGTGATTATTTTAATAAGCAAATAGCCAACAAAGATACCACTGGATATTTAATTGTGAAAAAAGATGAAATTGCAATGAGTGGTTTAAATTTTTGGATGGGCGCTATACACAAGCAAAATATTGTTGACGAAGGTATAATCTCACCGGCTTATAAAGTTTTTTCAATAAATCAAAAGTACGCGGATGTAGATTATATGGGTTATTTTATTAAAACTAATTTAATGAAAAGAATACTAATAGAATCATCTATACAGGGTGCCAGCATAGTACGGAGAAATTTTGACATGGATATGTTTATGCAATATCCAATAGTTTTACATGAATTAGGCAAGCAAAGGGCAATTGGAAAGTTGTTGACCCTAATTGACAAAGAATTAGAAATGCTTAAACAGAAATTAAATTTATTAAAACTTCAAAAAAAAGGTCTTATGCAACAGCTCTTAACCGGTAAAATACGCGTTAAAACCAGGGGAGATAAAAATGGCAAATGAAACGCCTTCGTTCCAGGAAGATCATATATCTCAGATACCCGCGTTACAGCTTCTTATAAACCTCGGCTATAAATATTTATCACCTGAAGAGGCTCTGCGACTGCGCGGGGGGAAGGCTTCTAATGTATTGCTTGAAAATATACTTGAAGAACGACTCCGCAATATGCTGTGTAATACATTCACATCCGGCGGGCAGAAATATCAGTTTTCAAATTCCAGTATTAGCGAAGCAATAAATGCACTTAAAAAGATGCCTTATGACGGCCTTATCAGGACAAATGAAAAAATATATGACCTCTTATCACTCGGCAAAAGTTTTGAGGAAACTTTGCCGTCTGGTAAAAAGAGTTTTGACCTGAAATATATTGACTGGCAAAATATATCCAATAATGCCTTTCATGTAACCGAAGAATACAGCGTGGAAACATCCGACGGGAAGAACCGCAGGCGGCCTGATATTATCCTTTTTATAAACGGAATCCCAGTATGCGTTATCGAGTGCAAACGGCCTGATATGAAAGAACCCATGGAACAGGCAATATCACAGCAACTGCGCAACCAGGGCAAGGAAGAAATACCTTATCTTTACACATATTCCCAACTCCTAATGGCTCTTGGCGTTGATTATGCAATGTATGCCACCACTGCAACGGCTAAAAAATTCTGGTCCAAATGGAAAGAACGCTCGTCCGATGAAAACGAAATTCAAAAACTAATAAACAAACCGATTGATTCCATGGCTAAAGAGGAATTGTTCGGCGAAAAATATAATTATGTAAAAGATTATTTTAATTCATTGGAAAAAAATGGAAGACAGACATCGGAACAGGACCGTGCTTTATACAGGTTATGCAGGCCTGAACGGCTTATAGATTTGATGAGATATTTTATCCTTTTTGATGCCGGTGAGAAAAAAATAGCGCGGCACCAGCAGTATTTTGTGGTGAAAAGCGCTATAAGCAGGGTAAAGGAATATGAATCGGGAAAAAAGCGGCGCGGCGGGGTTATTTGGCACACTCAGGGCAGTGGAAAATCTCTCACCATGGTAATGCTTTCAAAGGCCCTTGCAATGGAGCCGTCCATCCCGAATCCACGCGTTATAATTGTTACCGACAGAATAAATCTGGACAAGCAGATACGCGATACTTTCCAGCATTGCGGCATAGAGGCAAAGCGGGCGGTTTCAGGCACGGATCTGCTCGGGCTTCTTGAGGATGAGCGCAATACCGTCATGACAACAGTGCTTTTTAAGTTCCGCTCCGCCGTCAGGCAGAGTAAAAAGGCTTTAAACACTGAAAATGTTTTTGTTCTTGCGGATGAGGGGCACAGGAGCCATTACGGGACCGCACGCGGCACAATGGAAAGGATGCTGCCGGGAGCCTGCTACATTGGATTCACGGGAACACCCCTTATGAAAGACGAAAAACGCAGTACAATCGAAAAATTCGGGGGATTTATAGACCCGACATATACCATAGAGGAAGCCACGGCCGACGGCGCTGTTGTAAGGCTCATATATGAAGGAAGATTAAATGTATTAAATGTAAACCGCGAGCCTCTGGATAAATGGTTTGTAAGGGAATCGGAGTCATTATCCGAGGACCAGCAGGCTGATTTGAAAAGGGAATTTACCAGCAAAAACAAACTAATGTCCGTGGAGGATAACATAAAGGCTATTGCTTTTGACATAAGCGAACATTACTCAAAGAACTGGAAGGGAACCGGGTTTAAGGGTCAACTGGCGGTATGGTCAAAGGCAAACGCCGTAAAATTCAAAAAACATCTCGACAGCTTCGGCAAGGTGACTTCAGAAGTTCTGATATCCGCTCCGGACGACAGGGAGGGCTATGACGAGGTTGACGACGAACCCACGGATGAAGTGAATAAATTCTGGTCAAAGATGATGGACAGGTTCGGCGATAATGAAAAATATGAGGAACAGCTTGTAAGTAAATTCAAGGATTCCGAAGATCCGGAAATAATAATAGTCGTCTCAAAACTCTTGACGGGTTTTGACGCTCCTAAAAATACCATTTTATATCTTGCCAAAGGATTACAGGATCATACACTGCTCCAGGCTATAGCAAGGGTAAACAGGATATGCGAGGGCAAGGAATTCGGTTATATAATAGATTATGCCGGCATCCTTCGTGAATTGGACGAAGCTCTTACTTCTTATGAGGCTCTCAGCGGGTTTGAAGAAAAAGATTTACAGGGAACCCTGATAAACATAAAGACCGAGGTCAGGCAGGTTGCCGAAGATTTCACAAATTTAAAGGGAATGTTCCAGGGGATTAAGAACAAACAGGACAGCGAGGAATACCAGAGATTCCTGGCAGACCAGGAAATACGGGATGTTTTCTATAAAAAACTCTCTGTCTTTTCCCTGCGCATGGGAATAGCGCTTTCAAGCAGGGTTTTTTATGAGGAATATGGCGAAAAACAAATTGATGATTATAAAAAAGAGCTTAAATTTTTCCAGAGCCTGCGCAGGGCCGTTAAAAACAGGTATGCCGAGATGCTTGACAGGGCGGAATATGAACCGAAAATAAAAAGAATACTTGACACATACGTCACTTCCGGAGATATGGTTCAGATAACCGGACAGGTTGACATATTTGACAGGGTGAAGTTTGATAAAGCCGTGGAAAAAGCCGAGGGAAAGGCCGCCATGGCCGATACGATTGCGTATAATACGCGCAGGACAATACATGATAAATTCGACGAGGATCCGGTGTTTTTTAAGAAGTTTTCCGACCTGCTCGAAGAGGCGATAGCCGCATTCCGCGCGGAGAGGATGAGTGACGCGCAATATCTCGAAAAAATCAAGGATATAGCCGCAAATATAATAAACAAGGACAATAAAGACCTGCCCCGGGAATTAAAAAACAACGATACGGCGGCGGCTGTTTACAGGGTGATAAAACATGAACTTGAATCAACTGGCAGGGAGGGATTTGAACCCACAACTGCGGCCCTTGCAATAGACGATATTATAATTAAAAACGCGATTGTTGACTGGCAATATAATGAAGACGCAAAAAACACAATGATAAACAAGATAGAAGATTATCTTCTGGACAATGTGGATATGGAATTTGACAGCGTGGATACGATTATCAGCGAAGTCATGAAGATAGCGGCAAAAAGGCACATAAAAAAATGAATGCCGTGATAAATTACGGAAAAAGAAAAATACATGTCAGGCTTATTGAAAGAAATAGAAAAACCCTGGCGATTACGGTAAAACCGGACGAGACTGTTGAAATATACATGCCTGCCGGGGCGGACAGTGCCAGGGTTTTGCGCAGGGCCGGTAAAAAGGCAAAATGGATGGCCAAATACCTGGATTATTTTGAAAAAAATAAGCACCTCGCCGCCAAAAAAGAATATGTAAGCGGCGAGTCGCACAGTCTTATGGGGAAAAAATACAGGCTGAGAATCAGGAAGAGTGTTTATGAAAAAATCAAAGTTTCAGGGGATTTTATATATTTATATGTAAATGACATTAAGAATTCCGGCAAAAAAAAGGCATTGCTGTATAACTGGTATAAATGGCAGGCTGAAAAGAGATTTGCCGTGATACTTGCGTCACGTATTAAGCGGCTTAAAGCATATAAAATAGCCCTGCCTGAATTTTATATTAAGTATATGAAGACACGCTGGGGCAGTTGCAGTCCGCGAAAGGGAAGGATAAATCTTAACCTAGAACTTATTAAAACACCAAAAGAATGCATTGAATATATAATAGACCATGAATTGATCCATTTTATACACAGAAGCCATGACAGGAATTATTATGAAATGCTTTCAAAAACAATGCCTGACTGGAAAGAAAGAAAAAACAAACTTGAAAGATATGAGATAATTTAAAATCTAAAAAAACATCTGTGTTGCCAGCACTTTTTTTTCTTTTGAAACCGCCACCCCCATACCCGCCATTGTGTAATCCGTGTTTAAAATATTTGCCTTGTGTTCGGGGCTGTTCATCCAGCCGTCAACAAGCAGTTTTGCGGTTTCGTCCACGCTCTTGAGAAAATACCTTTTTATCCCGTTTTCCTCTATTCCGTCCTGGTGCATGGCTATATTTTCGCCGACGCCTTTTCTAATCCTGTCCTTGTAAACAATCGTTGTCTTAAAACCTGCTTTGTTTGCCCTGTCCGTGGGGGAAAGGCCTTCGGGGGTGTAATGCGATATATAATTGCGCCGCGCCATATCCTCGCTGTGGCCCCTTGCTATAATGGAAAGCTTTGCGGAGCGTTTCAGGGGTTTTAATCCGTAATTCACGCGCTGGGCGTTTACAAGCTCAAAGAGCCTGTTTTCAAGCCTTGTGTTAAAGGAAGAAGCCGCGTATGCGGACGGAGAAAAAAATAATAGCAACGCAAAAAGCGCCGCAAACAGACCGGTCAGAGATACTTTTTTATCCATTCCAGAAGTATAATATATTTACCTCCAAAAAGCAAAAAAACTTGACATGTAAGCCGTGTGAAAGTATCATAAGTGCGCATGGTAAAACAACAGCTCCGGGCAGCCGATCCCCGGCAATAATTTTTATTGGGGAGGGCGTCATGGATGAAAAAAGCGCGTTGATAGGGTTAAACATGGTTCCGGGGCTGGGAAGCGTAAGGATAAAAAGATTAATCACCCGTTTCGGGTCGGCGAAAAATGTCTTTAAGGGCACACCAAATGAGTTAAAAACGGTCGACGGCATCGGGCCGGAAATAACAAGATCTATAATATATTTTGACGAGATTTATTCCGTGGAAGCCGAACTGGAAAATGCCCGTAAAAAAAACATTTCAATTTTTACCGCTGATGAGGCGGAATATCCCGCGAACTTAAAAAAAATATTTGACCCTCCTTCGGTGCTTTATGTGGCCGGGGATATCAGCAGCCTTGCGCCTTCCGCATTTAATCTGGGTATAGTCGGCACGAGAATGTCTTCGGATTACGGCTGGCAGGCTGTCAATAAAATCCTGGACGGCATAATATCGACAAAGCTTTCCTTTAATATAGTCTCCGGCATGGCGCGCGGCATTGATACAATAGCGCATACCGGGGCGGCGGCGCGCTCAATATTTACTACGGCTGTACTCGGCTTCGGGCTCGATTACATCTGGCCGTTCGTAAAAAATTATACGGCCAATAAGATACTTTCATGCGGCGTGATTGTCTCGGAATTTCCAATGGGAATGCCCCCTTTAAAACAAAATTTTCCCCGCAGGAACAGGGTGATATCCGGGATATCGGACGCGCTTTTAGTGGTTGAGGCCGGTGAAAGAAGCGGGGCGCTTATAACGGCGGACTGCGCCCTTGAGCAGGGGCGCGATATATTCGCCGTGCCGGGTTCCATTGTATCGCCGAAATCCGAGGGGACGAACTGGCTCATAAAGCAGGGGGCGAAGCCGGCGACGTCAATATACGATATCACCGATGAATACAGCGTCATTGCCGCGCCGCCGCCCGAAAAAAAGCCCGCAGGCCCGCCTCCGGGGCTCGACGACGACGAGATGAAAATATACTCCGTTTTAAGTAATGAAAAAAAACATATTGACAATATAGCGATTGAAAGTAATATGGAGGTTGTTAAACTGGCCGGAAAGCTTACTATGATGGAATTAAAAGGCGCTGTAAGGCAGACGGGCGGAAAGTGTTTTATCAGGGCCCTCTGATAAAGGCGCAAAAAAAACAGGAGCATCACTTGGCAGAAGAAAATATACAGGCGCCCGGGGAAACACCGGCGGCGGAGATACCGGTGATACCGGAAAATCCGGCGGCTTTAGAAAAGCCGGAAGCGCCCGTTAAAAAAAAGGCGAAGAGGGCCAAAAAGGCCGCAAAGCCGCGCGGCGGGAAGATAATCCTCGTCGAGTCCCCCACAAAGGTCCACACAATACAAAAATATGTAAAGGGCAAGTATCTAGTCATGGCCACGAAGGGGCATGTCAAGGACCTGCCCAAATCCAAACTTGGCATAGATATCGAGCATAATTTTGAGCCTTATTATATAGTATTAAAGGACAAGCGTAAAATTCTCTCCGAGATAAAAAAAGCCGTCAAACAGGTGGATGAGGTATATCTGGCCACCGACCCTGACCGCGAGGGCGAGGCAATATGCTGGCACGTGGCCGAAGAGATAAAAAAAATGGGCGGCAAGAAAATGTTCCGCGTGACATTCAACGAAATAACAAAGACGGCCGTATTAAAGGCGCTAGCAGAGCCGCGCGAGATAAATATGAATTTGGTCAACGCCCAGCAGGCAAGAAGGGTGCTCGACAGGCTGGTGGGATACAAGATAAGCCCGCTGTTATGGAAAGCCATCAGGAAGGGATTGTCGGCCGGCCGCGTGCAGTCGGTAGCGTTAAAGCTGATAGTCGAGCGTCAGGCCGAGATAGACGCCTTTAACCCGGTTGAATACTGGTCGATACGCGCACTGCTCGAGAACAACACAGAGCAGGTTATAGACGCCAAACTGACCGAAAAAAACGGCGAAAAAATAGACCTTAAAAATTCGGCGGACAGCGGCGCAATTGTCGAAGAACTTAAAAACGCCGAATATGTCATCAGCGAAGTCACAAAAAAAGAGAGGCGCAGGAAGGCGCTTCCGCCTTTCATAACATCCACGCTCCAGCAGGATTCCGCGCGCAAGTACCACTTTACTGCGCAGAAGACCATGATGATAGCACAGCAGTTGTACGAGGGAGTGACCATCGCCGGCGAGGGGCAGGTCGGATTAATAACATACATGAGGACCGATTCGCTGCGCGTATCCGAAGAGGCGCAGAAAGAGACGCTGGCATATATAGAAACCACACTGGGAAAGCAGTACCTTCCCGAGACGCCCAACGTTTACAAATCCAGAAAGTCGGCGCAGGATGCCCACGAAGCCATAAGGCCATCCTCGGTTTCACGCCACCCCAATGACATAAAGGACAACCTGGACAACGACCAGTTCAAGGTATACTCATTAATATGGAAGCGCTTTGTGGCGTCCCAGATGTCGCCCGCGGTTTTTGACGACACCAGGGTGAAAATCGGCGCCGGGCGGTACACTTTCCAGGCCAACGGTTCAATACAGAGATTTGACGGATTTTTAAAGGTTTACGAGGTCATAACAGACAGCGAAAAACCCGCGGATAATAACGGAGCCGGAAATCCCGACGAGGATAAACCCGAAGACAGGCGCCTGCCGGATGTGGCGCAGGGCGACAAATTCAAACTCAACGAGCTTCTGCCGGAGCAGCATTTTACCCAGCCGCCGCCGGCTTTTTCCGACGCGACGCTGGTAAAGGCGCTTGAGGAAAAGGATATAGGAAGGCCGTCTACATACGCGCCGATCATAACAACGCTCTCCGCCAGAAAATACATTACACGCGACAGGGGCAAATTCGCCCCGACAGAGCTCGGCACGCTCGTGGCAAAGATACTTTTAAAACAGTTCTCCACCATAATAAACGAGGAATTTACCGCAAAGATGGAAGCCGACCTTGACAAAGTCGAGGAGGGCACAATCGAGTGGCACGACCTGATGAGAACATTCTGGTCCACCTTTGAGGTGCTCTTAAAAGAAGCCGAGCCGTACATGCTCGACATGAGAAAGGATATCGAGGGCGATACAGGCCAGATATGCGAAAAATGCGGCGGTAAAATGATAATAAAATGGGGAAGGCACGGAAAATTTCTTTCCTGCGAAAAATATCCGGAATGCAAGAACGCAAAGCCCCTTGCCGAGGACGGCTCCGTGCGTGAAGAGGTAAAACTCGATGAAAAGTGCCCGACATGCGGCGCCGACCTTATTATAAAACGCGGCCCTTACGGTGATTTTATAGCATGCTCGCGCTACCCGGACTGCAAATACACAAGGCAGATTGTAATCAAGACGGGGGTTAAATGCCCGGACTGCGGCGACGGCGACGTCATAGAAAGAACATTCAAGCGTTACAGAAAATTTTACGGATGCTCCAATTATCCCAAATGCAAGTTCATGGTCTGGGACAAACCGATAGCCGAAAAATGCCCGCAGTGCGGCGCGGATTTCCTGCTCGAAAAATGGAAAAAAACAGGGACAGTGATCTACTGTAAAAAATGCGAATACAAAGCGGACAAACCCGTACCTCCTGAAACGGCGAATGAGTAAGCAGGCCGCGGGGCTTGATTCATACCTGAACTATCTTTCCAACGAGAGAAATTATTCCGAGAACACCATAAAAAGCTACAGGCGGGACATAACCCAGTTTCTTAAATTCACCGGCCAGTCGACAGACATTACGCCGGAAAGGGCCAGGGAATTCCTTGAGTTTCTCAACAAACAAAAATACGACAGAACCTCCGTAATACACAAGGTCATATCCGCGCGTAATTTTTACAAATACCTGGTCAGGCAGAAAACCGCAAAAAGCAACCCTTTCATTTATCTTCTGACGCCCAAAGACGACAAAAAACTTCCGGGTGTGCTTACCGAAACGGAAACAGAGGCCCTGCTTGCCGCGCCCGGGACGGGTGATTTTTTCAAGCTGCGCGACACGGCTATAATGGAGCTTTTGTATTCGTCAGGAATAAGGGTGCACGAAATAACATCGCTTGATGTGCGCGGCGTGGATTTTGTAAATGAAGAGGTGAAGGTGCTCGGCAAAGGGTCAAAGGAAAGGATTGTCCCTGTGGGCGGAAAAGCGCTCGCCGTTTTAAAGGATTACATAAGGGAACTCAGGGGGTTTTCTGACAGCGGCCCGTTATTTGTGAATAAAAACAGGGGCAGGCTTACGCCTCGCGCCGTCGAGATGATGATAAAAAATTACGCCATAAAGGCGGGGATACAAAAAAAAGTCACCCCGCATACGCTCAGGCATTCCTTTGCAACACACCTTTTAAACAGGGGAGCCGACTTAAGGAGCGTGCAGGAGATGCTCGGCCACGCCAACCTTTCAACCACCCAGATTTACACCCACCTATCAATTAATAAACTCAAAAGCGACTACGACAGGGCCCACCCGCATTCAAAAAAGCAGGTTTAATAAGCGCCGCCATGATACTGTCGGAAAATCCATTGCATGTTTAATCCCGGGTATATGACATTTTTCNNAATGTCATATACCCGGGATCAAGCAATATTAGCGGGGTTTTCCGACAGCACCGCCATATCTTTTTTCTGTATGGATTAACGGTAAAATACATCTTTTATTTGGCTTTTTCATAGTGTATAATAATGAAGGCAAAAGCCAAAAAAGGGATAAAATATGGTTTATTTTATAAAAACCGGTAAAATCAGGGAAAAGGATAATTTTGTCTTTAAAAAACGGGTTTCTTAAGGCTGTAATAAAGAGGGCATATATAATCGGCGCCATTCTGGCGCTGGTTTCACCATTAATCAAGGCAACGGTTATAAATCTGTCAGCAACGGCATATATGGACGGCCAGTCCAGTTCGGCCGGATGGAACAACACTGCCAATATAACCGCACCGGATTTTGTAAATGCCGACTGCCAGACAAACGGCGCGGATCTTTATACGCTTTTTGACGATCTCCCTTCGGACAATGTGAATATAAATTCGGTCAAACTCAGGGTCTTGAATTATTCAGCGGGGACGCTTGCCGGCGACATTGCCGGCTTTAATTATACCCTTGATAACGGGGCGACATGGGCGTCGGGAAGTCTGCCGGTTGACCATGACACCGGGCTTATGTCAAATTCCGGCCAGGTAACGGAAATTGACCTTACCGGGCTGTACAGCTGGGACGCACAGAAGGTGGATTCTTTCGGGATAGTTCTGCGCCCCGAAGGCGGCGGTTTCACCGGTTTTTTTGTGGATTACATTTATCTTGTAGTGGATTACACGGTACAGACCCCGACATTTACTCCGACCTGTTCCATGACATCGACCCTTACGGCAACGCAGACGATAACAGAAACCATGACACAAACAATAACCACGACAATAACGCCGAGCGTGACGGAAACAATTACACAGACCGCAACACAGACGGTGACCGCGACAGTAACGCCGACAATAACACCGAGTGTGACTGAAACAATAACGCAGACCGTGACGCCCACAATAACACCGAGCGTGACGGAAACAGTGACACAGACCGCAACACAGACGGTAACGCCCAGTGTAACTGAAACAATAACGCAAACCGTAACGCAGACGGTGACACAGACAATAACACAAACCGCGACACATACAATAACCCCGACCATAACACCTACGATAACGGCCACATACACGTCAACGCCGGCGGCATACGCGTATGTGGAGCCGGTACAGGCAGTAGCGGGTGATACTGTAACAATTACATATCATGTGAGCGCGGCGGGGAACGGGCCAATTGGGAAAATAGACATAACTGTTCCGGCCGGGGCAACGATAGTGTCAACGCCTGTAAGCGCAAGGGGAGGCGTTGTCACACAGCCCGGGGGAAAAATAGAGGTATCATACGCTGGGAACGAATGGAACAACACATCAGACCCAAATTTTGACGACATAACATTTTCAGCGATATTAAGCAGCGGGAGCGAGTTATTCGCGTCAACAATAAATGACGTTTATGCCGCAACCGTGCCGAACGGATATACCCAGAGCGTGAATGTATCAACACCGACTTTCACGGTTACACAGACGGTTACACA
>PLPI01000055.1 GCA_003159495.1 candidate division FCPU426 bacterium | reverse complement strand
GTCGGCGTCACGCTCTGCGTTATTGTCTTAGTCACTGTTGGCGTTACGCTCTGCGTTATTGTCTGCGTCACTGTCGGCGTTACGCTCTGCGTTATCGTCTGTGTAACTGTCGGCGTTACGCTCTGTGTTATTGTCTGCGTAACTGTCGGCGTTACGCTCTGTGTTATTGTCTTAGTCGCTGTTGGTGTCACGCTCTGTGTAACCGTCTGTGTTACTGTCGGCGTCACGCTCTGCGTTATTGTCTGCGTCACCGTCGGCGTTACGCTCTGTGTTATCGTGTAAGTAAACGTCGGTGTCATGCTCGGTGTTATTGTCTGCGTAACTGTCGGTGTCACACTCTGCGTTATTGACTGGGTCGCTGTCGGTGTAACCGTCCGGGTCACCGTCGGCGTCACGCTCTGCGTTATCGTCGGCGTCACTGTTGGCGTAACCGTCCGGGTCACCGTCGGCGTCACGCTTTGTGTTATTGACTGTGTCACTGTCGGCGTTACCGTCCGGGTCATCGAAGGCGTTGCCGTAAAAGTCGGCGTATAAGTTGGCGTTCTTGTATAAGTGGGGGTGTTTGTGAATGTCTGGGTAAATGTGGCCGTTGAAGTCGGAGTCGGAACACCGGCCATAAATGTTACCAGGCCGGGAATATCCGCCGCAACATTTGCGAACGCCGCAGAGTGCCCGGTCACCGTATTTGTCTGTGCGGTCTCGTTATAAAGCTTTATTGTTGCGCCGCCCAGAGCGTTCGTGGTTCCGGTAACGCTTGCGGAAAGCAAACCGGCCGGAGAGCCCAGGGTTGTTGCCGTAAATATAGAGGCCCCGGTCGTCGAAACGTTTATTGACTGAGACACGGCAACGCTGTTGCCGTAAAGGTCCACTATCTGCACCGTAATAACATCTGTTGCCCCAATCATCGCAAAACGCGATGCCGCATAAGCAACAGTATGGTCCGCAACTCCCGGAATCCATTTCAGCGGGGCATTTACGTCCCTGTCGGGTGTTGCCTGTGATCCCGAAAGCAGCGAAGAAACAGTCACAGTTACTGTCTGAGCGTAATAATCCATTATAGTCGCCGATGCCATCCCTGTGGCAGCGGTCAAGCCTGATATTATTCCGGTGCCCAACCCTGTTATACCGCCAAGCGTGGCGGCTGTAAATGTTGCCTTTGCCGGAGATGTGACAGTAATATTATATGTTCCCGGCACCACAATCCCGTCCGCGTCAACAACGCTTATATTTATTGTCTGTGCTGTTCCCGCCGTTGCAGGTCCTGCTCCGGAAAGCACCACATGGTCCGCCCCGGTTGCAACAAATTTTACCTGCGTGGAAATATCAAGCGCATGGTTCCCCCATAAACCGGAATTTGGCGTAACCGTCACGGTCTCAACAATATTGTCCTTTAAAACAAACGCAGCTGTTCCCGAGACGTTTGTAATTCCGTAAACCATTCCTGTATTTACACCGATCCATCCTGCCGGTACTGAAGTAAATACCGCACCTCCGCTTGCTGTCAGTGTCACATATTGCTGGGTCGCCACGGTATTGCCGTACGGGTCAAGCAGCCACAGGTTCAGGGTCTCGCCCGTACCGGCCATTCCCGCCGCCGCTATTCCGTCCGTATTAAAAACGGCCGCATGCGT
Source organism: candidate division FCPU426 bacterium (assembly GCA_003159495.1). Taxonomy (GTDB): domain Bacteria; phylum Oederibacteriota; class PGYV01; order PGYV01; family Palsa-1178; genus Bog-1181. Next base: position 69,380 of record PLPI01000055.1, on the reverse strand, counting down.
CGCAGTTGTAAAAAGTATATATGCCTTTTCATCCCTGTCAGGCAGTGCCTGCGATCCGGTTAAAAGGCTGTTAGGAGTGATTGTAACCGTCTGGGCCACTGAGCTTGTTAGTGTCAGGGCGGCGTACCCAAAGGCGTTTGTCAGTCCGTATGCCGTCTGGCCGGCCAGAGTCCACCCGCCCGGGATTGATGTAAAGGCCCCGTTATTGTTTGCGGTTATGGTCACCCACACGGCGCTCGCTATCGAATTTCCATTAATGTCAACAACCTGTGTGTTCAAAAGAATGTTGTTATTAATAGGAAGAATTGCTGAAACTGGCAACACCCTGATATGGTCCGGGGCGGCAACAGTGAAATAACAGACCCTTGTCGACGTAACGCCATTCCTTTCATATGCCGTCAAAAGCGCGGACCAGGTGCCGTAAACAGGCGCCGCAGGGATTGAGTAGGAACTATTTGTATAATGCCTCCAGCCCGAAGGATTACTGGTATCCGTGGCATCATTTACCATAAAAGTGGCGGCAAGTCGCGTTGTGCCCGTCGGATCAAAAACCGTTATGGCTGTGTTTGTAACATCATAAGCTCCAAACGGATCAGATACCTGCGCCCCGAATGTCACCTGATTGCCCGGACCGAAAACCGTCCTGCTGTTGCCCGTTGAATCGTATGTATAGGCCGAATCAACGGCAATGTATGTCGAGACGCTCAGCGATATGTTCGACCTCTGATCCGTCGGAGCCGCTTGTTTGTCATGATAGAGGCGGATATACCTTGGCGTATTGGCGGTCAGCGAATCGTTCCTGAACTGAAGCTCCAGATAATATCCCGCCGGAATGTTAAGGCTGCCGGCCACCGGGAAAGTGAATTGTGTCATTGCAGGGGCCGCGTCGGCAATTGTCGCCAGTGCGGCAACTCTTTGTTCCCCTATGGATATCGTGTTTGAACCGTTGGTCGCGAATAGGAGCACGTCGGGCGAGCATGTATTCTGATTGCCGTCGGACATTGATAAATTAACGAGTATGTTCGACGTGATATTAAGGTTCCTGTAAAGCGCCGGGGAGAGCGCGAAGAATTGATTGTCAAATTTCTGCAGCTGGTCGTAGGTGTTTGCCGCCGCCGTATCGGTTATTGTCGTAAGACTGTACGCGATGGATGCCGGAGCCTGTATTGAGCCGTGCAGCCAGAGCGTTTTGTTCACGGAAGTGTTTGCCGGGGTAAGCGTATCCTCCTGCGCCGAAGCCGCCGCGCCGGTCACACTGCCCGTCAATGTAACAATAGTGGAGTTGTCCTGTGAGCCTATGGCTGTTCCCGGCACGCTCTGCCTGAAAGTTATGGGATAGGAGGCACCGTTGTTTACCGTTATTGCGGGTTGCCCGTTGACAAGATATGCGGGATTTATATAATCCCATGTCTGGTCGCCGTTAGTATCCGAGGCTATGGTGACGCCGTTGGCGGTATTAATAATGTAAGTCGGCCATCCGTAGTTCGCCGCTCCGGGTGAAAGCGATATGTAAAAGGTGTCGCTCGCCCCCGTATTTGTGGCGGTAAGGTTTATGTTCCCTGTGGCGTTGATGTTCACAGTCTGGCTGGTCTGCGGGCTTAATGTTATCCCGCCTATGTTCACGGTTATTGTCTGCTGGTTATTGGAAGGATTCTGGTCTGTCACTCCCATGTCTGTCGTAAGGTCGGTGTAAACATTTATCGTATATGTCCCCGCCACAAGGGCCCCGATGTTCCATTGCAATCCGGTCACAACGCTCTCCGCACCCGGTATCGATAAATTCACCGCCGTCATATTACCGTTAAATAAATAGCCCGAAGGCCCCGTTATCTTTACATGTACCGGCAGGGCCGTCCAGTCGCGCAACCCGTAATCCACGGCCGTTGCCGTTATCATTATATATCCCTGTGATGTCTGGAAAGTGGCACCATTGGATGGCGCCGATATTGCCGATATGCCAACGTCATGCAACTGCGTCAGGCCGTAATTTATTTCGCTCTGCATATCAACCTGTCCCTGCGCGTTCTGTGTGTTCCCGAATCCCCAGATGACTTCCTGTACCTTCTGCTGCCCCTGTGCCATGGCGCCGAGGCTGTACTCCAGCGCGCCTGAAGCGTCGCCGTTGTAGACCGCGGCATTATTAAGGGCCGCGTTCTGCACATCCCCCCACATCAGGTTCCATACATTTACATCGTGGGCTATACTCAGTGAAGGGCTGGCAAACCCCATATATGCTATCGGGTTCCCGGCAGGTTTATAACCGTAAAAAGTGTCATTGGCCGGATCATAAGAGCAGCTGTCCCCGTTGGGGTCGCCGTCAAAATCAAAGTCAGAGCAGTTAAAAAAATCAATATTAGAAGCCGTAAGCCCCTGTGTCCCGGAATTTGTTATGTAGAAAATAGTGGCGAACCACTTCATATTACCGCGGATTATTGTCTTTTTGGTTATGGTAAAAGGTATTTCCGGGCTGGCCTGTGTCGTGTCAAAAACCGTCGTTATTGCCGCCTCTGTCTGTCCCCACGGTGTGGTATTCATGTGGTTGTAATTCTGGCTCACATGTGTAAAGGCCCTGCCGCGCACAGCGGGATAAGAATTCTCGGTCGCTCCTGTATTGCCGTACTGATAATAGAGTCCGCCCGACGAGCTCTGATACCTGAATGCCATCTTATTTCCGCCGTCGTTGGAAACGTTCCTTCCTATGCCGTTGTCCCCGCTCCTGCCCAGATGGTCAATTGCCGTATTATTCTCAAGAGTTGTCTGTCCGTCATAAGGGTACATGATGCACGATATCTGCCCGCAGCCGCCGCCTGCCGCGCTTGCCTCTTCGATCAGCATGGAAAAACTGGGCGATGCCGGATACAAAACAACCGAATACCCGTTTATCGGGTCGTCATAAAAATAAAGCTTGTCGCCGTCCCTGTAAAACCTGTTCTGCAAAGTGTAATTTCCTGCGCCGTCCGGGACAAGGTCGTTGGTTATTTCAACACCGTCATCCCTGATTATCTTTTCGACTATTGAGCCGTGCGGAATATCCATCTGGAACCTGTACCACTGCCCGTCGGCCTTGTCGGAAAGCTCCAGCCTGTAAACATTGTCCTTCAGTTTGCGTGTGTTGAGCCTGGATCTTTTAATGGCCGCCCTGTCAACACTCTTATGGAGCCTTGCCGCCAGCGCGACAACATCGCCTTCTGAAATAGAATATTCGGATATGTCCGTATCGCTATGTTTGGATGAGCGTATACGCCTGCTCCTGAATTTCGAAACATCAACTCCCGACTTTTTTATATTGCCGGACATGGCAGAATATACGAATTTACCGTCGATTGGATCGTAAGCGATTATATCCTCGCCTTTTATCCTGTCCGAAGGTATATCCGGAACCGCGTTCAGCCTTAAAGGCAGCAAAAATAAAATTACAAACAACGCCAGCAGCGCCTTTATAGCCGTTCCTGTGGGAACTTTTTTAAAGCCGTCAGACAACTTCCCCATAATCTCCCTGAAAACAATTTTCCCGTTAGTTTTACAACCCTGTTAACATTCCCGTATGATAACAGGTATTACATATCCCTATTGATGCCTTTTATGTGTCTTTATAAAATCAATTGCCTTTAAAACTTCCCTTGTTACGTCGGCATTAAACTGCTGTTCCATCTCCTGCAGTTTAGTAAAAATATGCCCCCTGTCGGAAACCACATATTTTGGCGGCAAACGGTTTATCGCAAGGGCGAATACGTCAAGACGGCACCTTGCGCATTTGCATACATCCTGCCTGCCTTCATACTGTTCGTCCATATTCCTTCTTACAATATCCTCCATATAATTCTTAACTATCATATCTTTCTCTGCTTTTGACTGCGCCATTAAATATCCTCCGGCTGTTGCCGTTTTATTCAGATTTTATTGATAAGCTCTTTGATTCCTTTTAAAGGAACTCCCTTGCCGGAAAACTCCTTTATCTTCCTGCAAAGTTCAATGTGCTCCGCGGTATAAACGCGCCTGTCTCCGGCGCGCAGCGGCACTAACACTTTTTTTCTTTCCCAGTTTCTTAATGTCTGCTGATGGACGCAAAGCAATTCCGAAACCTCTTTAATCCCGAATAATGTTTTATCGCCTGCGGGCGTATCATTTATTTTTTCAAGCAAAACAGTATCTTCTTTTTTCAAAGCAAAACCTCCCTATCATTAATATAAGTATATATTATTACGCATTTAAAATCCATATTAACGTTAACATTATACTTAGTTGATAATAGTATTGTCAAGCAGGTAAAATGGTTGAATGCACTTTTTAAGTAAAGCCCATTGTTTTAAGGCAAAAAAAACGCACTATAGTGTGTCTTAAAGTATCTCGGCATACAATTTGTTGTGGTTTCATAATATGAAAACAAAATTGATTTTATCAAAAATTTTTTCCCTTTTTACTTCCTTTTTGACATCCCGCTTGACATTGTTACATTATTATAATATCCTTTTAACTGCGATATTATTTAATCTTTATATTATCAATACCGATAATGTTATGGACAACAAAACGACATCAGGCGGTTTTGCTTTCTGATTTTTTGTCTGCCCATCCGCCGGATCAAGGAGTTTTCATGAAAAATTTTAAGGGTTTGATTTTATTACTTTCCGCGGTCATTTTTCCTTTTGCCGTTTTTTCAGCCGTAACTTCCGTGAGCATAACACCGGTGGGCATTGACGGCGCCTATCTTGAGGCCGGCACAACCGTCAATCCTGTCTATCACATGTCAATTTCCGCCGATGCCTCAGGCGATACACTTTCATTCATCTCGATAAAAAATACCCTTAACTCATGGTTCCAGGGCGTCGCGTCCGAACCGCAGTCGATTGCGGGAGGGACCGTAAAATTGTGGTATTCAGCCGATAATAATTTTTCCGACGCATCTGTTGCGGGCGTTTTTAGTGTTGACGGTTCAGGCGCAACATGGACACTTTCCCCGGCGCCGCTTGTTGTATCGAACAACTCCGGCATATTCGTGACCGTGGATATTTCATCCTCGCCGGTGGGAGGCACGATTGAGATGCAGTCAAACGGCCTTTCATGGGTTTCCGGCTCGGTTATAAACCCTTTGAACCGTCCAGCGTCGCCCGCCGTCCTTCAGGTTGCGCAGGCCTCGCCGGCGTCCTCGCTGCTCATTTCCCACGCAAACGGCACAATGCAGCCGTACGTTTCAACCGGCCAGGAAAATCTTATTCCCATGGAACTTACATTCTCGAATAACTCCGCTCCTTCATCCGCGCCTGTCGTTGTCACTTCGATAACCATTACGGTGCAGACGGAGACCCCTTATGGCACCATCCTGGACCCTGCCGGTATTATTTCAAGCATACGCGTTCAGGACGAATCAAACGGCACCATATACGGTTCAAGTTCCGGCGCGGCCATACCGGACGCGGCCACCGCTGTCATTATACCGATTTCATCCCTGATAGTCCCGGCCGGGAGTTCTGTCACCACGACGGTTTACGCGGCAGTCACTACATCCGCGGCGTCGTCCGGGCAAAATTTTGTCCTCTCGCTCGTTTCCGGAAGCTGCATAACGGCCATGGATTACTACACTTCCGCTTTCGTGACGGTCTCGGCGGATCCCGCGGATTCCACCGGATTTACGATGAATTCCAATTATACGACCATAGAACCGGCCGCGGTTTCAATCTCGGCTTGGGCCGTCAGCGATATTGCGCAGAATGTAAACAAGGGCCAGCAGAACGTCACCCTTCTTGAGGTGGGATTCTCAAGCCCGGTTCCGGCAAATTATGCCTCGGCCGAGGTCAACAACATTAAAATTACTTTAAACGACATCAACTCAAACCCGCTTATCCCCGCAAACCTTCTATCAAAAATATATGTGACAAGCCCGGACGGGTCCATCATATACGGTTCAAAAAACGCTTCGACTCTTGAAACCTCGGGTGATTTTTCCTCTATACCGCTGATAAACACCATCGTGGTCCCGGCCGGCTCTGCCGTTACCGTAGTGGTAAGGGCCGATATAAGTTCCTCAACTGTTTCAAACAGCATGAAAGCCGGCATTATTTCGGCGCAGGATATCCTTGCAAGGGATAAAAATTCTTTTTCCAGCGTTGTGGTAATTCCATCAATACAGCTGCCGTTCTTTTCCAACACCGCGCTTCTGTCAAGTTCTTTCACCGTCAGCCACGTCCCGTCAATGCCGAAAAACCTTTATAAAGGAGATGCCGGCGTTAAAATAATGGATATTGACCTCACCGCCCCGCTTTCATTCGGTTCCGGAACCCTTCTCGTAAGGGGCATAACGCTTACGGCCTCGGACAGCAATGGTACGGCCGAGGATTTTTCCTCCGCTGTTTCCTCAATACGCGTGACCGCCCTTGACCAGGACTTTACAACAGCCGCGCCGTCATCAGGCTCCACTTTCTATATTGTTTTCCCCAGGCCGATTACGGTACCGGCCGACGCCGCAATTTATATTTTTCCGCGCCCCGATGCCACGGCAAAATCCATGCAGGTTTCTCTCGTCTCGGCGGCAGGCCTCAATGTTTATCAGGACAACGACCCTCTTCGCGTGATTTCGATAATTGCCGCTTCCGGCGACTCTTTCCCCATGTCATCGGGCACGGGTTACATAACCGGAGATACTTCGGTGCTCACGCTTACCAATTACCCGAATCCTTTCAGGCCGGGAGAGCCGACCAAATTTGCCTATTATCTTGACACCCAGTCAAGCGTTACAATAAAAATATTTGATTTGACCGGCCGTCTCATCCGCGTTATCTGTGACGGCGTTCCAAAAGCTCCCGGTTCACATGAGGAGGATTTCTGGGATGGTTCCGGCAGTTCGGGGCGTGAATGCCTTGCCGGCACATACATAGTAAGGTCGGAATTCAAATCCGCGTCGGGCTCAAAGCAGACCCTTTCGCGTAAAATTACATTAATAAAGTGATGGTGGCACAATGAAAAAAAACTTACGCATCTTAACGCTGGCTTCGCTGATGTTTTTACCGGCTATACTTGCCGCCAACAACCTTTATTTCTTTTCGGACAGTGATATTATAAATTCCGGCATGTCCGGTTCCTACGCCCCTTTTACCTCGGGCGCGTTTTCCGCCTTTACAAACCCGGCCGGGCTCGGTTCTGTCCAGACCCAGGAACTGGGGCTGATGTATTACAACCTTTTTGACGGCGCAATGGTCTCCTGCCTGAGTTACGCCTGCCCGATTATTGACAGGGGCACCCTTTCCGTTTCCGGCGTGCTGCTGGACTCGGGAAACGTGGAGGAACGCGACGCGAATAACATCCTTACCGGGACTTTTTCCGATACTTATAAATCACTTTACCTTTCCTACGGGATAAACATACTCGGCCTGATGGACGTTGGCGCGAACGCGCGGTATATTAACCATGACTTTTACAACATATCCGTTTCCGGTTTCGGCATTGACGCCGGTTCCATTATTTTTCTTCCCTATGACGCCAAGCTTTCGCTCTTTGCCGGCGACCTGCTGGAACCCGATTTCCGCTACTCGTCATCATCCGACACACTGCCTCTTTATTACGACGTCACTCTCGGATGGGAAAAGCATGTGCTTGAAGAGATTTCCGGGCTGGTCCGGGTTGGCGCCGGATTCTCAGGAGAGGAATACATCACCGGCATAACCGCGCATTGCGGTGCGGAATTTTCGGCCTATAATTTTCTTTCCGTACGCCTTGGCTTTTCAAACAGCGGCATCTCCTGCGGCGCTTCATTAAAATATTCAGGGGCGCGCCTGAATTATGCCCTTGTCCAGACAAGCCTTGACCTTGTCCACAGGTTCTCAATAACGTATGATTTTGGCGATAACGTCCGTTCAATCGAGAGCAAATTCAGGACAAAGGAAGAAAAGGCAAAATACGAGCTTATTGAGCAGATAAAATCCGAAACAGTCTCAAAATATGAAAAGGAAACCGAGGATTTTATGAAATCCGGCGATTACGAGAATGCCGGCATATCCGTCGACAAGGCCCTCATATGGGCCCCGGGCGACCCCTGGTTCACCCAAAAACAGGCGGAGATAAAAACGCTGCTCAGCCGGACAAAGGTAATAAACTTTATAAATGACGCGGATGACCTCATGAAACAGAACCTTTACATAGACGCCATGGTCAGCCTGAAAAACGCCCTTGACCTTGAGCCGGATAATAAAGAAGCCGCCGCAAAACTGGCCAACGCGCAGGAGCTTATTACGACCCTCGGCGAAAAGAACCTCGCCGTCCAGGAAGGCAATAAAGAAGTCATCAAGGAACATTTTGAGAAGGGGCTGGCGAGTTACACTTCGGGCAATTACGAAAAAGCCGTGGACGAATGGGATAAGGTCATAAAAGCCTCGCCCATGCAGAGGATGGTATACAATTATATACAGCAGGCACAGCAGAAGATAAAGGCAAAAGTTGATGCCGTGACCGCTCAAAAAACGGAAAAGGACAAAAAACTCGGCGATCTTTACAACAACGCGGTTTTGCTTTATACAAAGGGCGATTTTGAAAAATCCATCGGGCTGTGGCGCGAGTATTTAAAGCTCGACCCTGACAACCAGGAAGCACGCGGATATATGGAAAAGATTACAAAGGAATTCCTCGAACTGCAGAAACAAAAACTTGAATGGTAATATGGAATTTAGCGGCGCCTGCCGCCGTATAGAAACGAGGATGCAAACGTCCACAGCCGGCTGATTATTTCCCAGCAGCCGGCCGCCGTGTCTTTCATAAAAACAAGGTAATTCACCTTCTGCGAAACAATGGAAAGTATCAGCGCTATTATCATTATGTTCATAAAGAAAACAAAAAGAAGCGAGAACACTATATTTGTGCCGTCCTCATAAAGGTCGCTCTGTTTCGTGGTAAGCGAAAATATTGTCAGGGCAATATGAAAAGAAAGCGCCGCCCCCACAAAGAACGCCACATAAACCCTGTATTCATCCCTGGCTATAAAATAAATAAAAGCGGCGACAAAAGCATAAAGGGGAAAAAAATACGGGGCCAGGGAAACGATAAAATTTGATTTTGAAACCAGCACTTTTCCGCCCTCCGTGGATACATGCAGCGACTTTGTCTTTCCGCCGAAAAGGGCCGATATGAACATATGCGTCAGTTCATGCGCCATAACATGGGCGAAAACCGGCTTATAAAACAGGAAGTGAATTACCATATACACGATAAAACCGGAAAGAAATGATATTTCCTCGTGGGTGGTGACCGAAAGCCCGCGGACAAGCCTTACCATTTCTATGGAAGCCGATACCGAAAGAAGCGCCAGTACCGCCGTGAATATAAAAAATAATGTTTTTTTCATTTATCCGGCTGCCGAAATCCTCTCGTTGATTTCCTCGAGCTTTTTGCGCGCGGCCGGCTGGCCCGGGTCTATCCTGAGAACCATCAATATTTTTTCCTTCGACTCCCTGAACCTGCCTGCCGCGTAAAGGTCCGAGGCTTCCCTGTATAGTTTCGACACTTCCTCGTCAAATATCGGTTTTAAGTCATGCATATATTTCAGGGCGAATTCATTGGCAGGGTCGATGTGCAGTATTTTATTGAGGTAATCCATCGTGTCGGCTGTTTTCTTGTTCCTGTACGATTCATCGGCGTTTTCCATCAGGGTTTCAAGGCGGTTTTTCAATATTTTTTTCGTTTTTTCCATATAATCCTTAAGCTTGTGTTCAAGGGGCCTTTTTTCAACCACTTTTTTCCACTCTTTTAACGCCGCAAGATAGTCCTCGTCAAGCATCCTGTTGATTCCCTTGACAAAAGCTTCCGAAGCGAGCGCCCCGTCCACGTCCTCGCCGAAATTTTCCTTTGCAAGCCTGCCGTACGAAGCGTCCAGCGCGTTTTTTATCTCGGCAGAATCCGGTTTCAAATTAAGCGCGCGCTTAAAAAGCATAAGCGCCTCAAGCTCGTTTCCCGCATTAATTTCATCCATACCCGACTTTAACACAGAGTCTGTTTCTTTTTTTAATTTCAATTCCCTGAGTTTTTGTTCGGCCCCCGATATATACGACCTGGCCTGCGCATTGCTTCCGTCAAGCCTGAGAGCCTCGTTCCATTTTTCTATCGCTTCCTCAATTTTTCCCGTCTTGTATATTGCGACCCCTTCCGCGATAATCCCGGGCAAATTTTCCGCCGCCGCCAGCTTTTCCTCAGCGGACTTTATATAAGCCTTTAGCTGCGCGCTGGCCGGGTCAATGGAAAGCCCCTCCTGCCACTTTACTATCGCCCCTTTTATGTTGCCCTTCTTGTATATATTAAGCCCTTCCTGGATTATATTTTTTATATCCTGCGAAAACTGCTCCGAGCTCAGCCTGTTCCTTAAAGACTCCAGATTTTCGCCCACTTCCCTGTCATCGGGATATTTCTCGCGCAGCTTCTCGAACATTGCGAACGCTTCCTTTATCAGGCCCCTGGCGGCTGTATCTTTTGCCGCCTTTATTTCCGTTGTAAGTTCATGCCTGCCCTGTTCTTTGAGCATATTGTCAAGTATGGACTGGGCCGAGGCCCTGCTTGAAGTTATCCCCTTTAGCATAAGGTCGATTTCCTGCGGAGAAGTGGCGTTCTTTTTCGCGTCATCTATGGATATCAGCCCTTTTTTATACAACCCGATAAGGGACTGGTCAAATGTCTGCATGCCGGACTGTCCGCCGTCCCTGATAAGCTCCTTGATCGCGCCCAGCTTGCCTTCCTCCATGTAACCGCGGACAGTCGGCGTCACCAGCAGCACTTCCACCGCCGGCACCCTGCCGGACATATCAATCCTTGGAATAAGCCTTAAGGATATTACGGCCCTCAGCGCGCCCGCGAGCTGTACCCGCACCTGTGCCTGCTGTTCCTTCGGAAAAAAATCAAGTATCCTGTTTATCGTCTGGATGGTGTCCATTGTATGAAGCGTGGAAAATACCATGTGGCCGGTCTCGGCGGCCGACATCGCTATTCCGACAGTTTCCGCGTCCCTCATTTCGCCGATCAGTATCACATCCGGATCCTGCCTTAACACGTATTTAAGGGCCGTGCTGAAATTCTCGGTATCAAGCCCTATTTCCCTCTGGGAGACGCTTGATTTTTTGTCGGAATGGACGAACTCTATCGGGTCCTCAATTGTCACTATATGGTTCTGGTATGTCTCGTTGACCTTGTTTATCATGGCGGCAAGCGTCGTGGATTTTCCGCTTCCCGTGGTGCCGGTGACAAGCACAAGCCCCCTGGTAAAAAGGGCCGCGTCCGAGACTATTGCCGGAAGGTTCATTTCCTCAATTGACGGCACTCTTATGGGTATGGCCCTTAACACAACCTCATATTTTCCCATCTGCTGAAAAGCGTTTGCCCTGAAGCGTGCGACGCCCTCGAGGTTATATGCGAGGTCCATCTCGTTCGTATCCTCAAACTTTTTCCGCTGTTTCTCGTCCATCATGGAAAACATCATCTCTTTCATATCCTGGCGCGAGAGTATTTCCATGTCGGTCATAATCATGTTGCCGTCAATCCTTAAAAGCGGCGGCCTGCCTTCCTTTAAATGAATATCCGAGGCCTTTCGTTCTATCATCATATGAAGAAGGTCATTTATATTAATCAACTGGCACCCCTCTCTTTAAATTTGCGCCCGGGCCGGCTAAAAACAGGCGTGCTGACGCGCTCCGCTTTTTATCCCATTTTTAAAGCTTTTAAAACTAAAAATAGTACCTGATTATTACCGGGCTGATTGCAAAATCTTTTGCCGCCGCTATCAGCAGGTTTGTCTGGTTGTTTGTGCTGCTTATCCCGATATATGCCCCGACTTGTGAACTGACCGAAAGGTCTTTGCTTATAGCCGACAAAACCGCCATGAACTCCAACGCTGCCCCGCCTACAAGCGTCAAGTCGCTTGAGCCGGTAGCATAGCCGAATTTCAGGCCCGGAATGATATTGACCGCGAAAGAATCCTTTTCAACAAGCGCAGATACCATTCCCGCACCGACCGAAACCATTGAATTTGAGCCGTTCATTGAAAATCCAGCGGACAGGTCGAGCCCGACATTTTGATTTGCCCACACCCTGTAAATAACCTGGTTCCCGTTCAGGTCAAAGCCAAGCGACTGTTTCTGTTTTAAATCCTCTATCTGCGAAGCGTCGGCCGCAAAAAGGCCGGCCGATAAAACAAGTATGACCACGGACAAAAATAAAAAAATTTTTCTCATAGCACCCCTCCATTTACTGCGTTTTTTGTAAATTCATACATAAGCCTCACGCCGGTTGCGGCCACGCCGTCAGGAATATATGATTTATTTTTTATGCCGTAAGCCGTTCCGGCTATATCAAGATGCACCCACGGATAATCACCCACAAATTCTTTCAGGAAAAGGCCCGCAACCGAAGTTCCCGCCCCGCCTTCGCCTATGTTTTTTATGTCAGCATATTTTGATTTCAGGGTCTCGGCGTATTCTTCAAGCATGGGCAGTTCCCATACGGTCTCGCCGCTTGTTTCACCCGCTTTTTTCATCATGGTTTTAATCGTTTCGTCGTTGCCCATAAGCCCGGTGGCGAAATGGCCCAGGGCCATCACGCACGCGCCGGTAAGGGTCGCGATGTCCACAATAAATGCAGGCGAATACTTCTGCGCGAAATAAAGGGCATCACACAGTATAAGCCTGCCTTCGGCGTCCGTGGAGATAACCTCGATGGTTTTTCCGGACATTGACGTCAATACATCCCCCGGTTTGTAGGCCTTGCCCGAAGGAAGATTTTCCGTAACCGGCGCTATAAATACCGCGTTTATTTTCATATTAAGGCCTGATATTATTTTCATCAGCGCAATTACCGAAGCCGCTCCCGACATGTCAAACTTCATATCCTCTATCATGGACGAACCGGAAACCTGGGGTTTCAGCGATATACCGCCCGAATCAAAAGTTATTCCCTTGCCTACAAAGACCCCTTTCTTTTTTGAAGCCGGGGCGCCTTTGTATTCCGCGACTATGAATTTCGCCGGCTCTTCCGAACCCTTGGCCACCGAATAAAAACTTCCCATTCCCATTTTTTTCGCCTCTTCAAGCGAATATACTTTCAACTTTATCCTCTTGTCGCCGGCCGCAACTTTTTTCGCCGCATCCGCGATTTTCGCGGGCGTTGAGTAGTTCCCCGGCCCGTTCATAAGGTCCTTCGCAAAAAATACGGCGTCAATGACCTGTGTTGTTTCGCTTATGGCCTTTTCAAACTGCACCGCGGTGTCCGGAAAATTCAGCGCTGATATTTTATCCGCATCCTTTTTTGCCTTGAGTTCGTCATAGGAGTAATCGGCCAGCATAAACCCCTCAAGCTGCGCCTTAAAATCATCCGGCGAAGGCGAAAGCAGGGCCATGGCTATATTTGCCGCCCCGAGTGATTTGGCCTCTTTCGCGGCAAACCCGGATGCTTCCCTTATTTTTTCACGGGTAAGTTTTTCCTTTTCGCCGAGCCCCAGGAAAAATATTTTTTTGACCCCGCCAAAAGCCTCAAAGGAATAAAACGAGCGTTTTTTATATTCTTCTTTTATGCCGCCATTTTCGGCAAAAGCCTCCAATTTCGCCCCGAAGAGCGAATAATCCTCCGGCGAAAACCTGTTATTTTCCCCCTTAAATACCGGGATTATGTAAAGGTCCGCCGTAATTTCAAATATCTTTTTTTGCATTGCCCTGACAATCATAAAAGCACCTCCGTTATTTAAAAAAACTTACCTGCCGCCGAATTGTTTCAGGAATCCAAGAATATTGTTTGATATGAAATCATCTGTTTTATCCGTATCAATGCTTATGACAGATACGTCTTTTCCAATGTCGGCCGGCGCGGAATAGATGCCGGCACACTCGATAAATATGGACCTTGTATCCTCGCCCCATGATTCCACTTTTATATCATAAGCCGACAGCCCCTGATCCACCGCCGGAAAAAACATCCTCGTGCCTATCACATGCAGCGGCCTGGCAAAAACCTTGAGGTCCTCGTCGGTGAGCGACAGGGCCTTTTTTATAAGGTAATCCCTGCCGTCCTCAAACTGCCTTAAATTCACCAGCTTCCTTATTATAATACTGTGCATAAGAATCAGGGAAACCCCGGCCGTTTTCGCAAAGACGCTTAAAAAATCCGAAGCGAGGGCGCTGTAATAGTTTATGGAATTTGAGCAGAATTCGTAGGTTATAACCACCCTGTCCCGCAGTATCCTGTAACGGGAAAGGTTGTTTTTTTCTTCCTTGGTGGACATTACGGTGCTTCCGTCGGGCAGGGTTGAAAACGATGTAATCGAGTGAGATTCCGAAACCGAGTCAAATATGCCGCGCAGTTTTTTATCCCCGGCCTGAACCGGCATAAAGACAAATTCCATGGTAATTGACATGAGCCTTGTGGAAATATCCATATTCACCGCCTGTTATTTGACACATAATAACAGATTCGGCGCCTATTTTCAACCGGCAAGATTTTTAATATTATCGGAAAATTGGATTTTATTCTTAAAATTTCCCCGTTGTTTCAGTTGGAAGCCGTAAATGACACCACCACTCCCTTAGACTGCAGGTAAGGGATGTCTGTATTCAGCGCCTGCGCGCTTAAAGGATTGTTGTTAAGTATCACCTGTGCCCCGGACGTAAGCCCGCCGGCATCGGCGTTCTGGACAAGCGCCGTTATGTCCGCCACCTGGTTTGAATTAAGATCGACGTAATTAAGCGAAGTGAGCCCGGCAAGGGGTGCAATTGAAGTTATGGAATTATTATACAGCGAAAGTATTACCAGGCTCGTGCACTGGTCGAGCCCGGTCAAATCCGATATTCCCGAGCCGAACGCGTTCAGTGTTGTCAGGCTGTACAGATCGGTGCTGTAAATTATGCCCGTGGGTTTCCCTATCGCGGATCTTACGGCATTGTCCAGGTTAGGATCCGGGAAAACCACTTCATGCGGGGTAAAAGTGGGTGTTATTGTAAAAGTCGGCGTCACAGTCGCCGTCTGGGTGAATGTCCCGGTTTTTGTCGGCGTCACAGTTTTTGTGTCCGTAACCGTCCGTGTCGATGTAAAAGTCGGCGAGGCTGTTTTCGTCGGCGTGGCAGTCTTTGTAAGCGTGACGGAATAAGTGGGTGTTATTGTTTTTGTCACGCTGGATGTCGGCGAAACCGTCCGTGTCGGCGTTACAGTAAAGGTCGGGCTTACCGTAAAAGTACGCGTTATTGTCTGTGTCATTGAAAAGGTCGGCGTAAATGTCTTTGAAGCAATTGATGTTTTTGTAACAGTCGGGCTCACAGTAAATGTTTTGCTTATTGTGGGCGTGGGGGTTACGGTCTGCGTCACCGTAAATGTCTGCGTCACCGTTGCCGTGGCCGGGTTAACCGCGAAAAGCGGGCTTGATGCAATCTGGTGTATGTTCGTTCCGTCATTGTCTGATGCCACGGAAAAAGTATAATTTCCCGCCGCATAGGGCGCGGTAAACCCCGGCCCGGTTCCGGACCTTGAGCCGTAATCCACAATTATCCTGCCGGTATCGTTCGGTATCCCTGACGCGGATACAATAATATTCATGGACTCGGTCATAACCTGCGTGAGAGTCCCACCAATTACCGATACGGTAAAATAGCCCGGGGCCCCTGAATTAAGCGAAGGCTGTGAAAATCCGGCCGGAATGGTTATCTGCAGGGTTCCGTTGCCCCACAGTGTCTGCGGGATATATGTCAGCTCCGCCGTATTTCCGCCCAGGCCGCAGGCCGCCGTCTGCGGCGACAACGTTGCTGAACCCAGGGGAGTGACTATATCAAGCGACGGACTGCTGTCAATCGGTGCTGTTATATCGCCGTCCGGCGTCATTTCAACCGCAAATGTAAAATTTCCGGCGTTTGCGGCAGCCGCGGCTCCCGGGCCGCCGCCGCTTCTGTCCCCAAAATTAATCGTTATTGTCCCGGCGCCCGTAATAAGCCCCCTTACCTGCAGCAGTATCTGCATACCGTTCACCGTATAGGAAAAAAGGGTCCCGTTGGAAACTGAGACCGTAAAATATCCCGGGTCCGTGGAGCTTAAAGACGGCGAGGAAAATCCTGCCGGCACGGTTATCTTAAGTGTCCCATAGCCTGGCGAAGCCGCCCATGTTGTTGTTCCGGCGCTGTAAACTATCCTCCAGGTGTTTCCCGTAGTATTCATAACCGCCCAGGCCGGTGAAATAGATGCCGACCCTTCAGGCGCCACAGGTGTTGATGTGGATGTAATTGTTATTGTCGGTGATATTGTCGGGGATACAAAAAGCGTCATTGTGGGAGTACTGGATATGGTTTGTGTTATTGTGGCGCTGAGCCATTCCGTTTCTGTCGGCGACGGGCCCTCCGTTTTTGTTGTGGTTGCCGTCATCTGGCTTGTGGCAGACGGCGTTTTTATAAAATCAATTATCGGCGCCGTCGGCAGCATTTTTTTCGGGTTGCATGACTGCCCGAATACCAGTATCAGGGCCGCTGTCGCAAGAACATTTAACGCGCCCGCTCTTTTTTTCATCTTAAGCCCGCCAGAAATTCTTTTAATTTTGTATCATCCGGGTTCAATTCAAGCGATTTTGCATAATACCGAACGGCTTCGCTGATGTTATTCACGTAATAATAAGAGTTGCCCAGCTTTTTATAGGTCAGCGCGTCCGCATTTACCGCGGCGGCTTTTTTATACAATTGAGCCGCGCCGGAATAATCCGAATTCAGGAACTTCGCGTCGCCTTCCGCGGCAAAATCCTCCCGTGTGACCGGGGTCATTACGGGTGCAGGTGTTTTTTCTACGGGAGCCGTCCGTTTCTTTTTAACATATTGCGGCTGCTCCGCCGGAGTATCCCGGGCAGTTATGGAAGCCTCCGGCTGCGTTGCGGCCATTGTTGCCGTTTCTGTTGCTGTTGCCATTGTCGTCTCTGTTGCCGCAACTGTTGCCGTCTCTTCCGCTGTTGCCATTTTTGTCTGTGTTGACACAACTGTTGCTGTCGCGGCCGGAGAGCTTATTAATGTTTTTTTAGGTTTAACGGATTGTTTGATATTTTTTTCTCCGTCTGCCGGGAACTTATAATATATACCCAGGGCAACGTAAACCCCGGAAAAATCCGAATTGAAATTTGCTTTTGTTGAATTGATTGATAAATCGTTGGACCTTAATGACGCCTCCCTCTCCCCTGAAGCGGCCCGTAATCCGCAGTCGAGGAATATTCCGGTTTCACCGTTCAAGGCATACATAAGCCCTGCGTCTATTGCCGCTCCTGGAACCACACCGTTTATATCCTCAATTACAGCTTTCTCAAGATTGCCGGAGCCGTCATAAATTTCTGTTTCAATATAATTATTCACCGCCATGAATAATCCCACCCTTAAGCCGCCGAAAGCTTTGAGGCCGCGCGCAATCTCAAAATATTTTCTCGCGCATAATTCAAGGCTGTAATAACCCAGGAAGATGTCCCTTTTTTCCATCACACTTCCATCCTGATAATAAACCGTTCCATTTGAGCCTGCGCGCATATATCCTTCGTATAAGCCGATTCCGGTCTCTCCGGCGATTGAAGTGTCAAACATAGCCATAACACCCCAGTTAAATATTGCGGAAGCATCAACACCTGATAAGCCGGCATTATAACCCGCCGACTCATAGCCGGAACTCTCGCCCGCAAGAGTGTCATTGTATCCGGAAAATCCTCCTGCCCCGGCTCCAATGGAGGCCTCGCACATCAGCCCACTGTAGTTTATGTCAAATCCAAAAGCCGCAAAACCAGCGGACATCATAATAGAAATCATAACTACTCGTTTCATCCCTTTTCCTCCGGATTGCCCGGCACATAAAAAACATGCTATGGCTCCAATAATTAAAGCACAATCCATGCCGTAAAAAGTCCAGTTTTTAAAGGGATATTATCAGGCGATCTATTTTGGAAGGAAACTTTTTTCATAAAACATGGAATCTTTTCCATGTTCTTGCGGAGTTGTTTTGCAATGCGGCAATATAGTTACGGTAAATTAAAGTTTCATTGAATCGGCAGTTGCTGTAATTATTTCGACATTTCCCATTAAATCCGGTGTACTTCCCATCTTATAGCGGCAAATAACAAACCGCCCGTCTCCAAGCAATTCCTTTTCCTTTGCCTCATCAAAATTTATTATGACTCCGAGCTCTGATTTTCCGGATGGAATTGCCCTGTTAATGGAGCCGGTCACCTGGCTGCAGACTTCCCTTATCGCATCAAGGTCGCTCTGATTAAGGTTAAATGTCGTCATTTTTTCTTCAACCACATTCTGCGGCATCTTTGACATAACACCGGCTGCCCTTATAAATAATTTTGCCTGAACCCTTAATATAATCTTCGGCCCCTGGTCCCTGAGGTTCTCTATGGTTATGTATTTCTCCCCGTCAGCTTTTATTATTTCAGCACCGGATATTTCCTCTATACCCTGGAATTCGGCCTTCATTTTCTCATTTATAAGCGTGGAAATATCCTCTGCCATACATGAAACCATTTTTCCCGCAACGGCCTCAAAATGTTTTTTGCCTGTTTCAAGGTCAAACGGTACCGGCGGCTCCGCAACCGCTTCAGCTGTTTTATCCGTTTTTTCCTGAATATTCTCACCGCCGCGCCCCAGTTCCGCCCTGATAAGCCCGATTATCCCGGCCTTCAGCTCAGGTGAAATCGTGAATACCCCTGTTTCGCCTTTTTCATTAGTTCCCGTTGAAATATTCTCTCCCGGGTGCTGTAAACCGGCGGAAATCCTGTAAACAAGCGCCGCAAGTTCCGTGTATTTTGTGTCCCCGAGAATGTCAATAAGATTCATTATTTCAACCGCATACGGCTCCACGATGGAACCGCTGTATCCGCTGTCATTGGCAAATTTCTCAATTGCCTGCCTGATATCCGCTTTTAGATCCACATTTTTCTCCCTGAGATGCTATTGAAATCTTTAACGAAACTTCTGCGAAAACTCTATCCACAATATATTCGGCTGGCAGCCTTAATTACTTAAATTATATTACTGCCGTCACTCTCCGGTTATTTTCCTTATCAGGCTCGTATGATCCGCGTCAATGAGCATAAAATTAACCCCGACCCTGTAGATACCTATGACCGCCTCGTCCTTTCTGCACCATTCAACCCTGCCGAAGGTTGTCAGGGGCACTTCCTCGTGCGGCAGGTGTATATCCATTTTTATCACCTGTCCCGGAAACATGGCCTCATCAACAACCATCTGAATCCCTGAAACGCTTATATCGAGGCTGCGCCCGGATTTTTGCGTTTTAAGGTCGCCGCCATAATCGAGTATATCGGCGTATTTATAAACCACCTCGGCCGTTATGTTCGCTCTCTTGTGCTTCCTGTTATCCTTGCCGCCAAACGCTTCCATTTTTCACCATCATAAAACCACACTTTAAAAGCCGTGGTATTTTTATAATAATTCTGCTTTCTCCTGTCACCTCTCTGAAAGTTCTTGCATTAATGGAAAAGCCCGGGCAATGAATGCCCGGGCTTTTTATCTCAAAACAGTTTTTCTAAACCCTGTTTTTTACAACGCCTTCGCTCCATGTGTCGCGCATCATCTGTATTATTTTCAGGGCATCCTCGGCCTTTTGCCGGTCTTTTTTCACATTGCTCGCCGTTATTGACCGGTCAATAAAAGTGTAAAGTTTTCTAAAATTAACCGCTATTTCCCCGCCCTTTTCAAAATTAAGCGAGCCGTTAAGCTCATCCACAATGGCGTCCGCCCTGTTGAGGTTGTTGTTAATTTTCTCATACGACTCCTCGTTGAAGCCGTCCAGAGCCGCCCGCAGAAATTTTATACAGCCGTCGTACAGATCAAGTATAAGCAGTTCCGGTGTGCGTGTCAAGAAACTATTATTCACATACTTTTTTATTGAATTGCTCCTCGCATCTTCCGTTGCAAGCCCGTTTTTTTCCATTTTTACCCCCAAATTCCTAATGTAGTGTGTTGCCTTCCATTACATCCTTATACAAAACCGGCATTGTGTCTTCCCAGCTGTCTATCATCGGCAACAACTCGTATTCCACAATGTCCGCGGTCATTATATTATCCTCCAGGCTGATGGCATCCACTATTCTTGTAAGCATTCCGTTTACAGTGGATGACTTGTCAATAAATTCATTTACATAGCTGCGCCCTTCGACAAAATTCAAGAGCCCGGTGGCTTTCATTGTCCCCATCATTGCAAAAATGGTTTGTATGCTTGATACACACTGCGAGAAATTTTTCATGGATTTCTCGAATTCGCCCGTCAGAAGAAGTTCCACCACCTTTTTCAGCGCGCCTTTCACCTTCTCAAGCACAAAAACAGAATCATATATTGTCGCCATGGCTATTTCTTTCTGGGTTGCGGTCACAAGATCCACGTATTCGTCATGTACGCTCACAAGGCCGAAAATATCCTGGCCGTAAAAGTCGTACTTTTCGCCGCCCGGAGTCTTCAAAAAGACTATTATCCTGTCATTTTTTCCAGTCCCCTGCGCCACCAGTTCCGCCAGCGTGTTCCTGTTCTGTTTTTCAAACTCAATCGCTCCGTATTCAATCCCGTCAATTAAAAGTTTCATAATTTCACCCCTTTTTTATTGTACTAACTTGAGCTTGATGTTCCGGAAGAAGAGCCCGAAGTAGATGATGATGACGATGAAGACGACGTTGAAGTACCGGACATGGCGGAAAAATAGGCCATCTGATTTTTCATTGTGGACATTGAAGCTTCCATATTTGAAAACTCGGTTTGCAGCTGGCTCTGTTCCATTGTCATCCTAGACTCAAATTCCGTTATCTGATCGGTCTTTGACGACACATCGTTATTAAGGTTTGTTACTTCCGCGCTGATCGGGCCCAGCGGCGCCGTATAATTATTCAGCACATTGAAAGCATTCTGGGCAAATCCGGTATTGGAAGAAAAAAACTGTGACATGCCGTTGGGATTCGAACTCAGCATCTGCTGAAATTTTGCGGAATCAAAATTTAGCGTAAGGGTCTGATAATTATCGTTTGACGTAAGAGAAAGCCCGGCCTCGGCCGCCATGTTTACCCCCCCGCTCATACCGGGTATCAGGTTGTCAACCATGCCTTCAAGCTTTTCCTTTAATGTTTCAAGGGTGCTGTTGTTGCTCAGGCTTCCCTGGAACATTTCATCGCCTGTTGTCGGATTCTGGACAGCGGCCGTTGTCAGCTGTGTCTGAATATCTGTCATGACCTTATTAAATGCGTCCGTAAACGTCTGTACCGCTTCAGTTATGCCCTGTGTATCAGAGGCAACGCTTATTGTGGTCTGCCCGGCGCCCGAAAGGTTCACCGTCATACCGGGTATGGCTCCGGTGATTATATTTGAGGAAGAAGTAACCGTACTGCCGCCATTTATCGAATATTGCGCGTCAGTTCCCGAATATGTATCGGAAGCGCCGCCAACCGGTGGATTGCTTGATGATAATTTGAGGGCATAAAGTATGTTTGAAGTGTCGTCCGCGCTTCCCAGTACAATATCATTCGCCGAACCCGAATTATCCGCCGCAAGGCTTATGGTCCCGCTGGACGAATCATAGGTAGCTGTTACTCCGGCGTTTGATGTGTTAATCTCAGAAAGTACGGAATGAATTGAATCCTTGGCCGGGTCAACGCTGAATTTCACATTATTAATGGTAAAAATCCCGGCTGTAACGGTATTGTCAAGGTTTGCCGCGCTTGAATCAAGCAGGTGCGTCTGGTCAGTGGCTTTTGCGTTGGTTCCCGAATAAGTTCCGGCCGTTAAATTAAGCGCCTCCAGAAGGTTTCCCGAAGTCTCTCCCAGTTTTACCGTTGCCGCCTGGCCAGTTGTCCCCGAGCTTATGTTAAAAGTCTGATTCTGGGCGTTATAAACGGCGGTTGCGCCGGTGTTGGAAGCATTTATCCTTGCGGCAATGTCGTTCAGGCTGTCTGTTGAGTTCCAGTTTATTGCAACACCGTTCACGGTGATTGATCCGGAATCATCAGGGGTTGTGTTGAAATTCACCCCCTGTGCGCCCAGCGTAACCGCCGATGAAACTGTATTACCCGATGAATTGATGGCGGCGGAACTTGTTTCCGATGCCGGCGCAGGATTCGCATTTGATGCGGTATATAGCACCCCGCTTGTTTTAATGGCGAAAGAAGCAAGAGAAGTTACATTTATATTATAATTGCTCATGGGCGTATTATTGTCGCTCAGGGTTGCGCTCGCAACTGAAGGATTTGAAATTGACGGAGCCTTTGAATCAAATACATCGCCGCCTATATTACGCATGGCATCCGCCGCGTTTTGAAGGGTATTCACGTCCGTTGTAAGCCCGGACCAGAAAGTCAGCCCGTCCTGATCCGACGCCACCTGATTCTGCATTGTTGTTTCCGGTATCCGGGCGGCTGTCATCATTTCGGTTATTATTGATGACCAGTCAATCCCCGACGAAAGCCCCGTAATGAACAAACTTGACGCCATTTTCATTCTCCTTTCCAGTGCTTAAAGCCGGCATAAATTCCGGCTGATTAAAAAGCCGGCAGGGTTAAAGCCCTGCCGGCCCGTTGATTGAAATTTTACTGCATCAGTTTAAGAACACTCTGCGGCAGTGAATTTGCCTGCGCCAGCATGGAAGTGCCCGACTGCTGGAGTACCTGCAGCCTTGTGAAGTTTGACATTTCCGATGCCATGTCAACATCCATGATGTTGGATTCGGATGCCGTCATGTTCGTGTTCTCGATGTCGATGTTGCTGCTTGTCTCCTGAAGCCTGTCCATAACAGCGCCTATCTGGCCCCTGTTGGCGGACACAAGGTTGATGGCCGATGTTATTGAATCAATCGCGGACTCGGATCCCGCAACCGTGGTGAAATCCAGCGAATCAACACCAAGTGTTTTCGCGCTGACGCCGGTTATGCTTAAGTCGATCTGGTCCGATGAGGCAGAGCCCGTGCCTACCTGAAGCTGTTCATTGGTGAAGTTTCCGTCAAGCAGATTTTTTGTGTTGAACTGTACCGTAGATGCCATTCTGGTGAGTTCCGATGTGAGCTGGTTGGCTTCGCTCTGTATCAGCCCTTTGTCCGAGGTCGTAAGAGTCGCGTCGTTCGCCGACCTTACTGCCAGGGTGTTTAGCCTCTGCAGGATGTCGGTTGCCGTGTTTAAAGAACCGTCCGCTGTCTGCATGAGGGAAAGGCCGTCCGATGTGTTCTGTTTGGCCTGTGTCAGAGAATTCATCTGGGCCAACATTTTCTGAGCAATTGCCATACCCGCCGGATCGTCTGCTGACGTAACAATTTTGTCGCCTGAAGAAAGCTTCGTGAGGGAAGACTGCATCGCACTGTCCGTGTTGTTCAAGTTCGTGAGAGCGATCATCGAGCTGATGTTGTGATTGATAACCATGATTCATCCTCCGTGATGTTTTTTTCCCGGAATCCATTCCGGGTCTTTCGGCGTCGCTTGCTCCGTGGCCATCGAAGCAGTTGTTGTTTTTCTCTTACACTTTATCTTCGTCTTTCTCTTTCAAAAACTTAAATTTTATTTTTTCTTTTTCCCCTTCAGTTCCACCTTCGTTAAATCCGGCGTTTTTTCAACCATCGCTTTCACGTTCTCCTGCTGCACTTTTCTGTACACCTCCTCCCTGTATATTGATACATTCTTCGGGGCCGATATGCCGATGCGCACCTCGGAGCCCCTCAGTTCGGCTATGGTTATTTCGATGTCACCGTTTATTATTATCTTTTCTCCCGTTTTCCTTGACAGAATCAGCATTTGCTTCTCCTCTTTTAACAAGCGGTTCTTTCAGTGAATATCCATCAATCAGGTTCACAAATTGCCCGCCGGCCATTTTTTTGTAATTAACAACGACCGGAGCCGCCAGATTCACCGTCATCTCCTCCGGATTTTCCGGGATCGACACGAGCCCGAATACAAGCGCGCTTTTTTCATCAAAGCCCAGAAGTTCCCTGTCGTCGTTGCTTAATTTTAAATCATAGCCGGGGAAAAAGTCAAACACATTAATTACAATAAACCTGAGCCGTTCGTCCCCGGCGGAAATCATCCACATAAAAGGGCTTCCCGGCTTATATTCCTGAAAGGAGTATATCCTGCTCTCCTCAAACCCCAGCACCGGCTTCACAAAATTTATTTCCCTGCTTTTTTCCGTCGTTTCAACCACACCGTTTGCCATCTTTACGCCTCTTTTCCTTTTTCATATATAAATCTTTTATCTCAAAATATCCGCGAGCGTTGTCTGCTGCATCATCTGCGATATTGACGTCAGTGCGGATTGGTAGACATTCTGTTGGAGCTGAAAATTCGTCATTGCCGTGGGCATGTCCACATCCTCAAGGGATGACTGTATGCCGGTCAGCGTCGTGTTGGTATTCGTCAATGTTGAACTGACGTCGGTGGTTCTTTGTAATTTTCCGCCGATATCGGTGTTCATGGTTGTAATGCTGTTATACGCGCTCTGCAGAGTCCCTATATCCGCCGTTATTGCCGTGGCATCATTATTCTGAAGGTCGTTTCTGAAATTGATAAGTGCATTGTAAACGTCGGTTCCAGCGGCTGTCAGGCTTGAACCCGGAACGTTCTTATTTATTATATCCCCCTGGTTTATCTCTTCAGGCATCAGCCCGCTGTCCCCGTTGTATGTTACTCCGGTCACTGATGTGCCGGTCGTGGTTGCCGTAAAAGGCTGCGTCGACGTCTGGTAACCGCCGAAAATATACTGCCCGTTAACCTGCGTATTGCCAAGTGTAAGCATCTCCTGTATCTGATTGTCCACCTGGGTTGCCATGGAAGTACGGTCATCCGCGCTGTAAGTGTCGTTTGCCCCCTGTACAGCAAGCGTCTGCGCGCTGTTTAAAATATTCGCCATGGATGTAAGCGCCGTCGATGTGGAATTAAGGTAATTATTCGCCGCGCCGACGTTCGTCTGGTACTGCGTAATATTATTTATGGAATCCCTGAGCGATATAATACTGCCTATTTTATCCGGCGAGTCCGACGGTTTGTTCACGTCCAGCCCCGTGGATATTTTCTGGTTAATCTTGTCCAACTGCTGCATGTTATTCTGTAAATCCGATATAAAACTGTCGTACATGTAGGAATCTGTTACTCTCATATTTTCACCTCAACTATTTAATAACTCTAAGAAGGATTTATCATATTTATCAGCGTCTGAAGCATCTGGTCCTGCACGACCATGACCTTGGAGCTTGCCTCATAGGCATGCTGGAACTGGATCAGGTTGGTCATCTCCTCGTCAAGTGAAACACCCGATTCCGACTGCCACTGGTTCTGCAGGTTGTTGGCCACGCTTGTAAATATCTGGTCGTTGTTCTGGTAGCTCTGGGAGTCGCTTCCCACCTGGCTCACGAGCGAGGCATAATACTCCCCTATCGTCTGCGTGCCCCCGGACATTGAAAGCGTGTTCTGCAGGTCTGACATCGCCAGCGCGTTGGAGCCGTCTCCCGAAGATGAAGCCGTTGCCGCCGCCGCTATCTGTGTCGGATCCGAAACTATATCCGGGTTTACTGTTATATTGGTTGAATCCGTTCCGTTAAAGAAATTTATACCCGTCGGTGCGGCGCCGTTAAGGGCATAACCCGATGACTGCAGTGAATTAACGGAAGTCATCAGATTCTGCGCTATTGAATCAAGCTCCCCCTTGTACTGGGTCATGTTGACATCGCGCAGGGTCATCAGCCCGTTTATCTCGCCGCCGGTCGTAACAAGGGGGCTACCGTCATCTGAAAAGACGGGCATTACAGCGTTGTTATTTGCCGGGTCATTCACGGTTGTCAGCGGCACAGTATAATTCTGCCCCACCAGGGTATGTCCGTTTATTTCTATCTTCATATAGCCGTTGCCCATATCCGTCGACTGGAAATTTGTCAGTTTTGAAAGGCTGTTCATGAGGTCCTGCCTGGTGTCAAGAAGGTCATTGGTGGTAAATCCCATATTCTGGGCCTTATATATCTGGTAGTTGATGTTGTTTATCTGGGTTGCAAGGCTGTTAATCGAGGAAACATCCGATGCCACGTTTCCGTTTATCTGCGTATCCATATTGTTCAGGTTGGTGTTCATGCTGGAAAACTCGCCGGTAAGAGTCTGGGCGGAATTTACAAGATTTTGCCTGACCCCCTCGTCCGTGGGGTTGCTTGAGAGGCTGCTCAGGGCGCTGTAAAAATTGTTAAGAGAGTCGCCCAGCGAAGGCGTTGACGGCTCGTTAAAAAATGATTCCAGTTCGGACAACCCGTTCATTAAAGCCGTGTTTGAAGACTGCTGGGCCGTGTTGTTTGTTATCTGGTTGTTAAGCATTTTATCCCTTGCGCTGTCTATCATGGTTACGGCCACTCCGGTTCCGAGCTGTCCGGCAATCATTGCCGCGTTTGCCGACGGATCGGGATACGGCAGTGTTGACGTCATCTGCGCCACCTGCTTTGTGTAACCCGGTGTGTTTGCGTTGGCTATGTTGTTGGAAACAACGCTCTGCGCCGCCGTCTGCGCCGTAAGGCCGCTTAATGCAATTTCAAGGCCGAAAAATGTTGATGGCATTTTATCCTCCTATAACCTAAAGCTGGACGTCAAGAAAATTAAGTTCGTTCGATTTCTTAACGGCAAATCCCTTGTGGGAATATACAGTCATTTCCCCGTCACCTTTTTTCATAAAATTTACCACATAATTTATGAACTTTACCGTATCCGCGATAAGCCGTTTGTTGACCATTGCAACGGTCCTTATGCTTGACGTATATTCCCTGAGGCGGGCGAAAACCATCTCAAATTTGTTTGTCCAGTCCCCGGGAAAAAGTTTTATGAGCCTCATCACAGGCACCTGTTCGCCCTGCTGGTAGCCGTATCCCAGCTTCACGCCTTCCATATGTTCCTTAACCTCGTCCTTTTGTACGCTTATGGCGTTCATAAGCTCTTCTTTTTCTATTATCGTCGTTGTCAGGGTTTTAAGGTCCTCGTATATTATCAATTCCTTTTCCTTCATGGACAAGTCAAGGAGTTTCTTGTAGAGATTGGCTATCTCGTCAAAACACCTGTATGCGTTCTCTATGCAGCTTTCCGGAGCGGGCGTCGTTTCCATTTTTTCTCCTTTGAGTCTTTAATCCCAGCTATTCACAACATCCATGCTGTTAACCTTATATGTTCCCCCGGCGTACTTGGTCCTGATTTCATTAATTTTCCTCATTCTGTCCGTATCAGCTTCGTTAAGCTGCGCCTTAAGGGAACTCAGTTCGGCGGTATCCCTTTCAAGCTTTGCCGGATCATTGCTGTCGCTTCCGTCAATTTCTTTCTTTATTTCATCTATATCCGTCTGGTACTGAAAACTCTGTTTGGCGATATTTCGAAGGTCATCATTAAGTTTCAGTATGTCACTGCTCATTCCTGTGGCTGTTTTCAGGTCATTGGCCGTGTAATACTTCCTGGCCTTTTCCGGGGCGGCCTTTTCCGCGGGTTTTTTCTGCGTTACATCCGCCTGTTCCTGACTTGCGTCCGGCCCCTGTACCGCCGGTTGCTGCATGGCCTGCTGTGTTATGGCCGGTTGCTGCGCCGCCTGCTGAACAACCTGCTGCGAAACTGCCTGCTTTGGTGCGGGCTGTTGCGCGGCAACTGCCTGCGCCGCGGCTGCCGGTGCAGGCGCATTTTGCGCCATGCCAACCTTA
The DNA here is from genome assembly GCA_003159495.1 of candidate division FCPU426 bacterium. Classification (GTDB taxonomy): domain Bacteria; phylum Oederibacteriota; class PGYV01; order PGYV01; family Palsa-1178; genus Bog-1181. The sequence goes on along the minus strand of PLPI01000055.1, from coordinate 41,734 downwards.
TCTATGCTGATTCCCATGATGTCCACACTCCTTTTTCGCACATTTTACGATACTGCTTCATATTCAGTATCGGCGCGCTCCGAAAGAATGTTAAACATCAAAATCCGCGTGTATATACAACATGGCCTGTAAAAGAGCTATTTTACTATTACTTTTCCCTTGATTGCCCCGGCTACTTTCATATCGGTTATAATTGAAATTATATCATCCGCCGAGACGCCCATGGTGTTCAGGTTTTTTACCACATCGGCAAGGGTTGCGCCTTTTTTAAGGGCCGCAAAGTTCGCCCTGTCCTGGTCCACCGTCATGCTGGAATTCAAAGCCTGCAGCGTGCTTCCTGAAGAAAACGGGTTGGGCTGTGAAATAATATTTCTTGATGATATGGCAACGTGCAGGTTGCCGTGTGAAATGGCAACCTCGTCGACCGGAACCTGCGCCCCCATTATCACCGTTCCCGTGCGTTCATCAAGCACAATTGACGGTTCGCCCGGATCATCCACTTCCAGGGCCGAAACCGCCGCTATAAACGATGCTTTGTCGCTCACAAAATCAGCGGGTACCTTTACTGTTATTTTTTTGCCGTCGGTGGTGCCGGCTGTCCCGTCCCCGAATTTCGCGTTTATTCCCTTTATTATTGCTTCGGCAAGTTCAAAATCGTTCCTTGCGGTTATAAAAGCCACTTCACTATCCGCGGTAAAATCAGCGTCTATTTTTTTCTGCACCATGGCGCCGCCCGCGATAAATCCCGAAGTCGGCGCGTTCTTGCTCACGCTGTTGTTATTCATCTCAAAATTATGGCCGCCGACTGCTACGGATCCCTGTGCCACGGCGCATGCCTCGTTATTTCCGGCTTTTAAAGGGGTCATAAGAAGCGTACCGCCGTAAAGGCTGGTGGCGTTCCCTATTGATGAAATATGGACATCTATATTCTCGCCCTGTTCGCAGGTTGGCGGCAGCACGGCCGTAACAATTACCGCGGCACAGTTGGCTGTTTCTATCTGGTCCAGCGGCACTCTTACACCCAGTTTATCAAGCATATTCACTATGGATTCCACGGTGACCAGGTCTTTCCCCCTGTCGCCCGAACCGCTCAAACCGACAACAACGCCGTATCCTATAAGGTCGTTGCTCTGCATGCCGACCATGGAAGTCAAATCCTTTATCTTCGCCGGGATAGCCATCACTATTGCGGGAACCAGAACGGCAATAATTACCAGCGCAGTCGCCATTCCAACAAGTTTTTTATATTTTGCCATCATATCCCCCGCCATCAGAATATTCCCAGCCAGTCAAAAACCTGGCTCAGGAAACCCATTTTTGCCTTGTTGCCAAGAACGCCGTCGCCTGTATAATTTATTTTCGCGTTTACCACTTTTGTCGAAAGAATCGTGTTGTCCGCCTCTATATCCATGGGGTTAACTTCCCCCTCTACGGATATTTTCTGCGTGTTGCCGTTCATCTGCAGATCCTTCTGCCCCTTTAACACAAGATACCCGTTCTGTTTGACCTCCATAACTTCGACCGTTATCTCGGTCTGCAGCACACCGCTCTGGGTCGCGGTTCCTTTCCCGGTATTCTGGTTATTATAGTTGAACTGCCCGCCGTATGCCGTGGTGTTGCTTGACGGCCCGGCACCGGCTGTGATCCCAAAATCCCTTGACACGCCGGTTTCATTGGACTGCGCAGCGGTCGCATTTTCGTTTATAAGCACTCTCACCGTATCCCCCGTCTTATACGTCTTTGTATTTGAATAAGGTGAATTCAAATCCCCCGACAAATCCACAGCAGATAAAAAACAGGCGCTTATAAAAAACAGGCTTAATACCATTATTGTTTTTTTCATTTTCCCTCCCCTACCCGGACCATGGATTGTGACACAACCGTTGCCATAACAAGTTTTTTTGAAGCGGTATTCCTGACCTCTATTGTTTCGCCCACGGCGCCCTGCCCTTCGGCGCGGCCCTGGACTTCCATGTGCATATTTTCATCATTGCATGTAATTGTAACCAGGTCGCCCCGCGATATTACCGGCACCGGCTGGACATCAGATGGCCCTATCACCCTTGCTTTTTGCAGGGCTTTTGAGGTAAGCATACCGGTAATTTTATCCGCGTCTCCCGCAAAAAACGGCATAAAACTCATGGTTGCAATATCTTTATCCGCCATTGACAGGTCCGTCCCGCGTATCATCGTCCTTGCCTCAAGGGTCCTTGACGCAACTATAACCGGGCAAACCGCCCGCACAAGAACCGGTATATATGAATCCATCTTTTTACCGTCGACATATCCCGAAATATAAAAACGCATTTCCCCGGACAGGCTCCCCCGGGTCCCGGCGGTGATTGAAACGGCTCCGTCAAAAACATTTATAAGCTGCGGCTTTTCAAATTCAACGCTTATGGCGGCGTTTTTTGGCGCTTCCTTTTTTATTTCATTGATAACCGCCGTCATAATCAAATTTTTAGCGCTCTTTTGTCCGGCGGCATTCATGGCAAAGCACGCCGCGGGCAGCAAAACGCCGATTATTATCGCGGTTATTTTTTTCATAATTACCTCTTTATCCCGTTTGCGAGGCTCATCATCTGGTCGGTTGTCTGCAGCACCTTGGTGTTCATTTCATAGGACCTCTGGGTAAGCATCATCTTTAACATTTCAGTTGACAAATCCACATTAGAACCTTCAGTATAACCCTGCTGCAGCGTCCCGATCCCCTGGTTTCCCGGCGCATCCACTACAGGATCCCCGGAATTTGCGTTTGGCTTGAATATGCCGCCGCCCTCGTCGGTCAATCCGCCCGGGTTTATGAACTTTGCCAGTTCAAACGACCCGAGAACCTGCGTGGTGCCGTCATTTTTCAGGGCCGATATCTGTCCGCTGGTGTTTATTGTGATTGAAGTCGTGTCCGGCGGCACAGTGACGTCGGGATAAACCTTGTTGCCGTCCTTTGTTACAAGCGAACCATTGGCGTCCACGGAAAACTGTCCGCCTCTGGTATATCCAGTGGTGTCATCGGGCAGTGTGACTTCAAAAAAACCGTCGCCGTTTATGGCCACATCCAGGCTGTTTCCGGTGGACGCAATCGCGCCCTGTGTGAAATTCCTCGATGTGGAAGCCACATACGACCCGGCCGGATTTATCTGCACGTTTTTCCCGTCGTCGTCCACCTGTGACATTTCCTGCACAAAAGCGTCCTGGAACTTATAACCCACAGTATTCATATTGGCCATATTGTTCGCGATAAGGTCAAGTTTTTGTTCTTCTGCCGCCATTCCCGAACCTGATACCCAGAGTGCTCTCATTTTTTAATACCCCTTTTCCTAGAATTTTCCAAACTCGGCTATTGCCTTTTCCACAGCATCGTCATTTGCCTGTATAAGTTTCTGGTTTGCCTCGTATGAATTCAGAGTGTTCACCATTTTTATCATTTCGTTGACCCTGTTTACATTTGACCCTTCCCTCATTCCCTGCGTTATAAGGGAATATCCGGCCGGCGCGGCGACGCCGTCATCGTCTATTTTAAACGCCCCGTTGTCCTGGGGCACTATCCTTGCCGAGGCGCCTGCCTGTACTATGTCAAGCTTTCCCACCACTTCATTGTTTTCCATGCAGCTGCCGTTTTTCGTTATTTTGAAGCCGGAGAGTGAATTTATTTTTATGCTGGTGCCGGAAGTATTGAGTATTTTCATCCCCTGAAAGGTGAGTTCGCCGGACGAATTCATTGAAAGCCTTCCGTCCTTTATATAATATGCCGAACCGCTGCCGTCTTCGGCCTTTAAAAAATAATTTTTCCCCAGCGTGACATCAAGCGGGTTGCCCGTGTTCCGCACAGGGCCGCTGGAAAAGTCGGTGGTTTCAACCGTCTGCGGGGCGCCGTCATCCATGTCAACAAAAAATAGATCCTTGCTTTTATAGTAATCAGTGTCTATGTTGGCGGTGTTCTGGGCTGTAATTTCGTGCTGTTGCATCTTTACGGTCATTGCATCTGCTGAAATCCTTATCCCGTTATCCATCGCAACCTCACGTTTATAATTTTTATGGCATATGGATATTTAGCACAAAACGTGCCGGATGATTTTTTCATTTAAAATAAGGGTTTTTACGGTTTATCGCGGATGATAACAGGGGTTTTCTTCCATAAATTATGGAAACAAGGCGGCCGGGCCGGCCCGGGATACAAAATAATACCGGGCGAAGGCGTTCAATATTTTATTCGGGTACACACTTTGCCAGGTGTATGGTAAAAACAGTGCCCTGCTTTGAAGTAATAAAGTCTATTTTTCCGCCCTGCAGTTCTATTGCCTTTTTCACATTGTACAACCCGAGCCCGGTTCCGGTTTTTTTGGATGTGTTGAACGGCTCGAATATCTTGTTTTTTATCTCTTCGGGTATTCCGCTGCCCGTATCTCCGATATTTAAAATAATGTTCTCGGCGTCCTCGGAGGCGGACACGGTAAGTTCCCCGCCGCCTTTCATTTCATCCATTGCGTTCATATAAAGGTTTAAAAGCACCCTTTCAAACCACATCCTGTCGGCCTTCACCTTTGACGCCACTTTCAGGTCCTGTTTAATCCTGACATTCTCAACTTTGGCCTTGTGTCCTATAAAATTAAGGGTTTCTCCTATCGAAGCTACCGGGTCAAATTCCTCTATGGTTATCTTCATCTGTTTGGCGTATTCCATCATCTGTTTCAAAATGTGGTCAATATCGATTATTTTCCCCTCCAGATGCTCCAGTATGGAATCTTTTTCCTCCACAGTTGCGTTCCTTGAATTCTGGACCGCGCCGAGCATAATGGTGAGCGGATTCCTGATCTCGTGGGCAACTGCCGCGGCAAACTTCCCCATACCGGCAAGCTGTTCGCTTATAATCAGCCTCTGTTCCGTCTTGCGCAGCATTTCCGTAGTATTAATAAGCTGTTCGTTCTGCTTTAATATCTGGTCGAAAAGGTATGAGTTCTCAATTGATTTGGCGACATGCTCCATCAAAAGGGCAAGCATTTCCATATGCATCGGGTCTGTTTCGGCTTTTTCAACGCTGACATAGCCTATGAGCTTATACCTTAATTTCAGCGGGAAAACCTTTGTCAGCCCCGGGGTATTAAACGGCGCAAATTTTTCATTGTTCACAAGGGCCGCGGCTTCATCCCTGCCGTAATTCTCTATTTCATCCCTGCTGATAAGCGACTTCGAATAGAGTTCCATCCGCTCCCTGGAATAACCCCTGGAATGTATGTGCTCAAGGTTGTGTGTTTTTTTGTTGAACAAAAACAGCCCCACTGTTTCCGATCCTATAAACTGGGAAACTATCTCAACGAATATTCCGATGAGCTTGTTGTATTCCATGGTCGAATTTATTATCTGCGAAATATTTATAAGGCTCCTGACAAGTATATTTTCCTTGTTGAGTTTGCCGACAAGCATCATGTTCTTATAAAGCACGCTCACAATACTTACGATAAAGTCTATAATTTCTATCTTATATTCAAATGATGTTTCTATGCCGGGTGAATTGTAAAGCATAAGGATGCCGAGTTTTATCTCCATGCCCTTTAAGGGTATGGCCACAATATTCGTCACATGGCCGGAAGGGTCCTCCATGTACTTTTTTATATCGGCCCCGGATATATAAGCGGGCCGCTGATGCATCGCTTTTTTTACCTGCGGCATGTAAACCTTCAATTCCGCGTCCGAAAATTTCTCCGCCCCGCCCTGTTCCGCCATTGCGCCCTTGTAAATGTTGTCCCCGTCAAAGATATAAACCGCGCCGGCTTCGGCATAAAAATAACTTTTCACCTCGCCGAGCAGTTTTTTGAAAAATTCGGTGTTTGTATTTCCCGTTGATTCATTGAGAGTGTGCCTGAAAAGCACCTGTATGTTGTTCATAAGGCGTTCGCGCGTCCTGTCATTTACGACAAGTATACAGCGCAGCCCGTCATCCATTTCCACGCAGCTGATTTCCAGGTATAATTTTCCTTTCTTGGGGGCAAAAAACTGCACCATGGTCGGGGTTACATCACGTTTTATCCTGGTGCCAAACAGGGCCGACGCATCAGCGCCTATTATGCGCCCCTGGTCGATTGAAAGCATCTCATACAGGTTTGAGTTCGCCTCAAGTATCTGCATCTCCCCGTCGGTCAGCATTACGGCAAACGGCATGCCCCTGAGCACCTCGTCAAGCATTCTCTTGCGCATCGCGGCCGTGTCGGCCGCCCTTGAATACAGTTCCTGCATGGACCGGTTTGCGGCCTCAAGCTCGTCGGTCAGTGTTTTAATCCTGAGCATGGCCTTTATCCTGGCGCGCAGTTCCTCCGGCTCAAAAGGCTTTGTTATATAGTCGTCCACCATCGCGTTTTCCAGGCTGTCCACCTTGTCCTTTTGCAGGTGCCGCGCGGTTACCATTATGACGGGTATTTTTCTGAGTTCGGGGTCGTTTTTGATTATTTTCGCCACTTCATTGCCTTTTAAAAGAGGCAGCATTTCATCAAGGAGAATAAGATCCGGCCTGAACTCGGATATCTTTTTCAGGGCGTCCCTGCCGTCGCTGGAGGTATGCACTTCATACTGTCCCGGCTCTATCTCAAGTATTATCTTGATTATTTTTACAATATCGGGTTCATCGTCGACTATAAGAATTTTTTTTTGCATATTTTCCTTTTCCCGCCTGTTTTCGGCCGCCCCGTTTTTAAACCCCCTGTCAGGCACGCTGCCGTACTTGCCTAATTCTAAAATATATTCAGCACTTTTTCAATGGATAGTTGCGCCTTTATCTTGGAGATGGCCTGCCCGTGTATCTGGGAGATTCTCGCCTCAGTAAGGTCCATTGACTTTGATATTTCCTTGAGGGTGAAACCTTCATAATAATACATCGCCAGCACCGATTGTTCCCTGCTGTCAAGGGCCGTGTCTATTATGCGCGCCAGCAGTTCCCTGCGCTCGGTGTTTCCGGAGTTTTCATCGGCACATACCGGGCAGCCCGCGCCGTCAGCGGAAAAAAATTCGTCTATCGAATAAACCTTGTTGACATGCAGGCCGTCTATAAGCCTGTAATATGAGTTCATATCCATTTTCATCTCCCCGGCGACCTGCTCGTCCGTGGGGTTTGAAATGCCGCGTTCCATTAATGCCCTGTAGGCTTTTTCAAGTTTTGATGATTTTTCCTTGACGGACCTGGGAGCCCAATCCGCGCTTCTTAAATAGTCCATTATACTGCCGTATATCCTGAAATAGGCGTATGTTACGAATTTTATATCCCGTCCCGTGTCGTATTTCTCCACAGCTTCCAGCAGCCCCATGGCGCCGATGTTAAAAAGGTCGTCTTTGCTGGCCAGCGAGGATGCAAAATAGACCTTTTCAACCACAAACCGCACCAGATTTATATATTTTTTGGCTATTTCGTTCCTGGCCGCGGCGCTTTTCGTTTGTTTGAACCTTTCCCACATTATCCTTTCATCGTCGTTCATTTTTCCACCTCGCTGTTTACAGGCATCCTGTCAGCCGTTATTTTATTTATCACAGCCATCAGTATAAAAGTCAGGGCATAAAATACTACCGATCCTGCAAGCACCCCTCCCCACGATTTATGGAACAGTATTCCAAGGATGACGCACGCTAAAAACGCCGCCGGCGGCGCGAAAAATGTTATAAATGCCATTTCCTGTGCCTCCTTAAAGCCCGTATTCTTTCATTTTATTGTAAAGTGTCTTGTAATCCACCTTAAGCGCCTCGGCCACCTTCGTTTTGTTCCACTTGAACTTTTTAAGGGCCTTCATTATCATTTCCCTTTCTATGTGTTCCCTGGCCCTGCCGCAGGCGTCTTTCAAAGACATTATTTCTCCGTCGGTCCCTGCATCCGCGCCCTCCGGATTCCCGGAATAATCCGCGGCCTCTCCCATCATAACCCTGTCAGTAAGGCTTTTGGGGAGGTTTGCCTTTGTGATAACAGCATCAGCCATTAAAATAGCGTGCTTTATCGTGTTTTCAAGCTCCCTTACATTGCCGGGCCACGAATAGTCCGTAAATATTTGTTTTACCTCGTCATCAATGTCTTTGACATTTTTGCCGAATTTTAAGTTGTATTTCAGTATGAACCTTCCGGCTAAAAGCAGAATGTCGTCCCCCCTCATCCTTAGCGGCGGCAGTTCAAGATAATACTCGTTTATCCTGTGAAACAGATCATCCCTGAATTCCCCTTTTTTAACGGCTTCAGCCAGGTCCACATTAGTGGCGGTTATAATGCGGATATCAAGATCGATGGTTTTTTTGCCGCCTATCCTCACTATTTTCCTTTCCTGGATCACCCTTAAAAGTTTTTTCTGCACATTCAGGGAAAGGTTCCCTATCTCATCGAGGAAAAGAGATCCTCCGTTGGCCAGTTCAAACCTTCCTGTTTTCGCCTCGGTGGCCCCGGTGAAGGACCCTTTTTCATGTCCGAAGAGTTCCGATTCCACCAGGTTGTCAGGCAGCGTGGCGCAGTCTATGGAAACAAAGGCGCCGTCTTTTCTCTGGCTGTTGCGGTGTATCGTCCTTGCTATTAGTTCCTTGCCCGTCCCCGATTCTCCAAGGATCAGCACCGAAACCTCGTAGCCCGATATTTTTTTTGCAGTCTCTATTGTTTTTATAAAAATCGGATGGCCGGTTATTATTTCCCCGTCAGGGTCGTCGGCCTTTATCTTATTGCGCAGTATTTTGACCTCGGTTTCCAGTTCCCTTGTTTTCAGGGCATTCTGGACCGTCACCCTTAATTTTTCCTCATCAACCGGCTTTACAAGGTAATCATAGGCCCCCAGCTTTGTCGTCTCGACCGCAAAATTGACATTTTCATATGCTGAAAGGATTATTACCGGCGACTTAAACCCCCGCTCGTTCATGCGCTTCATGACCTCGACGCCCGACAACCCGGGCATGGTGATATCAAGTATGACAAGATCAAATGATGTTTTATCTATTTTTGCCAGCCCGTCCTCGCCGTTCGGAGAGCTTTCAAATTCATACCCGAATTTTTTCATCAGGCTGCTGATGTACCAGACTATCTCCGGGTCATCGTCTATTATCAGGATCTTATACGCTTTTACGTCCATTATTCCTCCTCGGTTTTTCTTCTGTTTCACCAACAACCGGCGCATTAATGATAATCATTTTCTCCCCATTAATCCATAACATTCTTGTCTGACACGGCCCCCTCGGGCAGCCCGATTATCGCAACGGATTCGACGTTATAAAGGGGGTCGATCTCATTGTAGGAAATTATGTTCAGGTTCGGGATTATCCTTTCGGTGAGCTTTTTTAAATGCATCCTGACATTCGGGGAACACACCACGAGCGGCATGGGGCTCACGGCGAGGAGTTTTTCCACCGCAGAGCCTATGGATTTAACTATTTTCTGCATAAGCGACGGTTCGATTGAATATACCACGTCATTGTCCACCTGCCTGACATTTTCCGTTATTAACTTTTCAAGGTTTGGATCCATCGCAACGACGGTAAGATGGTTTTTTCCGTTGTTGAACTGGCTGCATATCGAGCGGGATATAGCCTCCCTGATGATTTCCGTCAGGACCCCGGTATCCTTTATCTTCTTGCCGTTGTTGGCAAGCGCCTCAAGTATGGTCTCTATATCGCGCACCGGAATCTTCTCCTTCAGGACATTTTTTATCACGGCTTCGACATCACCCGCGGAGAGCGTATTCGGGATAAGATCCTCGACAAGCGACGGGTTGTCCGCTTTTATGATATCTATCATCTGCGTGAGTTCTTTTCTTGTGAACACTTCGTGGGCGTATGTCTTTATGACTTCCGTAAGATGTGTGGCCAGAACCGACACGGAATCAACCACCGTATACCCGGCGGTTTCGGCCTTTAACCTCTCTTTTTCAATTATCCATATTGCCGGCAGGCCGAATGTCGGTTCCTGCGTCGGGAGGCCGTTTATCTTTACTTTTGTCTCCTTGTTGTTCGAAGTCATTGCAAGATAATGGCCGATGAGTATTTCCCCCTGTGCCACCTCATTGCCCTTTATTTTGATTGCGTACTGGTTCGTGGTAAGTTCGCTGTTGTCCTTAACCCTTATCAGCGGCAGAAGGAACCCGAGCTCTTTTGAAACATTCTCGCGCACGAGCTTAAGCCGGTCCAGAAGATTTCCTTTTTTGTTCTCGTCTATCAGGGACAAAAGCCCGTAACCTATGTTAAGCTCTATCGGGTAAACTTTTATAATATTGTACAGCGGGGGGACTCCGTCCTTTTTTTTATCATCCCTGGCATCCCTTCCTTTTGAGGTTTCCGGCTGCGTTTTCAACCTTGAGGACACTATATGCATCAGAATGGCCATTAAAAGGAACGGGAACACCGGTAATTTTGTAAAAAGGCCGGCCGCGGCGAACACATACAGGAATCCGGCTACTATTTTTATCGCCTTTGGCTGCATTGATATCTGCGCGGTAAAATCAGACCCCAGGTCTGATTTTGACGCCGCGCGGGTAACGATCACGCCCATCGCCATGGATACCACCAGTGCCGGTATCTGGGCCACGAGCCCCTCGCCTATGGTCAGGATTGTGTATATTTTTGTTATTTCAAGCAGGGACATCCCGCCCCTTAAATATCCCATAACCATGCCGCCAAGAATGTTTATAAATATTATTATTATTGCGGCAATGACGTTCCCTTTGACAAATTTTGAGGCTCCATCCATTGCCCCGTAAAAGTCGGCCTCGTCCTCAACTTCCCTCCTGCGGCGCCTTGCCTCCTCGTTCGTTATGAGCCCCGCGGACAAGTCAGCGTCGATGGACATCTGTTTTCCCGGCATGGCGTCCAGGGTAAATCTGGCCGCCACCTCGGCTATCCTCTCGGCGCCTTTTGTTATGACCACGAACTGGACGATTGTTATTATTATAAATACAACCAGCCCCACCACCACATTCCCGCCGACGACAAACTCGCCAAAAGCCGAAACGACCGAGCCGGCGTTGCCGCTCAAAAGTATCATCCTGGTTATGGATATATTAAGCGCCAGGTCAAGCAGGGTCATTACCAGCAGCACGCTGGGAAAAACCGAGAATTCAAGGGGATTGCCTATATACAGGGTTATCATGAGTATAAGCAGTGAAAGTGTAAAGTTTATAACAATCAAAAAGCTTATAAGCGAAGGGGGCAGGGGTATGATCATTATCATTATCAGGCTGACTATCATCACGGCCACCGTGGCTCCGCCCTGTTTTACCGGTTTTTTATCTTCCATTTTTTTTCTCCCTTTCCATCCTGTATATAAACACAAGCACTTTTGCAAGCGCCTTAAATAGTTTTGGCGGGATGAATCTGCCCACCTCTGTGGAAAAATAAATCGAACGGGTAAGTTCCGCGTTTTTGACTATTGGCACCTTGTATTCTTTGGCAAGTTCCCTTATTCTTTTGGCCATCAGGTCCGCCCCCTTGGCAAGCAGTTTTGGCCCCCTCATGCCGCGTTCATATTTTACCGCAACCGCATAATGCGTAGGGTTTACCGTGACAAAAGTAGCCTTTTTTACCGACTCCATCATCGCGTGCTTGATCTTGCGTTTGTGCCAGTTTCTTATCATTGCCTTGGTTCTCAAGTCGCCTTCGGTCTGTTTCATTTCATCCTTGACTTCCTGTTTGCTCATTTTAAGGTTCGACATAAAATCATGTTTCTGCCATATATAATCCACAATTGCAAGCGCTATAAGAAAAACGGCTATTTTTTTTATTATTTCCGTAAAAAGATGGGCCGAATAATTCAGCACCGTGTAAACATCCGTACCGGACAGCATCATAATGCGGTCCTTTTCCGTCATGAATACGTTGTATAATATTGCAAAAACAACACCGATCTTGAATATGGATTTCAGAAGTTCAACCCATGAACGGGATGAAAACAGGCGTGAAAATCCGTTCAGCGGGTTTATCTTCCCAAAATTCGGGGAGAGAGCCTTTTCCGCGAATGAAAATCCCGACTGGGCCACACCCGAAACAAGCGCGAGCGCAAGAAGAGTTATTAATGCCGGAGTAATTGCGGAAAACACGGCCATCGCTCCCCCGGTCAGCAGAGCATGCGCCCTGTCAAAATCAAGGACCTTTCCGCTCCCGGCCTCTTCTATGGAGGAATAAAAACTCTTAATCATTACTGACAACATTGTCCGGGAAGACATGAACACTACTAACAGAAATCCTATTATCTGTATTACGGACGAAACCTCGCTGCTTTTGGCGGACTGCCCCTTTTCCCTGGACTCTCTTATCTTCTTTGGCGTCGGTTTTTCCGTCTTGCTCGAATCTGCCATCTTTACCTCGCTAAAGCGGCTATTAAGCCGTTGATTTCCCCGAACATCCTTCCAATCACGTTGCCAACCAGCTCCGTATCCATCGGCACGGTAACTATTATAAGTATGAAAGCGAGCATAATCTGCAGCGGCATACCCACCACAAATACATTAAACTGGGGCATTGTCCTCGAAACCACGCCCATGCTTACATTTGACATAAAAAGGGTGACGGCAACCGGAGCCGCTATCAAAACTCCCGCTATAAATATGGAACTTGCCACACCTGTCACATGCCGCAGGACGTCCTGATCAAGCATTACAGGCGCGAGTACTGATATTTTGGCAAAAGAAAAGGTTATCGCTTTTAGTATTATAAGGTGGCCGTTCATGACAAAAAATACAAGGGTTGCCATAATGTTGTAAAATTCCCCCCATACGGTCACCTGCTGTTCCATTGTCGGGTCTATAACATTGGCCATCGAGAACATGGTGTTAAAACTTATCATATCGCCGGCGGCCCTGACCGCCATGAACGGTATCTGTGAAAGAAATCCTATAAAAAATCCTATGAAAGCCTCCTTGACTATATATATGGAAAATATTATGTTATCCGCAAGCACCGGGGCGGCGACTGCCGGTGTGCCCATCATGACCACAAGCGACAGCGCACCTATTATGAATACCTTTGCGATTGCAGGGAAACCCGTGGAACCAAATCCCGGAAAAAGTATTATTATGGCGCTTATCCTGACCGCCATCAGGACGTAAAACTTTAGAACCAGTATTAATGCTTCCACGTGTACCTCACTTTACAAGGTCCGGAATCGACCTTATCAGATTTGTGGAAAATGAAATCACCATCTGCATCATCCAGGGGCCGAAAAGTATTATGCACAAAAGCGAGATGAGTATTTTCGGGACATACGTAAGAGTCATTTCCTGTATTGACGTCACCGCCTGAAAAATGGAAATTGAAAGCCCAAGCACCAGGCCGATAACCATTATCGGCGCGACCGTAATAAATGTAACCGCCGCCGCATTTTTCAGTATCATCATCACATCACCAGTTCCCATGGTTCCCTCCGGAAAATCAATATATACATTATGGCAGGTATACCATATTGCACGAAGTATGCCGGATAAAAACCTATAAAAACAAGGCCTTTACTGAAAAGTATGGATTGTTTTCCATGGTATTTTGTGGAAATTATTCCATGTGTTGTTTTTTTGATTTCACTTGCAGAAATTACTGTTGATAGGCGTAAAACCGCGTTTTCTTGATAAAAGTTAACTCAGCGGTATTTCCATTACGAACGTGTTGCCCTTTTTTGTTCCGTTATCTCTGTAAACCAGGTTGCCTCCGTGTGACTCGGCAATGGCCCTGGAAATGGTCATCGCAAAGGGTGTCCCGTGGTTCTTTTTTGTGGAACGATTATTTTTTATTATAAGCAGTCCGGCGAATATTTCATTGACCTCTTGCGGAGACAATTTCCTGCCAGTATCCTCCACCCATACCTGCGCGGCTGCGGTCCCCACGGCGGCGGAACAATAAATTTTCACGCAGTCACCGTCTTGCGAAAATTTTACCGCGTTAAGCACCATATTTGAAACGGCCTGTTCAAGCCTCTTTTCATCCCCGAATACCATACAAACGGCTTTTTTTCCGGCGGTAACGGTTATCCCGGAACCCGCAAGAATGTAATTAAATTTGTCCGAAACATTATTCACCACCGCCGACATGTCGAATTTTTCTTTCACGAGAGGCATCCTGCCGGACGATATCCTGATTATATCTATAAAATCCGAGGTCATTTCGACCAGCCTGTCCGCATTAGCCTTGATTGCCTCCGTGTATTCCCTCTGGTTTTCATTCAACCGTCCCGCGGCCCCGCTTATCAGAAGCGATGAAAATCCCTTTATTGATGTAAGCGGAGTTTTCATCTCATGGCCAATAACGTTGATAATCTCATTTTTAGATGCCTCACCCTGGATCAATTTCCTGTATTCGGCCTCTATTTCAAGTTTTTTCTTCTTATCCGTAATATCCGCGAAGACAAAAATATGCCCCGCAATATTGCCGCGATTATCCCTCACAACAGTGTGCGATGCGCCGACCGGCATGAGGCCCGCATCTTTTCTTTTCAGCAGGGTTTCAAATTCTCCTCTTCCATCGGAATTAAGCCCAGCAAATGACCCCAGATTCATGCCTTCCACTTCTTCCATAAGGTAGCCCGTCATCAGGCAGAAAAATTCATTTACAGTTTTGATGCGCATATCCGGGGTCGTAAGTGCAAACCCCTCTTTCATTACGTTTAATATGTGCCCGGCTGAATTCTTAACATTTACCGAGAAAACCCCGTGCTTAACCGAGCCAAATACGATTATAATTATTCCCGCGAGTATCGCCGCCGTCGAGAGTTCCGGAGTCTGCCGGTTAAAGAAAATCTCCTGTATCCCGACAGAAAATGCCATAAGGGTGGCCGTTAAAAGCCCGGCCGCTATTACAAAAGCATGCCTCTTTTTTACAGCGTCTTTTGTTTTTAACGCAAACACGAGCAGCCAGGCCGCTGAAACGGCAAAAAGTAAGATGGAATAAAAATTTATAACACCCAGAAGCGGCCCTTTTGATACCGTATATCCCCACCACATTTTTACCGGCGGCCCGAAGTACAGCCCCGTAAAAAAAAGGTGTATTAAGGCAATAACAACCGCGGGCGCGTATAAAGCAAGCATGCGCGGCATCATTTTTATTTTTGCATCCGTATCCAGGAAATATATGATCGCGTCAAGGAAGAACGCGAGCCCGAACGGCCATACGAAACACATTTTTATCCAGAATGCGGCGTAAACAGCATCCGGCGCCGTGCGGTAAAGAAATTCGCACAGGGCCCACCATGCAACAACGGCCGAACCGTACATAAAAGTCTGGTTCATCGGGTTTCTGGGATCCTGCCGGTAAATATAAATACCGGTTAGAAAAGCTGCTATTGCCGTGAAAAATGATATTGCCGCAAAAATACTTATCGTCATTTTTAGAGCCACCTTTTGATATTGCGAAAAACTACGGCTTATAATACCATAAGTTTGGCTGTTATGGCTTTTTGAATACCGGGTCATGCACGCCAAGATCCACAACGCAGACGAACACCTTACATTTTTTTCTAAATATCGGTCATCCAGCAGACCCGCCCGCCAGACTAAAACATCTTTCCGCCATTATCTTTTGCACATTTTACAAACAATCGCTCCCTTATGGTACCTTCGGAAAACCCCGCCAATGTTGCTTGATCCCGCGCATATATCCAGGATAAACCGTGCAACCGGTTTTTCGACAGTGCCATTTTATCATTGTTGTATATTATAATCAATCCGGTATCATCATATTTTTTTGCAGATTGTTGAATTAAATTCGAAAGAAACCGGCGAGTTGTCTTATTATGGCTAAATCAATTTACACACTACTCTTGACAGTATCTCATCATATCGACCTGGTTATCAATGTTCGCCAAGATTTTTTCATCTAAGCGGTCTTTTCCGGCTGTTTTTTCATTCCGTCAAGCTCTACCCTGAGTTTTTCTATAATATCCTCTTTTTCACATATCAGCTTTCTTGTCTTTTCCATTTCCATATTAAGCGCCTTCACGCGCGTTTCCAGGTAGCCCGAATGTTTTACCATGTCGTAAATTTTTATTTCGTCCCTTCTTTTCTGAAAACCCGCCAGATTTGAGAGCCTTGGCTGATCATGGACAAATGCCTGAAATTTTCTTTCCATCTGCCCGTAAAACGGTATCTCTTTAAAGGCTATTCCAAAAAAATTAAATATTTCCTCGGGCGTGACAAAACCGTCCAGATGCTCCACGTATTTGTTCCAGAAGGTGAATATTGACCTGAACAAAATATAATTTACCGGCAGTACGGTTTCAAAAACCCACTCATAGTCAATCAACACCTGTGCGCCGTCTTTTACGATAATATTGTCAAATATAATGTCTATGTCCGATACCTTGAAGGAATCGAAGTCAAAATCTATCGCCGTATCCCCGAATATTTCCGTAAAACCGACGTCAGCCTTAAAATTGCTTATTTTCGACCTGTCCAGCGAATCAAAATTCTTTTTAAACTCCGCAAGCAGTCCGAAAAAACCGTTTTTATCCCTTTTTACGGCGTTTTCATAGAGCAGTTCATCCAGCGACCTGCCCTCTATGTACTCAAAAACCGCTTTTCCCGCTTCAAACCTGCATCCCGCTATTTTAAAATCACCGTGGTTTTCCCCGAGTTTTGAGAAATTTTGTACTATGCGCGATATGTGTTTTTCCCCGTCCCCGCGCAAGCTTCTCTTTGTCGAGGCCGCCCCGCCGCTCATGATCTCCGTCGCTGCCTGGAATGCGGGCATCCTGAGGTTATTGTATTTGACAAAATCAATGGCCGGTTTTTTGCCGCAAAAAACGAGAAATGAATTCGCAAAAAATCCGAATTCGCCGCTGTTAACCGCGTTCTCAAACCCGAGGCATTCGCTGAAAACCGACACTTTATCCCTGTCGAAATTAGAAAACGTCCTGCCTATCTCACCGATTTTCGGCGGGCGGAAATCCGAAAATATCACGCCCGGTAATTTGTAATCCGGCATGGGGTAATAAAAATGACTTTCACCGTAACCCGAACTTTTAAGAAGGCTGATCAGCTCGTTTTTCCCGAAAGTCCTCACGTCACTGCGCGTATAACCCTGTATGCCGTCAAAAGCCGCTCCGGTGTGGTCCTCACGCGCGCCGGAAAAATACTTCATCCCGAATTTATTTTCAATGGCAATAATAAGCGTTCCATCATCCTTAAGAAGTTTTTTGACGTCCTTAAGAAAATCCATATACGGGTTTTTCGAGTTCTTGTACTTGCCGGCATATTCAAGCACGCCTATGAGAGTTATATAATCGAACTTTTCCCCGAATTCAATGTCGCTCAGGTTTCCCGCGTATATTTCAAGGTTTTTTTTATCTTTAAGCCTTTCATTTGTTATTTCCGCCCTTCTGGCCGAAAGCTCGACAGCCGTCACTTTGCCGAGTTTCTCGCACAGCAGTCCGGTAAGCGCGCCGCAACCCGCGCCTATTTCGAGCAGGCTTGCGTTCTTTTCAAAAGGTATCCATTCAAGCAAATTTTCCCTGGTGGAAGTAAGATGATAAAGTATGGGCCAGCGGCTGTCTTCGGCTATTGCCTTTTCAGGATCCTTACCTTCCCTTACAATCTTCAATATATCATTTTCAACGTCTCCGTCCGAATAAAGGTCGCTGCCTTTGTAATATTTTTTATTTAACATGCGACTTTGCCCGCCTTTCTCATTTTTTTAAGCCGGAATATCCCCGTGTATGATGCCGCCGGGCCGTCAATGGAAACTTTTAAGAAGCGCCTCTGTAACGAGCCGCCAGCCGTCAATTAGCACAAAAAGCAGTATCTTGAAAGGCAGAGATATCATGATAGGCGGAAGCATCATCATGCCCATGGACATTAAAATGGACGCAACTATCATGTCGACCACAAGGAACGGTATGTATAATATGAAGCCTATTTCGAACCCGACTTTAAGTTCGCTCAGCACGAATGCCGGAATGACCACAAATATTGAAAGGTCCTTCCTCGACTTCGGTTTTTCCTTTACCAGGGATAAAAATACCGACAGATCTTCGTCCCTTGTCTGCGCCAGCATGAATTTTTTGAGCGGCTGTGTCCCGCTGTCGAGCGCCTCCTGCCATGAAATCTGTTTGGCGTAATATGGTTTTACCGCGTTCACATTTATCTGCTGAATTACCGGCAGCATGTTAAATATGGTAAGAAAGACGGCGAAACCAACCAGCACCTGGTTTGGCGGAAGCGTCTGCAGGCCTATGCCCTGCCTTAATATCGACAGCACGATTATTATCCTGATAAATGATGTGCACAGCACAAATATGGCCGGAGCAAGCGACAGCACTGTCAGGACTATTAAAGCCTTTACCGCCCCTGATAATTCCTTTTCATTGGACGGCTCAGCCAGGTTTATTGAGACGTTACTGCCCTGCGAATTGACGATGCCGCCGCCGTTGGACGACCCGACGCCTATATTCAGGTTTATGGAATCGGAGGCGAACGCAGGTGTGAAAAGCGCCAGTATTGCCACGGCCGCGAGCAATATTCTGAGTCTCATTTCGACGCGCCCTTTTTTGTTTTTGGGGCCCCTTCAAGCGCGGCAATGAGGGTAATATTATCCCTCGATATGGCCACGAGGTATTCCCTGCCCCGTGCCTCAATTATCGCGGCCTTCTTGTCGCCCAGTATGGTTTTGACCGCCTTGAGTTTTATCTCGTCGTTGAACGCTGCGGGATTCAGGTTGTATTTTTTCATTAATTTTAAAGCGCCGTATGCGATTCCGCTTAAAATAGAAATCGCTACAATTACCTTTAACGCGTAAACGACGGTCAGGTATCCGGTCCCTTTGTATTCATAACCGGAGTCTTTTGCCGTGGGTGTTGTGCCTCCAAGGCAGAACCCCGAAAGCAAAAGGACAAGCATCAATGCCGCCGCTGTTTTTCTCACAGCTTTGCCGCCTTTACAGCAGAACCCGATGCCAGTTCTGTTATGCGCACTCCATATTTTTCCCCGATTACCACCACCTCGCCGCGCGCAAAAAGGTTGTCATTGATGTAAAAATCAACCGGTTCTCCCGCCACCTTGTCGAGTTCGATAACAGTGCCCACATCCACGTTAAGTGCCCTTTCAAGGGTCAGCTTTGTGTTGCCCAGTTCCACCGTCGCGCCCAGTGTAACATCGAGTATTTTCTCTATCTTTTCCTTGGTAATGGCCTCTTTTACCCCGGCGGATTCCACACCCTCAATCGCGGCGAACTCGGCCTTTTTAACCTCATCCATTTGTTTTTTCTCCTTTTATAAAGTCGGTCACCCTGACCGCCATTTTTTTCCCGCGGAGCCCGGGCATAGCCAGGAACTTGGGTTTTCCACCTATCATCACAATGAGCGGTTTGTAAATGTCGTGATCAAGCGTAACACAATCCCCGGGCTGTATATCGACAAGGTCCTTCAATCTGATATTTATTCCGCTCAGGACGACCTTGCAGTCAAGCGGTACATTATTGAGCCGCCTTGCCCTGGCCTCTATCGAATCCTGGCTGGGCGGTTTTTTTTCCTGCTGGGGAATTTTTTTGAGCCCTTTTTTCAGCACCGGTTCCAGAAGGAAGGATGGAAATCCCAGCATTATCCCCCCCTGATTATCCGCAAAGGTTACGTCAAAATGTATGGTGGTTACAAGGTCATCAAGCGAGTGTATCTCGAAGTTTTCCGCTTTTTTTATAACTTCCTTTATTTCAAATGAATACTTCAGGTTCCTGGGAAGCGACCTTTCAAAGTGGCGCAGTATCCTGTCGCAGGTCCTGAACAATATCCTCTCCTCAATGGCCGTAATTTCCTGCCGCTCCTCGCATTTCACCGAGTCGCCGCCCAAAAATCCGTCGGTCATAAGGTAGCTTAAGTTCCTGTCTATCTGCATAAATATTTCGCCTTCCATACCCTCTATCCCGGCCCTGGCAATAACTACGGGCATCTTAAGTTTCTTCGCGGCCTGCCCGAACTTATTGACCACTGTTTCCCTGTATTTGACCGTGAAGGGCCTCTTAAAATGGCCGGAAAAAGCGAACGAAAGCGTCTCCGTAAAGCTCTCCGCGAGGAATTTTATGGATTTCAACTCATCGGGCTGCAGGAGTATGTTCGACTTGAAATCGTACAGTTTTACTCCGTTCTCTTTTTTCTCAATTAATGCCATCAATTTTTCCCCTCCTTTTTTACTGCATCATCAGGGAATTGAAATATAAATTTACCACTTTTATTGCCGTGTCAAGCCCGGATATGGCGGCTATCAGGTCCTGTTTCATTTTCTCCTTGCCGTCCGGCGTACCCAACTGCTGGGTGGAGTATTCGCTGAGTTTCTGGATTATCGCGTCTCGGTACATGGCCTCTTTTTCTTTTATAAGTTTTTCAACATCCTTGGAGTCGACTATCTCGATTGTTATATCTGTCTTTAAATACCGCGTTGCTTCCTTGTTTGCCAGGTTTACAATGAATTCGCCCAGCTTATAAAATGTAGTGACGGTTTTGGCCTTGTCTTTTGGAAGGCTCGCCGGATCCTTTCCGGCCTGACTTGCGGCCGGCGCGGCCGCACCCGGAGAGATAAATTTTGCCGTCAAAAACGACGACAAAAACGCCCCTCCCACCATAATTGCCGCCAGCACCATCACACCCGGCGCCCCGGCTTTTTTTACCGCTTCCTCTTTGGGTTTTTGCGCTTCATCAGCCATCTTATTTACCTCCCCTGAATGTTTTTTTCATAACGGCGATAAGAACCCTGTCGTTTTTCTCATCAGTATCTTTTGCCCCGAAAACCGGCCGCCACTGTCCGTAACCCGTCAGCGAAAGCCTTGCAGGCTCAATCTTGCTCTCGCTCTGAAAAAAGCTTATAACCGATACCGCCCTTGCCGCCGATAATTCCCAGTTGTTCCTGTATAAACTCTTTGCCGGAGGCGTCACCGAAGTGTACCCTTCAACCGAAACCTCATTTTTCAGCGGCTTGAGCATCCCGCCTATATCCGTCAAAATTTCTTTCGCAGGGTCGGTCAAAACCGCGTCGCCGGGCTTAAAGAATATCTTGTCCGTTATTATTACAATATAAATATTTCCCTCTTTTTGCTGTATATCAATCAAACCCTGCAGTTTTTTGCTTATTTTAAGGTCAATAAGCTGTTTTTTAAGGTTTGCGAATATCGCGTCGTTGGCGGATACTGCGGAAGTCTCGTTCGTCATGCTTTTTGCCCCGCCGCTCTCATCAGCAGTCGATTTGGTCAGCACAATGGGCTGTATGGACATATTGTTGTCCTCGTTTATCACGGCCTGCCCCTTTTTGCCCTCCATCTCGCCCATAAACCCGCTTTTTATCGAGAGGGCTATCTGTTTGAATTTCGCCAGGTTCAGCACCGACATCGAGTACATCATTATAAAAAACGCCACGAGCAGGGTCATCATATCCGCGTATGTCAACAGCCAGCGCTCTTCGTTATCGTGGCCGTGGTCCTCGTCATTGAGCCCGCCCGGAGGCGGCGTTTGTGATGCCATTTTATCTCCCTTTTGTTAACCGGTTATTTTGCTTCTTTTGCGGCGGCGCCTTTTTTACTGCGTCCCTCATCCCTTTGTTTAGGCGCTATAAACGAAAGGAGCCTTTCTTCAATAATCCTGGGGTTGTCGCCGGCCTGAATGGAAAGCAGCCCCTCGAGCATTATCCTTCTTTCGATGACCTCATTGGCGCTGATTTTTTTCAGCTTATTGGCTATCGGCAGGTACACCAGATTAGCCATTGAAACGCCGTAAAGGGTAGCGATAAAAGCCGACGCAATGGCGGGCCCCATTGTCGAAGGATCCGAAAGATTTGAAAGCATGTTTACCAGCCCCATGACCGTCCCGATTATTCCAAGGGTCGGGGAAAACCCTCCCAGCTTCGAAAAAAAATCCTGGGATTCCGCATGCCTCTGTTTTAAAAATATAATGTCGGTCTCCATGATGAGCCTTATATGGTTCATGTCAACTCCGTCGACCAGCAGCTGAACACCTTTGCGCATAAACTCGTTCGTTATGCTCTTTGTCTGTTTTTCAAGCACCAGCAGTCCGTCGCGGCGCACCTGCCTGGAAAAATTAACAAGCATTTTTATTATGTCCGGACAGTTCGCCCCGGAGTTAAAAAACGCCTTTTTTATATGCGACGGAATGGCCATCACCTCTTCCTTGGTCAGCCCTATCATTGCCGCGCCGAACGTACCGCCGAATACCAGCAGTATCGGGCCCATCTTGACGAACATGGACACGTTGACACCCGACCCGCCCTCTATTCCCTCGATAACCACCGACCCAATGAGGGATGCCCACGCAATGACAAGCCCCAGTGTTGTGATTATGTCCATTTTATTTTACCTTCCCGTCCTGTTTTTTTTGTTCCACTTCTCTATCATGTCAAGGATTTTTTCCGGCGTTTCCTTAACCACAAAAGTCGTCCCGTTGTGAAGCGTAATTGCGGAATCGGGGGACGCGTCAAGTATCTCTATAAAATTTTCATTTATATAGACCGGCGTCCCGTCGAGCCTTGTTAGTTTTACCATTTTTCCACGCTACCTTTTCAGGCCGATGAGGGTCTGGAGCATTTCATCGCCCGTCTGTATTATCTTGGAATTGGCCTGGTAAGCTCTCTCGTCAACTATCATATTCGTAAACTCCTGTGACAGGTCGACATTTGACATTTCAAGGCTTCCAGATATAATACTGCCCCTGGATCCGGTTGTTGCGCCGCCAATATCGGCTATACCGGAATTCGGACTGGACTGGTAATTTGACGAACCCACCTTGACCAATCCGCCGGGGTTTCTGAATGAAGCCAGCGCTATCTGGCCAACATCTTTTGTCGAACCGTTGGAATATACCCCAGTTATTGACCCATCCTGCCCTATGGTAAATGACTGAAGGACTCCAGGCGCATAACCATCCTGGCTGCCAACCGTAATTGTCGACGCCGTACCGAACTGTGTCACACCGCTGAAATTGGGATTAATGTCAAGCGGGCTCATCGCTCCCTGCGCCGCAACATCCAGTTCAAGCGTGCCCGTCTGGTCCACAAAATTTCCATTGGTATCGAAATCAATAACTCCGGTGTTGTCCGGCCCCACTGTTATATCCGGCCCCGACGCTGTCCACTGCCATTCGTTCGTCACCGCTGTTTTTTCAAAGGTAACCGTCACAAGGTGGCTGTTCCCCAGGGAATCATAAACCTGAAGAGTGTTCTGGTAATCCGATGTGGGCCCGGCAGTCTGCGTGGAATCAAGGTTTCCCACATAAGATGCAGCGTCGGTTTGTTTTGATGTCATCAATTCTCCCATGGGTATGGTTAAATTCTGCAGCGGCGCGCTGGTATTAATATCCCCGTTGGCGTCCGCCATCCACCCCTGTACTTCCATTCCATTGCTCGGATTTACAAGGTTGTTATTGGCGTCAACATTAAACGACCCATCCCTTGTATAATATTGCGTCGCGCTGTTGCCCTGTGTCAGGATAAAAAATCCGTTTCCCTGAATTGCCAGATCCGTTGGCGATGAACTTGTCTGCAGGTTTCCCTGTGTGAATATCGTGCTGATTGTGCCGCTGGTAACACCGAGCCCGACCTGCCTGGGATCCGTTCCGCCTGAATCGTCCGTTGGCGCCATGGCCCCGGCCTCAGTCTGCGATATCATATCTTCCAGGGTGACTTCGTTTGCCTTATAACCGACTGTATTCACGTTGGCGATGTTGTTGCCCACCACATCCATCATTTCCTGGTACTGCTGCAGCCCCGAAACTCCCGCGTTCAATGACCTCATCATAATTAACCGCCTCCTTTAAACTTTTTAATTTTTAGTATATTTTTATTATATTGGCAAGGCTCACGCTCGTGTTGTTCACTACCACGCTCGTGTTTCCTGAACTGTAATCTATATTTGTCACCGCGCCTGTCACCTGGTTGCCGGAACTGTCCGTTCCTACAATGTTGTGATTCACGAGATTTACGGCAAAATTCAACTGTGAAAGGCTCTGCTGGGTTAGCAGTGTCTGAAAACTTGTGTTCATATTCTGCATCTGCTCGAGGCTGGAAAACTGCGCCAGCTCCGCGATAAATTCCTTGTTGTCGACCGGATTAAGCGGATCCTGGTTTTGAAGCTCCGTGACAAGCAACTGCAGAAAATCAGACTCGCCCAGGGTCTGCGTAGCGCTTGTCGAGTCCGTTGCGGACGTTCCCGTTCCCGTTGATGTAACTCCTGTTACCGGATCTGTTGTCGACATATACTTCCTCCTTTAAACAAGGTATTCATTTTTTTCAGCATATGCGGGCGTATAATGCGCCGCCGCCGGGGCGCTGTGTATATAAGCGCTCTCCTGATAAACCGTCTGTTCTCCCGTATTCTGCCGGCCATCGCCGTTAAAATTCTGTGCGGCAGCGTCTTGTTGCTGCTGCGAACCCACGCTTACGTCGAGCCCGCCCGCGTTTCCCTGAAAGACTCCTGACAGCTCATTTTTCAGCGTATCTGAATTTGCGGTAAGCATGGTTATTGTGTCCTGTTTTGAAGCTGTTATTTTTACGCTTATCGTATTGTCGTCTTTTAAAACAGTCCTTATTTCCATAGCCCCGAGCGACGGCGGGGAAAGTTTTATAACAGCGGTATATTCAACCCCTTTTTCCGGCGGTTTTTCAAATGATGCCTTTAACTGGCTCCCCATTGTCTTTATTATCTGCTGGGCTCCCTGCGATTTGTCCGCGTCCAGCGCCGGCTGAAAATCCCCCTGTTTTGCGCTTTCGGCGGCCGTCTGCCCGGGCGCAAAAATATTATCCCTGTTCTGTCCGGCCGTATCATCTGATTTTGAATTATCATTGTTTTTTGCGCGTGAAGCCGTTATGGATATCGAAGTTACCGCTATTCCGGTCTTTGACGCCGCGGTCTCCTGCTCCGGCTGTTCCTCCTGCGTTTTAACCGCGGCTGTTTCGATCCCGACCGGCTTACTGCGGGTTGAATTGACCGGCGTGTTTTTTAATCCGGTATCCGCCGGTGTTTCCACGCTTATTGAGGCTGACTGCCTGGCGGTTTTTACGTTTACCGCCGCCTTTTGAGGCTGAATCGCCGTATTTACGGCGTCCGTAAGAGCCGCTGAATAAAATGCCGGGATTGATTCTGTTTTTTTCCCGTCTTTTTCCTTTTCACACTCCTGCGCCTTGCTGCCTGCGGAAGCGCTGTTTTTTTTCTTTTTACCCTCTTCAAGATCCGGCTCGTCTTTATCCGCACTTTTTTTAACATACGCGTCCTTTAAAGCGGCAAGTTCCTCCTCCGAGGCTGAAATAAGCGCGGTTTTAAAAACCTTCGGATCCGATTTTATCATATCCGGAATCGTCTTTTCAGCCGGTTCTTTCACAGCTTTAAGGTTTGAGGCGTTTTGCGTCATGTGTATTTTCATACGCGCTCCTAATTTAATCCCGCGCTCTGCGCCCTGAATTTAAATACCGCGTATTCATCCGAAGCCTTCTGCTCATTCCGGTTTTCCGTGTCGCCAAAGACTTTCTCATCCCTCTCCCGTATCTTCTCGTATGTCATTTTTTCCACCCTGGCCGCCGTGAGCTCGTTGTGCAGCCCTTCAAGTTTTGCCTCAAGTACGGCTATCTGCTCTTTCTTTCTTTTCATAAATTCTTCAAGGTAAACCAGGTATGTGTGAAACGACTTTATCTCGTTCATGTCCTGGATGGTGCGTTTTCCCGATGAACTATTTTTCAGCATAGTCTGCCTCATGAGCATCTCTTTTTCAGCGGCTACGTTGAGTTTGATCTTCTCAAGGCTTATCAGCGTCCTTGCCGAATCACACTGTTTTTTTATCTCATCCTCGTTATGTTCCTTGTTTTTAAGTATTTTTTCAAACCTGTACTTGAATGCGCTCATTTTTTAGCCTCCATTTTCAATATATTTTCAAGATCTGACAGCCCCTTTACCGAGTCGCTTTTTTCATTTATTCCCTGTTTAAGGAACAGGTTCAGTTGTTCGATTATACGGCGCGCGTTGTCGACCTTCGGGTTGGCCCCTTTTTTATAGGCGCCTATATTTATTAGATCCTCCATCTCCTGCATTATTGAGACTGTTTCCTTTGCCTTTCCGGCTGTTTTTACCTGGGCCTCGGGGACTATGTCGGTCATAAGCCTGCTTATGGACGCCGTCACGTCGATTGCCGGATAATGGTTGCGCGTGGCAAGTTTCCTGGAGAGCACTATGTGTCCGTCGAGTATTGAGCGCACTGAATCGGCAATTGGCTCGTTCATGTCGTCGCCTTCCACGAGCACCGTGTAAAACGCGGTGATTGACCCGCCCTTCACAAAATTTCCCGAGCGTTCCAGGAGCTTCGGGAGTTTTGTAAAAACAGATGGTGTGTAACCCTTTGTCGACGGCGGCTCGCCGGTGGCAAGCCCTATTTCCCTCAGCGCCGTCGCGTAACGCGTGACTGAATCCATCATCAAAAGCACGTTCATGCCGCGGTCTTTGAAGAACTCCGCGATTGTTGTCGCCGCCATGGCTCCGTGCACGCGTTCCAGCGCGCTTCTGTCCGATGTCGCCGCGACAACCACGGCCCTTTTGAGCCCCTCTTCTTTCAGGTCCTTTTCAATAAAATCCTTTACTTCCCTTCCTCTTTCCCCTATAAGTCCGATCACTATAATTTCGGCTGATGTATTGCGCGCCATCATGCCCATAAGCGAAGATTTGCCGACTCCGCTTCCGGAGAAAATGCCCATTCTCTGCCCCTTGCCGCATGTGAACATGGAATCAATCGCCTTTATTCCGGTCGTAAGCCTTTCGTTTATCCTGTCGCGTTCAAACGGCGTTGTTGATTTTCCATATATGGAACGCTTCTCCGTTATTTTTATCGCCGGCCCGCCGTCAATCGGGTTGCCGAGTCCGTCAAGAACCCGCCCCAGCATATCACCGCCGAGGCCCAGTTCGAACTGCTGTTTAAGGTCAATCACCCGGCTGTTCGGCCCGACGCCCTGCATTTCATCAAGCGGCATTAAAAGATTTTTTCCGTCCCTGTATCCGACGGATTCCGACTTTATCCTTTTTTTATTGTCTTTTGTGAATATGTCGCACATATCGCCAATTGAACATTCAAGCCCCTCTACTTCAATTACATTGCCCACTATTTCCTTTACCACGCCCTCGACCGTCACAAGGCTTGTATCGGATTTTATTTCCTCTCCCGCTGCTGTTTTTTCCACGGCATTCTTGATCTTTTCATTTATGGTCGCGTCCACGGCCCTGCTGCCGGATTCCACTATGCAATCTCCCCTCAAAAGCGAACGGTCCTTTTTAATGGTGATGCCCTTGCGTGATTTTTCAAGTTCCACGGCCAGCCCGCTTGCAGCAAGCGCGTCAAAATCAGCCTCGCTGAGGTATATGTCAACCTCTTCATACTGCGAGAAATTAGCCATTGACGCCTCGATTGAACTTTTCATCCACGCCTCGTCGGTTTTTGAATCCGCAAGTATGTTCTTCAGCACCGCAGCGATGACATTCATATTTTCCGAGCGGCGGCCGGCTTCAAGCGCCCCGTATTTTTTCAAAACAAGCGCAAGCAGGGCCTTAAAACCCTCCCTTGCTTTTTTTTCCGCCAGTATTTGCGCTTCCCGGGTCTGCGTCACAAGCAGTTTTTCAAACTCCTGTTTTGCATCCTCATATCCGCGCGAGTATTCTTCTCCCCTGACCTGCGCCGCGGCCGCATCATCCGCCGCCGTGCCCATTCCGGACGCCGTCGATATTATCGCGCTGTCCTGGGGCTTTTTTGTATTCTTTAATATCCTATACAACAACATCTGGATTGCCCCCTTCCAGCACTATTTCACCGCTGGCCTCAAGCTTTCTAACAACGTTAAGGACCTTCTGCTGGGATTCCTCGACTATCTGCCTTTTTAACGGTCCGGTAGCCTCCATGTCGTCTTTTATCATCTCGGCCCCGCGCTCCGACATATTTGTGAATATTTTTGTCTTTAATTCCTCGGAAACCCCCTTTAACGCAAGGACAAGCTCTTTTCCCTCCACCTCGCGCAGTATCCTCTGCATGTACCTGTCCTCGATGGCCTTCAGGTCCTCGAACCTGAAAAGTTCCTTTTTGATTATTGTGGCCATTTCGGGCGAGTCTTTTTCCAGTATGTCCAGTATTTCCTTGAGCTGTTTTTTGTCGACTTCGTGCAGTATTTTTATGAGTTTTTCCAGGCCGTTTATCTTGATTTCCTTTTTCTGGACCAGCTTGGACTTAAGTATGGATATTATTTCATTTATCATCTCGGCGTCCGGCTCGGCCTTTTCAATGTCCCCTATGCGCCTTGCGATATCCGCCCTGACTTCCTTTGTCATAAAACTCAGTATATCCGCCCCTTTTTCAGCCGAGGTGAATGTAACAATAACCGCGATTATCTGCGCCGGTTCGTTCTTTATGGCTTCGAATACTTTCTCGGTTTCAAGTTCCTCAATAAACTTGAACGGCCCTTCGTCCGGCCTTAAAAAAGATATCATCTCATCGGCTTTTTTTGTGTCATAAAGGTTCGAAAGTATTTCCTTTGCCGCAGTATACCCGCCGGAGCTTTTTTCATCCGCCTCCACCATGGAAAGTGTAAAATCGCGTATGATCGCGAGCCTTTCTTCCATTGAAATTTCACCGAGATCCATGACTTCCTTTATTACACGGTTAACCTCGTTCTCGTTAAGATATTTTAATATATCCTTCGAAAACTCGGAGCCGAGCGCAACTATGAGTTTCGCCACCTTCGCGAAATCCTTTCCTTTTTCAATTGTTGCGGCCATTATCTTGTCTCCATTATTATGATATCCATGACTTTATTACCTTGGCAGCTTCTTTTGGGTTTTCTCTTGCCATTTTTAGTATGTCCTCGGGTTTCACATTTTTTCCATGGCCGTTCCCGTTGCCGTTTCCATTGCCATTCCCGTTTCCATTGCCATTATCATGTGTCATCGGGACAAACATCCCTTTTGAGAGTACCTGCACCCCTTTTCCCATGTTTATCGCGAAAAAGACGCCTATGATTATCAGGGCCAGAGCCGGCAGGTAGTCTTTTACAAGGCTGAAATAATAGTCCCGGCTGGCCAGAGAGTCTATTTTTGCCTTCTCCTCGTCTGAAATCGACGCCTTAAATTCCATCGCCTTAATGTCTATGGCATCCCCATTTTTGATGTTTATTCCGGTTGCGGCCGCTATGGACTGTTTAAGCGAGTCCAGATATTTCTGGTCATATTTACCGTTAAGCACCACGGCAACAGTTACGGACTTGACATCTCCCGGCGTTACGACCGTTCTTTCCGACTCACTGTTTAATTCATAATTGACCGATTTTTTCTGCCTTACAACCGGCGGAGCCGGAAGTGTGGAATTTGTTGTGACCATTGCCGCGTTTGAAGGCGCCACACCCTCGGATGTTGAATCTTCGGATTTCACCGCGGCCTGCTGCGGCTGCGGTGTGTGTGATTCCCTTGCTTTTTCCACCTTGTCAAACTGCAGATCCGCGCTCACACGCACCGTTGAATTGCCTGACCCCAGGATATTATCCAGAAAAGATTGTATTTTATTCCTGTAATAGTCCTCCACATGGCTGGTGAGTTCCAGTTTTTTGTCGCTGATGTC
This sequence comes from candidate division FCPU426 bacterium, assembly GCA_003159495.1. Lineage (GTDB taxonomy): Bacteria > Oederibacteriota > PGYV01 > PGYV01 > Palsa-1178 > Bog-1181. Next base: position 12,198 of record PLPI01000055.1, on the reverse strand, counting down.
TGAATCGGCGCCTTTTGAGAATTCTGTGAGTATTTTTCCGTCCGTTGATATCAACGCCACTCCATCGGTTGAGAGCCTTTCTACGCTGCTTGCAACCAGGTTCTGTATGCCGAGTATCTGCTCCTTGTCAAGCGTCACGCCGGACTTTAATTTGAGGTAAACCGATGCCTTTGCCTGCGGCTGTTCGTCGTCGAATAATTTTTCATCGGGTATTGTCAGGTGTACCCTGGATTTTTCAATCCCGGAAATATTGTCTATGGTCCTTTCAAGTTCCGTCTGCAGGGCCCTCTGGTAGTTTATCTTTCTCTCCTCGTCGCTCATGCCGAAATTTGTCTTGTCAAAAAGTTCGAATCCGACCCCGCCCCCGATGGACATGCCTGTTCCGGCTATTTTTATCCTTTCCTGCATGAGCATGTTCTGGGCCACCATAACGGCGCCCGTGTTTTTGTCGAGTTTATACGGCACCTTGTCGTCCTCAAGTTTTTTCACTATCTTGGCGGAATCCGTATCGCTTAAATTGGTAAAGAGCGGTTTATATTCCGGCGTCGCCGCCCAATAAAATATCCCGCCGCCTAAAAGCGCCGCTATAAGCCCGGTAATCATAAGCCCCGTCTTCTGCCCGGGCTGAAGTGATTTCCACCAGTTTTTTGCCGAGTTCAGTAAATTGGCCAGTTCAATAGGCATTCATTCCTCCTTAAACCTGCATTCTCATTATGGTCTGGTATGCGTCAATTATCTTGTCCCTGACCTTTACCGTAAAATTCATCGTAAACCGCGCCTGCTCGGCGGCTATCATCACATTGTGAAGCTCTTCTTTTCCCTGCAGGAAGTTTCCTATCTTTGCCGTAAGGTCCTGCTGTGGCGCGTCAACGGCGTTTACCGCATCATTTATAAGCGAGTCCATGTCAATGTCAGGGGCCGCGAACCCGCTGTCGGCGCCCGGCGACGATGAAACCCCGTCCATTCCATCAAGCGGCATATCGAGCTTGCTTACGTCAAGACCCGGAGCCGCGCTGATTCCGTCAATTTTCATCTTTATTCACCTCATATCTCAAGGCTTTTGGAAATCATGTTTTTTACCGATGATGCGACCGCAATATTTGCCTCATACGCGCGCTGTGCCGATATCAAATCCGTCATTTCGCGCACAGTGCTTATGTCGGGATATTTAACATACCCTTTGGAGTCCGCGTAAGGGTTGTTCGGTTCAAATTTCTGGACGCCGTCGCTTGGTTCCTGGACAACTTCCTTGACCTGAACCCCCGCGGCCCTTCCCTCGTCGTCAACCATCGTTTCAAATACCGGCGTCTGCCTTTTGTAAAATCCGCCGTCCTTTGTCATGATGGTGTCCGAGTTGGCAACGTTGGAGGCTATCAGTTCCATTTTCATTTTCTGCGCCTGCATCCCTGTAAGGGATATTTCCATGGGTTTTAAAAAATCGCTCATGACGCACTGCCCAGAGAAGAATTAAGTATCTGCATGCGGAGCGCTGTTATCTTTGATACAGAATCGTAAAGTTCCACGTTCTCATCCAGCTCCGCGGTCTCATTTTCCAGTTTTACAGGAACTCCCGGCTGGGGCAGCGCTTCCGGCGCCGTCCAGTTGTCCGTATTGCCCTCATTCTGCATTATGTCGTCAATCGCCGACTGAAAATCAACATCCTGCCTGACATATCCCGGAGTATCGGCGTTAGCTATATTATTGGCCACCGCCTCCTGTTTCGACCAGATGACATCGAGAGCCTTTGAAAGTATTTTATCAACAGCTTCCATTTTACCTGTCCTCCTGTAGAAAAAGCCCTTCGCTTTTTGTGTGTTTGTATGTATTAACGAGCATGACCCGTTTTTTTACGTTATTTATCTTTACCCTCGTATAATCCATATTCTTCTGGAGCAGTTCGGCATTGCGCGACTGTATGCTTATGAGCTCTTCGAGCAGGAATGAAAGCTTCATTAAAAGTTTATCCAGGTCCCTTGAACAAAAACCCGTTTTTTCCTTGGCGCTCAGGTATTCGGCTTTCAGGGGTTTTATCTGCCTTTCAATGGAGTCAAGGTTGGAAATTATTACTGATTTCTCGGCAAGCACGGCCATTGTCTTTTCAATCTGCCCGCCTTCCTTTAACAGCCTCATTTCCTCGTCGAGTTTCTTCATAAGGGACTCATAAAAATGAATCTCCATGGAATATTTACTTATCATGGTGTTTACCTTTTGCTCCGTCATGCCTTCCATTTTTCACCTCCGCTATTTAATACAACGATACATATAAAGCACATACCATGCCGTATGGTAACCGCCATATTTTTAAGGGTATTTTTTTAAATTTCCCGTGTTCTAAGGAAATTAATCCAGTCTATATGAAAGTTATTCCCGTCAGGTTGTCCCGCTTTGCGGAACAAATGTTTTTTTATGACCCGGGGTTCCGCTTACTTTGTTACACGCCATGAAATACAATTAATTCCTTACAAAAAAAATATTTTGTGATATGCTGTTGATAATAAAATCATCATGGAGGCGTTATGCTTGAAATAAAAGATTTACACGTTGAGATTTCAGGCAGTGAAGTTTTAAAGGGTATAGACCTTCTTATTCCCGACGGTGAAACCCATATACTGTTCGGCCCGAACGGTTCCGGAAAAACATCCCTTTTAATGACCATAATGGGTTATCCACAGTACAAAATAACCCGCGGAACAATAAAATATAATTCAATTGAATTAAACGGAATGCCAATTGATGAGCGTGCCAAATTGGGAGTCGGCCTTTTTTTCCAGCGGCCGCCTTCACTAAAGGGCATAAAACTTTCGGAAATGGCCTCGATAATACTTTCAAAAAGCGGCCTTAAACTCGACCTGGCCGTCGCGGCGAAGGCGCTCAATATCGAATATTTAATGGACCGCGACATCAACAGCGGTTTTTCCGGCGGAGAGATAAAACGTTCCGAACTGCTCCAGCTTTTTGCGCAAAAACCCGGATTCTTAATGCTTGACGAGCCTGAATCGGGCGTTGATATCGAAAACATGAAGCTCATAGGCGGAAAAATACGCACCCTTCTCGGCCGCGACCTTGAGCCCAGGCACCGCACAAAAAGCGCCCTGATAATCACACACACCGGATATATAATGGATTTTGTGGACGCCGACGCGGGTTATACCCTTCTTGAAGGGCGCATTAAATGCAGGCATGACGCAAGGACGCTTTTTGAAGGCATACAAAAAAACGGGTTCAGGGAGTGTGACGTATGCAAGGACATATGATAAAAATCGATGAAAAAGACCGGGAAAAAATAGAAAGGTCGGGGATTAACCTTGACGAAAAGGACAGGAACGGCTCGTTCGTTATGGAAAACGGAGGCGTAACCCACGTTTCCATGAGGCAGGAAGGCGTTGAAATGATGTCCATAAAGGACGCCGCCGCAAAATATCCCGAATATAAGGCAAAACTCTGGACACTGGTACAAAAGGACAAGGACGAATACACCGCCGCTGCCTTCGAAGATACGCAGTCCGGATATTTCATAAGGGTAAAAGCCGGGGTAAAGGCTTACATGCCGTTCCAGGCATGCTTTTTTGTCAAACAGGACAAATTCAAGCAGAAGGTCCACAACCTTATAATACTCGAGGAAGGTTCTTCCCTTCATATAATAAACGGCTGCGCCGCGGCCAGTTATCTTGCCGAGGGCATGCACATAGGCGTAACTGAAATGTTCGTTGGAAAGAACGCTTCGCTTATGTACACCATGATACACGACTGGGCCAAAAACGTCGAGGTCAGGCCCCGTTCGGCAATAAGGGTTGAGGAAGGCGGGGTTTACATATCAAATTATATTGCCCTGCGCGAGACAAAACTCACCCAGATGTACCCGGCAGCGGATCTTGCCGGGAAAGGGGCCATTGCCAAGTTTAACACGCTGGTGCTGGCTCCGGAAGGCTCGGTATATGACCTGGGCTCGCGCGTGATGCTCAATGCCGAGAATACCCGCGCCGAAATAATAAGCCGTTCCATTTCAAACGGCGGCAGCATAATGGCCCGCGGCAAGCTTGAGGGAAATTCCCCGAAGATATTCGCCCATCTTGAATGCGACGGCCTGATGCTCAAAGACACAGGGCTGATTTCCGCGGTGCCGGAACTCACCACAAAATTTGCCGACGTGAACATGTCGCACGAGGCCGCCATAGGAAAAATCGACGAGGAACAGATACTGTACCTGATGTCGCGCGGCATCCCGAAAGCGGACGCCATTTCCGCCATAGTCAGCGGCTTTATGGATGTGAAAATATTCGGCCTGCCAAAGGCGCTCGAGGACGAAATAAAGAAAAACCTGAAATCCCTGGAGTCCGGCGGGCTTTAACAGGGGTCAAACGCTTTACCCTTGACGGTTGTATATAATAGTGGTAACCTTTATTTACTTTGGATGTATATGTTTTTTAAAGCAATAATTATAATTGGCTCTCCTTGATGATTCGGCTGCCTAAACAAAAACTCTAAAAAGAACGGACTTTATATTTCCGTATTTACGGAAATGATTTTTAATATTAAACGGGGGTGTAAGATGTTAAAAAAGTTTGGCATGGTTTTAAAAGTGCTTCTTTGCGCGGTTTTTATCCTTCAGGCCGTCAGTTGCGGCACGATCCTTTACCCGAAACGCATCGGGCAGAGGGGCGGTTATGTCGACCCGGCGGTCTGCATTATGGACGGGCTTTGCTGTCTGGTATTCCTGGTTCCCGGGGTTATCGCTTTTGCCGTGGATTTTTCGAACGGAACAATTTACCTGCCCGGCGGGAGAGACGGGGTTCTTGACCTGAAGAACTCAAAAAAGATATCCTTTGACGCCCGCAACAGCACCATGGCGGATATAGGAAACATCGTGAGCAGGCAGACCGGGTTTGATATAAAATTAAACCGGCCGGATGTAAAAATATATTCATTCTCCTCTTTCACGGATATGGACGCGCATTTTGCCGTGATTTCACCGGCATCCGACAGAATGTTATGCAGTAAGTAAAAGAAATTTTCCACACAGCCGCGGCAATCCGGAACACCCGTATTGCCGCGGCTGTTTTTTTTGCATTAATGATGCGTTAAAAAAAACACCGCCATGAGCCCTGCCAGCAGTAACGCGGAGAAACGTGTATAAAGGCGTATGGAATACAGCGGATATGGATTTTTTACCGCGCTTATGCGTATCTGGGCGCTGTTTTTTCCGCCCGATCTTATCCAGTTGACACACTTTATCATGTACGGCAGGCTGAAAAATACTGCCGCGGCCGGATAAAATCGCGGCCACAGCGCTATAAATACAATGACAATTACGTACGGGGCCGTCAAAAAAACGTAATAAATCCTCCTTGCTGTTTCAAATCCTGCTTTTATCGGCATTGTGACAAATCCGTTTTTGGAGTCATCATCCATGTCGCGTATGTTGTTTGCAAGCGTAACCGAACCCACGAGCAGGCCGAGGCTCAGCGATATAATTACCGGCTCTGCCGCCAGATGCCCGGCCTGGACAAAATAGGCCCCGGCCACCATCAAGGGCCCCATGAGAAACGCCGTTGTAATCTCCCCGAGTGCGCGGTATTTAAGGGCTAGCGGCCCGCCCGTATATGATGCCCCTGCCGCTATCCCGATCAGGCCAAAAATCAGGACAGGCCATCCGCATGCCGATATCAGATACACCCCGGATGCAATTGTTACGAAAAAACATATAACAGACGCCGCCAGCACGGATGACGGCGAAACAAGTTCCCTGGTCAAAACCCCGGTATGTGAAGATAAAGCCCCGGGTGTGTCAAAGCCTTTTTTGAAATCATTGTAGTCGCTGTATAAATTAACACCCATATGCGCCGCCACGCCGCCGGCAAGCGCCGCTATAAATCTTAATATATGGAACGGCCCGTTAACAGCGGCGATAATTGTTCCCGTCAGCACCGGGACTATGGAAAGAGGGGCCGATACAATGCGAGCCGCCGCCATCCAGAATTTAAAACCTCTGCCAATTTTTGAGGCGGCTCCCGGCGTGATAACCTGCCATCCCGACCTTGATTTTTCAATGACAGATTCAGAATACCCCGGACCGCTTATGATTATACGGTAGGGTTCGATTAAAAATATATCATCCCCGGATTTTTTTTTGACGCCTTCCGGCATATCCGCCGGAACCCTAGCGATAGCCTGCCCCCGCACCTCCGAGCCCCCGGCTTTACCTATAAATGATATACGTGGATTTTTTGATATTTCCCTTTTCACAAGCGCGTCGTCCAGCCTGCAAAAAATTTTTCCGTCTGAATTTATGACAACTGCCTTCGACTTCCACAGCCGTTCCGAAAAAGCCGCAATGGTTATTTTCTTCATACCACGTATTTTCTTTAATATCAGTTCCGGGGTTGTTTTCACTTTTTTATCCCTTTAAAGAGGTTCAATGCCCCTATAATTGCCGCCGGGTTTAAAGACTCTATTCCCGAAAGCTCAGGTATTATTCCGTAGCCGCATTTTTCGCATACACCCGGATCGTCTTTCCCCCAGCAGCATTCAAAAACCCTGTCCATTTCCATAAGCTGTATCATAAAAACAGGCCGCTTGTAACGGCCCGTCATGAGTTTTTTAAGGCCGTAAAATGAATTCAGCACCCTTAACCCCTCTTTTTTCAGGCGTATAACATCTTTCAGCACGGCCTCCCTTTCCTTTTTATCAAGGGCAAGCCCCTCCACGCCGGGATACGGAGTATGAAAGTTAATTGAGATGCCCTTAAAATTTTTTTCAGAGGATACAAATTTAATTAACTCCGCTATTCCCGCCATGTTTTTCCTGTTCACCGTTACATTGGCGGATATATTCGGATGTTTTGCGTCCCTGATATTTTTGATAGTCAGGGCAAATGAGCCTTTTCCGCGTATTTCATCATGCATTTTCTCCGGTCCGTCAAGGCTTACCCATACGGCGTCGGGGTTGATATCAACTGGGAATGTCCCGTTTGTAACGGCCGCAACCTTGAAAAATCCCGCGTCCCGCGCGGCTTTTATAACGTCATTGACGTTTTTATCCCCGTCCTTCCATGTCATTATTTCCCCGCCCTGGATATAAAGAATACGGGCGCCGCGGTTGTAAAACATATTAAATATCTCAAGTATCCGGGTAAATGTGTACGGCCCCCTGCCTTTGTTGGCCACCACGCAATGGGCGCATGAAAGGTTGCATACGTCGGTAAGCGCCGCCCCTGCCACAAGCGGGGCATGCCGTCGTAATATCAGCGAAAAAAATCCATATTTAAGGTAATAAAACAGTTCCCTGGCCCGCATTTTGCTGCCCGCCTTATTGTTTAATTGGTACTGTCGGAAAACCACGCAAACATTACCTGATCCTGGGTATATGACATTTTTATTGGCCTTGCGCCGCTCATCTGACGGCCTCGCAAGAGACCGTCTCTATTATATCGGGCGACAATCCAATAAAAATGTCATATACCCAGGATAAAACACGCAACGGGTTTTCCGACAGTACCCTCATTAGTTTTATAACAGGATTATAATATAGGTTTTTTGATGTTTAGGCAAGTTTTGTTTTATTCCAGCCACTTCACATATTTTTCAGTGCCGGTTTCAATCCTTTTTTCCGGAACCTGCGCGGCATAGCCTATGACACAGCCGTCAATTTCATATTCCCCGACTTTCAATCCCAGCATATCCATAAATTCCCTGTCCTTTGACATTGTCCCTGTTGCGGAAATAAGCTGGAACCCTATCCCGAGCGCGGCAGCTTTAAGCCACATGTTTTCAAGGGCATAAGACATGGACTGCTTTTCAACGGGCGGGAAGCCTTTTCTTTCTGCTATTATTATATAATACGGGGCGGTTTTCAGTGTCGGCATCCCCTTTTCAGCCATCATCTTGAGCCTTTCAACAAAAGCCTTAGCCTTTTTCGCAAAAGCCCCGCTCAACACGGATGCAAATTTAAGCTTCTTTAAATTCTTCTTTATATTTGGAACAATCATTTTTTCAACTCTTGAGTGTGCGGCAGAACCATTTTTTATCACAAAGAACTTTCTTATCTCATCCAGCGGAAATCCTGTTGCGCCGGCGTAAGGGGCCGCAAACCCGGCCTTTAATACCTGTTCAACATATTCTTTCGGCAAATCATCCGGCTTAAAAGACCTGATAGACCTCCTGTTAAGTATTATTTCGTCAAAAGCCTCGTTAACGTCCCTGTTTGCCGCCATTTGAATTCTCCTTTGATTTTATTAAATGCCTTATTTTATCACCAGTACAATCAAAGGCAAGTTAAATCAGCATTTTTTCATCCGGCCATTCAAATGATTTTATAAAACAAACAGGGCAGTTGCTGAAACCAGGCTTTTTTAAAACTATGGGTGGAATGTTTTCTATTTAAAACGGCGTCGTTGTCACCGTTTGCGTGCCGTCTGAATTCACGTCGGTTTCTTCTATATATATCGGCAGGGCGGTTTTGTCGATGACATAGTAAAAAAGTCCCGACAAGTATCCGGGCAGATAATTCCGCTTTGTATGAATTGTTATGGATGAACAGTCCGTGGTCATGCCGGTCAGCTGTGAAACAATTGTCGCGCTGCCGCTGACGGGCCATGCGGTTGTTGTATACATATTTATGCCTATAATCATTTTCTTTGTGAAATCAACGGGAACAGGGGTCGGGGTGGGAGTTTCCGGCAAAGCTAAATGGCCGCCCCCATAAATCATGGAATAACCGTAATTGTCAGTTATTTTAACATCGGGAACCGGAGTCAGGGATAATTTCAGTATGCATAAATTGACTTTGCTGTATGGTATATCTCCGGGAACACAGGGCGTCGGCGATGAGCTATTTGTATTGTTTGTATTTGCCGGGGCAGCAGGATCGGAAGATGTCCCGGTATTGCATGATGATATTACAGCACAAGTTAAAATAAATAAGGCAAACCCAAGCAGGTATTTTTTATGCATATCTTTAACCCCCCTTTATAAATGAATTATAGCATACAAACCGGGGTTGTCAATTAGTACAAGCATACCTTGTACTTATTTTTCTTTTTTAAAGACAAACAAATTCTCATGCATTATCAGCAAAAAATTGAATTTTTTAGATTGGCTTTTCCAATATGGCGTTGAACTACAATTATGCTGCTCTTTTACGATCTCTTCTTTTAGCTTGAACCCAGCTTTTAAAAATCTGTCCAAAACCATGTGTGGAATCGGTATAAACATTCCCTTTTTACGTGTTGATCCAATCAAAATGGCGCAAAATTTCCCCGGTTTTAAAACCCTATAAAATTCTTTGGCTATTACCTCTATTTCGTCACAAAATTTTTCAATATTACCGACGTTCGATAAATCCCCTTCAATAGTCCCTTTGCTATACTCGATAATATCCGCATAAGGCGGATGTGTTAAGAGCAAATCTATTGATTCATCCTTTATCATATTTAATTTTCTCGCATCTCCGACCTCAACTAATATTTGTGCGTTTGAGCCTTCAAAATCCAATCTTTGTTTTGTTAGTTTTACATGTTCCGGGTTTATATCATAACCAAAAGCATTTCGGTTCAGGAGCTGACATTCGATAAGAGTTGTTCCGGAGCCAACCATAGGATCGAGTATTGTTTCACCTTCTTTTGAATACCTTAAGATAAGATTTCTTGGTATTTGAGGAGCCCAATTTCCTCTAAAATCCCCTTTATGTGTCGCCCATATTCCTCTTTCAGGAAATGACCATACGGTCGTTTGTTCAAGCTGAAAATTTTCAAGATTAGTGCGTTTATCATCAATTCTTGAGATATTTTTACATGGAAATTTTTCACCAAAATAATTCGTTTCATTTAATAGATCAACGGAAAGGATATCATTATTTTCCATAACACCACCCCGACATTTTTAATATTCCTCCCGGGATATTTTAATTATCCATTCAACCCATTTTATAACAGTCTGTGCGCGTCTTTTATATGTTTCATTTGAGCCGACTTTATACAGGTTGCTTTTTTTCATAAATCCAACAACCTGTTCAATATTCGGAGATTCCGACTTTTCAAGATAGTATTTTAATGCTTCCCTGAACGGCTTATGCCTTAATATGCATTTTATTAAAGCAAGATTTTTATCCCTGTAGTTTGACAGCATTATTTTTTTTGCATTTTCCGTTAATTTAAAACAGGTGCTTTTTTGTTCGTCCTTAAACTTTTCCACCAGGCCTAAATATCTGGCCGCATCAGTATAATAATTTGTTTGGCGCTCATCGAATATGTATTCAGATGTAACCTCATCTTTGGTCATTTGTTTGTTCATAATCAGTCCCGTTAAATCAACAACTCTTTCAAACTTATCAGCCTGGGGAAAAGGTATTTTGGGTTCCTGTTCAAGCTCCGTGCTTTTTAAAATATCTTTAACATCTTCGATGTTTATTTCTTCCGGCTCAATTACATAATGTTTCTGTTCAATAAGTTTTATAGAATTGTAATTATCCTCTTCCGTAAAGTCATAAATAAAAAAACTGAATATATTGTTGCTGTAAGTCATAAAAACGGGGATCACCTTTTTGGAAATCTTGTTTTTCCACAGTCTGAAAGGATAATAAATTTGGCGGATCAAAAAATCGTCGCAAGTCATGTTTTTTGCTTCGAGCAAAATCAGTTTAGTCTCGCCCTCAAATCCGGCATCTATTTCGCATTGGCTATTATCCACCTCGACGGTCATCGGTTCATTCTCATCATGTAATTCTATTTTAAAGTTGAAATTCCTGCTTGACATCCTGCCATTCACTGTAAGTTCGCACTTTTCGCCGGTTACATCATAAATAATGCCGCTAAGAAAAGCGCAGTTTATTGCGGCAGATTCAGAATAAATATTGCTGTAGTCAAGGCTTTCCAGATCTGTTCTTTTTGTAAAAGTAATTGGTTTCTTGTTGTCGTATTTAATTTCTTGGTATGTTTTAAGCTTTGCGATTACATAGCTGCCCCTGCTTGTGGGAAGTATTGACAATTGATTTTTTTTAAAAATTTCCGGCAGGTTCATTGCATGATCAAACTTTGTCATTAAACGGCTTTCACGATATTTGTTTATTTGGCTGGAATTTATTATGAACCTGCCTTTTTTTGATACTTCATCAATAACATTGTAATCATCAAAAATCCTGGCCCATTGAACGTCGTTTTTAGAATCAGGCGGCATAATTTTTCACTAAAACTTCATCAACCCTGCCCCGCTTTGAAGCGTCAACATTGATCATTCTTGGGACCTGAACAAATTCGATCCTGTATTTTCCGTAAAGTTCTTTTATAAAGTCAGTTGAGGAATTGGAAAGCAAAAAATAAGCGCCTTTTTTATCCAGCAAATCGCAGAATCCTTTTAATTTTTTCTGTTCTTCCCTGCCGAATTTATCAAGATTATAGCCCGTAAAAGATGCTGTGTCAGAAACCGGATCATAAGGTGGATCTATATATACAAAATCCCCCTTTTTAATCCTCGCCAGCATTTTCTCATAACTACCGTTGCAAATTTCAATCTTATTATTATTCAACAATAAACTGACAGCCTTCAATACTTCCGCATTAATGTAATTTGGGTTCTTATAGTTTCCAAAAGGAGCATTGAATTGCCCCTGACTGTTTACTCTAAACAAACCATTGAAACACGTCTTGTTTAAATAAATTATTCTTGCGGCTTTTTCAACGTCTGATAATTTGCCGAATTTTTTTTCATCCCTGTCAAGGCATCGCAACTTATAAAAATACTCCGGGTTATTCAAATGATCTTTCAATTCCTCTATTAAATTATCAACATCGTTTTTGATTACATTGTAGACATTGATAATTTCAGAATTCAGGTCGTTAACTACGGCTTTCTTTGGTTGTAAAGCGAACAAAACAGCTCCGCCGCCAAGAAATGGCTCATAATAAGTGTTGTATTTAACAGGCAGTCTTTTTTTTATCTCCGGAACCAAAAACCTCTTACCCCCTGCCCATTTTAGGAATGGTTGAGCCAATACATTTTTCTTTTTCATCCTTCACCTATTAATATTAAATAGTGGCTTTAATCACAAACTATTCTAATACATTCAATATCTAATGCCAAGAACAATAATATTTCCATTTCAATATTTTTAATTGCCACTCACACGACATCTTAATTATACATCTTGTATACTATTTGTCAATTTATATTTTTAATATAAGTAAAAAAGGCAAGTTGCAAGTTTTAT